>CALFAM010000353.1 GCA_937948815.1 uncultured bacterium
CGGTCGGGTCGATTGGGTTTGCGAAGCTATCGACCTCGCTCACCCACGCAACCTCATCGTCACAGACTTACGCGTTGTATACGCGTCGAGTGCGCCTTCGATCGAATACTCGCGGCCGAGACCACTCTGCTTGATGCCGCCGTAGGACATTCCAGGAATCTGACCACCCCCCTCGTTCACCCAGATCCAACCAGCATCGGGCAGCCCGTTGGTGATCGGTGTCCAGGTGGCCCCGAAGTCGTCGGTGCGGAAGGCGTGCGGCCGCAAATCGTCGAACATGTGTCGGTCGAAGGCCACGTACGCGCGCCCGGCCGCCACCCGGGAGGCCTCGACATGGGAAACCGGCGAGAACTCCGGAACGCCCGGAACGGACAGCGCCGACCAATTCGCGCCATCGTCCCGCGACAGCTGGAGATTGCCGTCGTCCGTGCCGACCCACAGCACACCGCGCTCGACCGGCGACTCCGCGAAGCTGATGATGGTCGTGTGGTATTCCGCCGTCGTGTTCTCTGGCCAGACCGGCCCGCCGGCACTCCCTTGCTTGGCAGGGTCGTTGGTGGTCAGGTCTGGGCTGATGACGTCCCACGTCGAGCCGAAGTCATGGCTCCGAAACACCACGTTGCCACAGAAGTAGATCGTCTCGCCGTCGTGAGGCGACGCGACGATCGGCGCGTTCCAGTTGAATCGATAGGTCAGCTCGCTGACCGGGCCGCCGTCGTTGCGCGCTGCCTGCGGGCTGATCACTTGCTGCTGGAACGTCCGCACGTCGGTGCGCATGAGGTTGCCAGCCTGCGACTCCGAAAGGTAGAGATGATGCTTCGTCGGATGCTGCACCACGAAGTAGGCATCGCCGAACGACATCATCTTCCAGTCGTGTACGGTGCTGCCGTAAGGCTCCCGGGTGCGGCTCGGGCCGTACCAGGTTCCGTTGTCCTGGAGGCCGCCGCCAATGGTGTAGAACGGTTCTTCCGCTCCGATGAAGACCTGGTAGAACTGACCGATCGGCAGCGTTCGGGGGACCCGCCAGCTGCCACCGCCGTCGGTCGTCTGCGCGACGCCACCGTCTTCTCCCACCCAGATGCGGTCGGGATCGTGCGGATCGATCCACAGGCTGTGAAAGTCGATGTGCACGGGGCGCGCGATTCGCTCGAAAGTCTTGCCACCATCGATCGAGCGGAACAGGCGACTGGCCACGGCGTAGACTTTGTTCTCGTCGGTTGGGTCGACCCGCAGATCGGTGTAGTAGAAGCCGCGCGAGACGAGCTGGACGTCGTCCGAAACCTTGCGGAACGTTTCACCGCGATCGTCGGACCGGAAGAGAATGCCGTCGTTGGACTCCGCCATGACGTAGACGACCTCGGGATTCGACGGCGCGATTTTGACCGCGACACGCCCCATCTCTTCGGGCAGGCCGACGGTTAGCCGACTCCACGTGGTGCCGCCGTCGCGCGAGCGCCACACCCCTCCCTCTTTCGATCCACTCTTGAAGTCCCAGGGCTCGCGGCGGAAACGCCAGAGGGTCGCGAACAACACGTTGGGATTGGTCGGATCGATGTCGAGGTCCGCGGCGCCGTGGTCCTCGTCCAGATAAAGCACCTTCTCCCACGAGGCACCGCCATCCTGGGTGCGGTAGACACCTCGGGTGTCCCGCGGGCCATAGATGGGCCCGATGGCGGCGACGAAGGCGCGGTCGGCATCGGTCGGATCGACGACCACGCGCGCGATGTACTGCGTTTCCTCGAGCCCGACATGGGTCCAGGTTTCCCCTCCGTCTCCCGAGCGATAAACGCCATTGCCGAAGGAAACACTGTTGCGGACATTGCCTTCCCCCGTACCGACGTAAAGGACCGCAGGATTGGAGGGCGCCACCGCCATGTCACCGATCGAGGCGACCGGTTGATCGTCGAAAATCGGCGCAAAGGTCACGCCCCCGTCCGTGGACTTCCAGACACCGCCGGAGCCGGCGCCGACGTAGAGCGTTCGCGGATCTCCCACGACCCCCTCGACATCCGCCACCCGCCCGCTCATGTTCACCGGGCCGATGTTGCGCCACGAAAGCTGATCGAACGTGGTATCTGCGGAGTCGGCCGCGTCCGCGTCATCCGCAGCGCCCACCCAAGGCGCCCACAGGAGGCAGAGCAGGATGCCGAGCAGCGCGCCGGCGTACGACGTCCCATTGATCATCTTCCGTCCACTTTCGCGCATGAGCAATCCCCTTTTCCTGTCATGGCGCGCAGCTGGCGCCGAGAGTTCCCCTCCGCCCGCTCTCATCGTGCGGCCCGGTCCTCGCCGAGCCTGAACATGGCTTGGCCCCGTCCTGGCGCGCGCAGTCATGGTGAAGCACGGTCCCCGCTGCAATCCGGTCTTTGCAATCCGGTTCTGAATGAAGCGGCGAGAGCATACCGCAGCGCGGCCATGCCCCCTCGGCGCTCGGCAGGTCTTGCGATTCTCGGATGTCGCGCGCTCAGCCGGCGGCCCGCGCGAGCAGGTAGAAGCCTTGGCGCGACTGCGCGTTCGCAGCGCACGTCTCCACCGTCAGCCGGTGGGTTCCGGGGGCGAGATCGAGCTCGACCCGTGGTCCGCGGCCGAGAATCGCAGCGCTCTCCCCTCCCTGCGACACCAGCAGTCGATCATCGAGCCACAGGCGTGTCGGTCCCCAGGGCGCCAGCTCGAAGACGGGACGAATCGGACGCGCCACGGCGAGCTGTTGAACGAACGCCTGACACGGCGCGGGCGATGGTAGGCGAGACGCATCGACGAATCCCTCGAGGCGACGTTCCAGCTCACTGCTCGCGCGCGGATAGAACGACCACGAAGCAATCGGCGCGTCGGCCGTGACCGGCAAGGGCGTCTCCGGTGGCACGACCCGCCAGTCGAGCACGAAGTCGCCGTTGCGATCCGGCGTCATGGCGTAGAGGCGCGTCAGGCCGGCGAAGCGAGTCTCGATGCGTGGATCCGCCATGGTGCGGGCAAGCAGCCGCTCAGACATCGCCAACAAGGGCGCGGCCAGGTGATCGCTGTCGAGCCGCGCGTGGAGCGCCCACGGCACGTCGGGCTCGTCGCCCGTGACCACTGCACGATGCGCGGCATGCGCCTCGGGAAACGGCACCGCCATGAAGATCGGGTCGAGCACGTTCAGGTAGAGCGCCTGCGGGGCCCAGAATAGGTAGAGCTGGCCGCTTCCCCACTCCGCGGCGACGCGGGCGCCGGGGGGCATGCTGCGTCCGAACGCCGCCCACTCGGTTTCACGGTCGATCGGCCCTTCAGCGAAAAGGCGCGTGCGGAGGAAGGGGACCGCCGCCAAGCTGCTCCCGATCAGGGTGAGCACGAGCACCCACGGGAGCGCCACACTCCACGGACCCCAGGCGCGCGCCTTGCCAGCGCTTCCCATCCCCGGAAATGGCAGCGAGAGTGGCGGCAGCGGCAGGTGCAGCTGTCCGAGCCGCGCCGGGCCGCGCGCGGCCCACGCCAGCGCCCAGAGCAAGGCGAAGGGCGCCGCATAGATCGCGAAGCGCGCCATCAGCAGATACAGCAGACCGAAGACCACTGCGCCGACTGCCAGCGCATCGCGCGTGTCTCGCGCCGTATCGCCGTCTTCGGACGTGGCACGCTCGGACTCGGCGCCCTGATCGCCGCGCCGTCCACGCACCAGCAGCAAGGCAGCAAAGGCAATCCACAGTCCGGCGTTGCGAATCAGCATCACGTCGGCGCTCGGCGGCCCGATCTCTCCACCGACGTCGAGCACGTCCTTGAGCCGGAAGAAGTCGATGCTCTGGATCTTCCAGATCACCAAGTTGTGCGGAAAGTGTGGGTGAACGACGAGGGCCAGGCCGACACCGATCAACGGGTAGAGAGCCAATTGCCACGACCACCGTTGCCGCCAGAGGCCCCGGAAGAGAAACCACAGCCCGCACAGGCCCAGAAAGGCGTGAAAGGCCGTATAGCCAAGGGCAAAGACGAAACCCACTCCGCCCAGGAGCCGGTAGCGGCGCTGGCCGACCAGAGCCGCAGCCAGCAAAAAGAGAATCAACGCGAGGAGCTCCGGCCGCAGACGAACGACCCGCAGCAAGTAGGTTTGCGCGCCGAGCAAGACCAGCCATGGAGCCAGCAGGCCCCAAACCCCGGCCACCCGCACCGCGACGAGGGCCATGGTCGCGGCCGCCCCGGCCACCAGAAGGGCCAGCGCCACGCGGCCGCCTCGGGTCGAGGTGCCGTCGGCAAAGGGTGCGAGCAAGGCGTGGAAGAGCACTTCCTTATCGCCATAGCCTTCGGCCATGGCCGAGAAACGTGCCCAGGGCAAGGCATCGACCATGCCCTGTTCTTGGTAGAGACGCGCGATCGCGAGATGAAAGTAGGAATCGGTGTCGAGGATGACCGGTGCCGACACGAGCAAGGGCGCGGCCGCGCCGAACGTCAACACGAAGGTGAGCAGCGCGCCGACCCACGGGCGCCCCACGAAGCGAGGCTGCAGCGTCTGTTCGGTGCGGTTGGTCGAGAGGGGCGGCGAATCGGACACGTCAGCGGCTCATACGAAAGATTGCCACGCCCAAGCTCGGCGACATCCACCGACCCTACGCAGGGGGTCATGTGCAGGGGGCACACGCGCGGGCCGCGCGCCGTCCGCCGGAACGAATCGTGGTCGAGCGGCCATCGTACCGCGCGCAGGCTAGAATCGGACATCATGATCATCGAGAGAATCGCGTCCCGCTTCCGAGCCACCCCTCCCCCTTTTCCGTGCCCTTCTTCGTGGACGCGTGCCCGCCCGATGCGTGGAAGCCTGCTGGTGCTCGCGACGCTCAGCCTCGTGTCCATGCCTCAGGCGCAGCCTCTGCTGGCCGACGCCGACGCGGTTCCGGTCACCCGGACGGCGGGCGCGGACTGGCCGTCGT
Organism: uncultured bacterium; assembly: GCA_937948815.1. Lineage (GTDB taxonomy): Bacteria > Acidobacteriota > Thermoanaerobaculia > Multivoradales > J023 > J023. Next base: position 4,890 of record CALFAM010000353.1, read on the forward strand.
TTCTCGGCAGCGGTCGCGATGCGCGTTCGCCGGAGACCGGCATTCTCACGACCTGGCCGGCAGGCGGCCCGCGACTGGTTTGGGACATGGCGCTGGGCGAGGGCTACGCCAGTGTTTCGGTGGCCGATGGTCGTCTCTTCGTCTTTGACCGCACGGACAACACGGCCCGGCTCACCGCTGTCGCCAGTGAGACCGGCGACCAGCTCTGGCAGCAGACCTACGCGACCACCTACGAAGACATGTACGGCTACAGCGGCGGCCCGCGTGCCGTCCCGGTCATCGACGGAGACCGGGTCTACATCTTCGGGGTCGAAGGTCGCTTGCGCGCCCATCAGGTCACGGACGGCAAGCTTCTCTGGGAAGTCGACACGAATGCGCGTTACGGCGTGCAACAGAACTTCTTCGGCGCCGGCTCGACGCCGATCATCGAAGGCCCACTGCTCATCGTGCCGATTGGCGGCAGCCCGGCCGACTCGCCGGGGATCAAAACCGGCGAGGTGCGCGGCAACGGAACCGGAGTCGTCGCGTTCGACAAGATGACCGGCACCGAGCGCTACCGACTGAGCGACGAGCTGGCCAGCTACGCCAGCCCAGTGATCACCACGATCGCCGACCGCCGGTGGGGCTTCCACTTTGCGCGAGGTGGCTTGATCGGCTTCGAGCCCACCCGCGGCACCTTGGACTTCCACTTTCCCTGGCGGGCCAAGATTCTCGAGAGCGTCAACGCTGCGACACCGGTGGTCAGCGGCGATCTCGTCTTCATCAGTGAGACCTATGGCCCGGGAAGCGCGCTGCTGCGGATCACCGCGGACGGGCCCCACGTCGTCTGGAAAGACGAGCGTCGCAAGGAACGGCTGCTCAGCCACTGGGCGACCCCCGTTCTCCACGAGGGCCACCTCTATGGCGTCAGCGGGCGAGGCTCCGGCGACGCAGAGCTGCGCTGCATCCATCTCGAGACGGGTGAGGTGCGCTGGCGCGAGAAGCTACCAGGCCGTTCGAGCATGCTGCTGGCCGATGGCCATCTCGTGTTGCTTGCCGAATACGGTGAGCTGTGGCTGGTCGAAGCGAATGCCGAGCGCTTCCGCAAGGTGGCCGAAGCCAAGCCGGCCGACGCCAGCGGCAAGCCGTTGCTTCGTCACCCAGCCTGGAATGCGCCGGTCCTGTCGCACGGCCTGCTCTACCTGCGCGGCAAGGACCGGCTGATCGCCCTCGAGCTGATTCCTGCCACCGGTCAGGCGACTTCGGAAGCACCCTGACCGCCGCTCCGCTTCGACCACCCGATCGACCGCGCGCCCCGCCCATGTGCAGGCCCGCAGACGACTTCGCGTGATTCCGCGCGGCGGGCGCTTGCTGCGTGTGATGTATCAATCGTGTCAACCCGGGAACCCGAGGACCGTCAAGGGACTCTGAGCACGCGACCCGTCACCGACGACCGCGCGCGCCCGCGCGAAAGGACATCGCATGCCACGAGGCCTTCCCATTCTCTGCCTGCTGTTGCTCTCGCTCCCGACCTTCGGGCAAGACCCAGTACCGCTGGGCACACCCGCGCACGTCGAACACAGCTTCGCGATCGTCGAGACCGAGCCGATCATCCTCGGCCAAACGATGACCTTCCGCTCGGCGCTTCTCGACGACGAGGTCACCCTGAAGGTGTGGTTGCCCGACAGCTTCGCCGAGGCGAGCGACGACCACACCTATCCCGTGATTTTCGCCAGCGGTGGGCACGGCCACCGGTTCTTCGAAACCCTGGCCGGCATCGTCAAGCACCAGGCCTCACGGGAACGGATTCCGGAGTCCATCGTCGTCAGCCTGAGCAACATGGGTCCGGTGCCGACCGTGCAGACCCACGGCATGTGGGGACGCGAGACCCTCGGTGGGTCGCCCGATGCGCCGAAAGCGCTCGAGCATCTCGAGCACGAAGTCTTCCCCTATCTCGAGAAACAATTCCGCGCCAATGGTCACCGGACGATCATCGGGGTGTCGGGCAGCTGCCTCTTCCCGATCTATACCCTTACCCATGCGCCCCACCTCTTCGACAGCCACGTCCTGATCGCCGCCGCGGACATGGTCGGCATGGGTTATGACCTGGAGTCGACGTTCATCGACCAGATCGCATCCGTCAACGCTGCCAATCCGAAACGGCGGTCCTGGCTCTATGTCGCCACCGCCGACGATGACTTGGACGGCGAGCCGGCGTACCAGCGCAACCTCGACCGTCTCGAGAAGCAGCTCGGCGGCGCTGAGAACCTGGACCTCCGCGTCGAGGTGATTCCGAACACCGACCACTACGAGGTGTTCATCAAGGCTGTGCTCTCGGCCCTC
>CALFAM010000354.1 GCA_937948815.1 uncultured bacterium
CGAGCCCTTCCTCGATCATCGGCTGGTGGAGCTCGCCGTGTGCCAACCGGCCGAGCGTAAGATCCGTGCGGACGGAACCCACAAAGCCATGCTGCGGGACATCGCCAGGCAGCTCATGCCGTGCACGCTGATCGAGACACCCAAGCGCCCGATCCAAACCCCGCAACGTGAATGGCTCCGTGGCCCCTTACGCCCATGGGCCGAAGCGATGATCGATCAAGCGCACCGAGCTTTCCCGGACTGGCTCGACCCAGATGCCATGGCATCCGAGTGGCGCTCCTTCCTGGCTGGCGAAGTCGACAATGGTTTTTTTGTCTGGCAGTGGATCAGCCTCGGCTCGGCCGCCCGACCTGTGGAGCGAGATGCGGGGCGCCTCGCATCATGAGCCCGCCGACCATCGTCATCGATGCCGAGAAACCGCGCCGGCTGGTTGACTGGCGCGAGCTCTGGGAATACCGAGATCTGCTGTGGCTGCTGGTGCGACGAGACATCAAGGTTCGCTACGCCCAGACTGTGCTCGGCTTCGCCTGGGCAATCCTCAAGCCGGTGGTTACCACCGTTCTACTCAACTTCATCTTCAACAACCTGGCACAGATCGACAGCGGAGACACTCCCTATCCACTCTTCGCCTACGCCGCGGTAGTCGCGTGGACCTATTTTGCCGGCGCCTTCACCACCGCGACCGGCAGCTTGATCGGCAACAAGATGCTCTCCAAGGTCTACTTTCCACGCATGATCATTCCGGTCAACCCGGTGCTGTCGAATCTCGTCGACTTCGCCATTGCGCTGCTGATGATTACGCCCTATTTGATCATCTACAAGACGGTGCCGAGCTGGCAGATCGTCTTCTTACCTCTACTGATCTTGATCATGGTGCTGACCGCAGCCGGGGGCGGCATGTGGTTGTCGGCCCTCGCCGTGCAATATCGAGACATCAAGTTGCTCGTCGGCTTCGCCGTGCCCCTCTTGATGTACGCGTCGCCAGTGGTATGGCCGGTCTCGTTGCTCGCCGAGAAAGTTCCCCATCTGCGGCTGCTGATCGCGATGAATCCCCTGGTCGGGGTGATCGGTGGCTTCCGTGCCGCCTTGATCGGGGCCACGCCCATGCCTTGGGACCTGATCGCCGTCGGGACCCTGACCGCGCTCGCGCTCTTCGTCTCGGGCGCGATCTATTTCCGTCACAAAGAGCGCGCGTTCGCCGACGTCCTCTGATCGTGGAGAAGACAATCACACCATGAGCGAGATCGCTGTCGACATCCAGGATCTGTCCAAGGTCTACCGCGTGGGCGTGCGCGAGGAGCAAGCCGACACCCTGGCGGGCGCGATGGTCAGCCTCGTGACCTCCCCGATTCGCAACTTCCGGCGCCTGCGCAAGCTCTCGCACCTCGAAGACCGGGATCACGCCGAGGACGTGATCTGGGCACTGCGAGGGGTCTCGATGTCGATCGCGCGCGGCGAGGTAGTAGGCATCATCGGCCACAATGGGGCTGGCAAGTCTACCCTGCTCAAAGTCCTCTCACGCATCACTGCGCCCACCGAAGGGCGGGTCACCTTGCATGGCCGTGTGGGCAGCCTGCTCGAGGTCGGCACCGGCTTTCATGGCGATCTGACAGGACGCGAGAACATCTACATGAATGGCGCGATCCTGGGCATGAGGAAGCGCGAGATCGACCGCAAGCTCGACGACATCATCGACTTTGCGGGCACCGGCACCTTTGTCGACACGCCGGTCAAACGCTACTCCTCCGGAATGACCATGCGCCTGGCGTTCGCGGTCGCGGCCCATCTCGACCCGGAGATCCTGGTGGTCGACGAGGTACTCGCGGTCGGCGATCATGCGTTCCAGCAACAATGCCTCGGCAAGATGGGCGAGATCGCGAGAGCCGGTCGCACCGTGCTCTTCGTCAGCCACAACCTGGCAGCCGTGACCGCCCTCTGCCAGCGTGCGGTGCTCCTCGAGCACGGCACGACCCTCAGCCAGGGTAGCGTCAGTGACGTCATCCAGCAGTACTTGACGCGCAACGCAGATGGCGGCCAAGTCTCCCTCGCGCAACGCGAGGATCGCAAGGGCACAGGTGCCATCCGCTTCACGAGCCTCACCTTTCGTGCGCCGGGCGGAACGGTACTCGACCAGATACCTGCCGGTGCCGATTTCGACATCGTGATCGACTACGAAACCCGAGACGGGGCCGCGGCCGAACGTGCCATCTTCAAGCTCGGACTGCTCGATCTCTACGAGCGACCGCTCGCTACTTGCCTTTCGCGCACCAGTCATACAGAGACCTTCGCGCTGCCCCCTCGCGGTCGTATCGTGTGTCGGATTCCGCGACTGCCACTGGTACCCGGACGCTATCCCTTCGATCTTTGGTGCAAGCTCGACGAAACGGTCGCGGACTGGCTTCAGCCTGCCGCCGCGCTCGAGGTCGTCAGCGGAGATTTCTTCGGGACAGGCCGCCTACCGCCGCGCGCGCGGGGAGACATCCTTCTGGATCACGCATGGTCGGTCGAGCCCATTGCGGGCGCGAGTGATGCGCCGAAGGAGGCATCCTGATGTTCGGCTTTCGACCCGACCCAGAAGATCCCACATTCGTGCGCAAACGCCGCCTTGCCGAGCTCGCTTTCGACGTCAGCAGCTTCACGTTCGAACGGACGACCACTTGCAACGCCTGTGGAGCCGAGGCCTTTACGCAGATCGCCCGCCATGACCGCTATGGCTTGCCGATCGGCTCGGCACTCTGCGAGTCCTGTGGCTTGGTCTTTCTCGATCCGCGACCGACGGCGGAATCCTACGACGTCTTCTATCGAGACTGGTATCGGCCGCTCATCACGGCCTTCACGGGCGCCCTCGCCAGTCCGCAGGAACGGGCAGCCGGTCGACAGCGCTATGCCGAGCAGGCGATCGAGAAGATGCTCGGTCACCGTCTCGGAGATCAGCACCGCCAGCTTCTCGATCTCGGCGCATCGAGCGGCGAGGTCGCCACCTACCTGCGTGACCGGCACGGTCTCGAGGCAATGTGCGTCGATCCTTCTCCGCAGGAGACCGAGTTGGCGCGCGCCGCCGGCCTCGAGTCCACCTGCGCGACCGCCGAGGGCTACGACCCTGGAGATCGGCGCTTCGATATCATTCTGCTGTGCAGAACGATCGACCACCTGCTCGATCCAGCTCGTGTCCTGCAACGCATCCACAGCTGGCTTACCGAGGACGGCCTTTTCTTCGTCGACGCCCTCGACTTCGAAGCCGTCTGCATGCAAGTCGGCTACCTGAGCGGCGCGCTCAAGATCGACCATCCCTTCTATCTGACCCGTGACACCATGGATCTTCTGCTCACGCGCGCCGGCTTCACCCCCATCGCACGCGACATCTCCGATCGGTTTCACATCCGGTATCTGTGTAGAAAAGCCCTGCCAACCGAGGCACCGCCAACCGAGACTCGGCCGGCACCCGGAAGTGGCACCCGCGCCTATCGGCGCATCCGCCGCCTCCAAGCAAGAGGCAAGCCGCCATCACCGCGAAAGATCGGCCCGTTGCATCGCGCCGGCCGCCGCGTGCGGCGATTGTTCGGCTGAAGATGGAAACCCCGGCATCGCTCCTTCCATCGTTCCTGATCATCGGCGAGCGTCGCTGCGGCACGACAGGGCTCGGCCGCTGGCTGAGCGCCCACCCGGATGTGTGGGTCCATCCACACGACGACATGGCCTTTTTCATCGAGTCCGAGATCGTCGGCCGACGAGCGTGGCTGGATGGTGAGGCAGACGCCGACGCCTGGGAGGCCACCCACGATCCCGATCAGTACGCGCAGCTTTTCGCCCCAGCTCACCGTGCTCAAGGCGGCGTTCGCGCCATCGGCGAGAAGAGTGCCGACCTGCTGTTCTGGCGACCGGCACACGCGCGCCTGGCACGCTTCGTACCCGAGGCCAAGTTGGTGGTGACCCTACGCGACCCCATCACCCGTGCCTGGTCTCATTACTGGAACGAGGTCGGCAAGGGTCGTGAAACACTCTCCTTTGGCGCAGCGTTGGAAGCAGAGAAGGAGCGTTGTACGGCCAGCGCTTGGGCACGGGACCATCTCTCGTACCGCGCTCGGGGCCACTACGCCGATAGTCTCGCCGACCTCTTCCGCGTCTTCCCTCCCGAGCGCATCCATGTCCGCAGCTTGGAGCAGGCGGCGATTGATCCAGGCCGCGATTTGGCCGCGCTCTACCGATTTCTCGACGTGGATCCGGAACTGGGGCAGGCCGGCGCCGGTAGCCGTCACAACCGCAACCGCACCTTGAGCCTGCGGCCCTGGGCCATGCGACTGACGCCCGCCGTCCGTCTCTGGTTGCGCGCTTGCGAAGCGCTCACGGTGCGGCTGACCCGGGACACTCGACGGCGGGATGCCCTCCGCCACCTGGCCAAGCAGCCCTTCTACCGGCCTGCGCGCGACGAGCGGATGCCCGGAGACGTCCAAGCAATGCTGCTCGACCACTATCGGTCCCACGTCGCAGCGCTCGAAGACCTGCTCGATCGGCGTTTCCCGGAGTGGCTCGGATGATCGCGGCGATTCGTCGGCGGCTCATCCGCCTGCGCACGCGCATTCGCGAGACCCACGCGCTGCGTGCCCGTTCCGGCCCGTACCGCTTCTTGGTCAAGGATTGGCGGGGTCTCGACGATCTGGAACGGATGAGTGCGGTATGCGGCACAGACTTCTTCCTTGGCACGCTACAACCGCTCCCACTGCCCCTCGACCGCGTCCAGCGTCTCCTGCTGCTCGCACCTCACCAGGACGACGAATCGATCGGCGCCGGTGGCACCTTGACCTTGGCGGGCCGCGCCGGCGCCGAGCTCCACATCGCGTTTGTCACCGACGGCGCCCAACGGGACATCGGCTACGCGGATAGTACGGCTGAATCGATCGCGGTCCGCGACCGGGAAGCAGCCGCCGTCTGCAAACGACTCGGCGCGACCCGATACAATCTCGGCCTCTCGAATCTCACACCACGACCGACGATCCAAGATCTCGATGCATTGATCGATCTGATCTCGCGGACAGCTCCCGACGTCGTGTTGCTGCCTTGGGTTCTCGATCGTCCGGCCAAGCACAGGCTGGTCAACCACATGCTCGCTTTGGCGCTCGACCGTCGTGCCGGCGGTCAGACCAAGGACTTCGAGATCTGGGGCTACCAGGTGCACAACGCGCTCTTCGCCAATAGTTTTGTCGACATCACCTCGGCCGCAGACGACAAACGCGCTCTGCTCGCCCTCTACCGGTCACAAAACGAGCACTGCCAGCGATGGGACCACCTCGGCATGGCCTCGTCGGCCTGGGCATCTCGCCTGCTCGCGGACGCGCCTACGGCCCGCTATGTCGAGCCCTTTTTCACCTTGCCTCGCGACACCTACACCGAGTTGGTCCTGGACCTCTATTCCCGCGACCTCGAGCGCACCTACCATGGTCATGTTCCTGTGCTGGAGGCGATCCGGCGTCTGATCGATGAGGCCTCGGCGCAGGGCACCCATCGAGCCCAAGAAGCCTCCCGGCACGAGACGCGAGCATGAGCCGGCGAACGTCTGCAAGCGATCCTGCCTCCTCAACGTCTGGCGTCAGACCGTTGCCGAGGCTTGCACATCCATGGCTGTTCGCCGTGTATCCGGTGCTCTTCTTGTTCGCGGCCAACCGCGACCAATTGTTCGTTCGCGACCTCGCGCTACCGATGACCGTCTGTCTCGCGCTCGTCGGCCTCGGCTTCCTCGTCCTTCGCGGTTGGCTCGGCAATGGACATCGGGCGGCACTGCTCACCACTATCGTGTGGATCGCGCTGTGCTCCTACGGCCACGTCGTCACAATCATCTTCCAGTACCGGCTCTGGCCACCAGCCTGGGGCGTACAGCGCTTCGTTCTGGCACTCTACGCCCTCGGTCTGACCGCCGCGATCTGGCGAATCGCTCGCAGTCGCCATGTGCCGACCACCGCGACGACGATCCTGAACACCGTAGGCGGGACCCTGATCGCCGTCAACCTATCGATTCTCGTCGCCTGGCAACTGGCGCACCGAGATGGCGGCCATCAGCAGGCGGATCACCGCGCCGCGGATACGCGGAATTTGGATCCTGACGCTCGCCGCGACATCTACTACATTGTGCTCGATGCTTTCGGGCGTGACGACGTGTTGCGAGACCGATTCGGCCTTACCGGCCGAACACTGACCGATCGCCTCGAAGAGCGCGGTTTCTTCGTCGCCCGCGAGAGCGTGTCTAACTATGCAAGCACCTTCTTGTCGTTGACGGCTTCGCTGAACATGCGCTACGTCACCGACATGCCACCAGATGAAAGCGCGTGGCATATGTTCAACGAACAGATCGAAGACAACGAGGTACTCCGTTTCCTCGATGCTCATGGCTATACTACGGCTCATTTCCGCTCAGGAAAGGGGATCACCAACGACAACCCGCGAGCCGATCTCAGGTTTCGCGGCGGCCACCTCGATGAGCTTTCGACACTTCTGCTCGAGTCCTCGCTCTTGGCGCCGGCGCTGCGAGGGCTCCTCGACAGTGACCGCCGGGCGACCGTCCTCTACGCCCTCGATCGCCTACCGTCCATCGCCCGCATGCCGGAGCCGACCTACACCTTCGCGCACATTCTCTGCCCGCACCCGCCTTTTCTCTTTCGCGCCGACGGTACACCGCAGCCACAGCCCGTCACGGATACGCGGCGTGCCTACCTCGAACAAGTCACATTTATCAGCGACCGCATTCTGGGAATCGTCGACCAGCTCCTTGCCACCGAGCCCGAACCGATCATCGTGATTCAAGGAGATCACGGTCCGAGCTCCTCGGTTGACTGGAACACCAGCAGTCCCGCATGGCAACCCACGCCAGCCTTGGTCGGCGAGCGCATGGTCATCCTCAATGCGGTGAACCTGCCGGAGCGCGACGCGGCTACCGTCCTGGGCGCCGAGCTATCACCGGTCAATACGTTCCGCCTGATCTTCGCCAGTTACTTCGGCGCCGACCTACCGCGGCTGCCTGATCGGGCCTTTTTTTCCAGCTATGCGTACCCGTATCGGTTCGTCGATGTCAGCGAGCAGCTACAGCGACCAGCAAGGGCCGTTGACGGTGAGGCACGTCTGGCCGAGGACCACCGATGAACGATTCGATCGTCCTGGTCGTCGGTACCGGATGGGGCGCCCGGACCTTCGTCCAGACCACAGTCCTCGAGACACTCCTCGAACGGGCGCTAGTCGTCATACTTGCCCATCCCGCTCTCGTCTCGGAGCTCCGACGCCGGCTGCCTCGGGCTGCGGCGGTCGCGCCGCTGGTGGACGTCGATCCCCATGCAGGCGAGCCCGGCCGGATCGCCCGTAAGCGCAGCCGCCTCTTCTTCGCTCAAACCATGAACAGCACCCGGCGAGCCAAACTCCGCCACAGCCGGCGGCATGGGCTTCGGGCGCTGCTCCAAGAGGCCGCCGTCGGGCTCGAGGCCATGGTTACGGGCGCCGCGCGAATCGAAGACCTGGGCAGGCGTGAGGCGGCGGCCTATGCCGCCAACTACCCCGCGGCCGTGGTGGGCTATCAAGAGCTCTTTCGCGACCACAACGCCCGGCTCGTCGTCTCGACAACAGCATATCTGCCCATCGAAGCCGCCCCGATTCGGGTCGCTCAGAGCATGGGCCTGAGCACAGCTTGCTGGATCAACTCCTGGGACAATCCAACGTCCAAGGGCCCGCTGCCCATTTCGTACGACGCCTACTTCTATTGGTCGGACCAGATGGGAAAGGATCTTCGTCGTTACTACCCGGAATCCCGAAACCAGACCTGCACCGCGGTCGGCGTACCTCATTTCGACTGGTATGCCGACGCCGAGATGCGTGGCACGCGCGAGGATTTCTGCCACCGCGTGGGGCTGGACCCCAAACGCCCGATCTTGCTCTACGCCACGTGCACCCCTTTCCTGGCACCGCACGAGCACCTGGTTGTCGAGCGCCTGGCGGATGACATCGACCGCGGGCGGGTCGCCCAAGATCCCCAGCTATTGGTGCGTCTCCACCCCACAGACTCCGGCGCACGATTCACCGCGCTCGCAGCCCGCGACAATGTCATTGTCGACGTCCCCGGCACCGGCCACGACGGCCGCGCGCCGGGCATCGATGGCTTCTGTCCAGGGTCTGCGGAAACCCAGCATGGGATCGCCTCTGTCGTCCATGCCGATGTGGTGATCAACATTGCCTCGACGATCAGTCTCGAGGCTGCCATCGCGGACCGACCAACCATCAACGTCGCCTACGACCTGGCGCCTGGCGCGCCGGACGTGCGCCGAATCAAAACGTACTATCAATACGAGCATTACCAACCGGTCGTCGCGTCCAAAGCGATTCCCCTCGTCGACAGCCCAGCGTCGCTGATCGAAGCGATTGATGACAGCCTCGAGGATCCGTCGAAGTGGCGGTCCGAGCGCGCGGACCTCGCAAGGCAGCTTTGCGCGCCATCGAATCATCAACCCGCCGACGGCCAATCCGGTCGTCGCTTGGGCAAGGCTTTGCTTGCCCGTCTCGAATCAGCCTGTGGTAACCGGAACAAGATTTCTACGTTCGCCTCCAGGTGATCAAACCAACCAAGTGATTCAACAACCAATGACCATTCTCATTGTGATCGGAACGCGGCCCGAGGCGATCAAGCTCGCGCCGGTGGTGCGCGCGCTGACAGCACAAGATGCCGCGGTCGACGTTCGGGTCGTCGCCACCTCGCAGCATCGCGAGCTGCTGGCGCAGGCCTTGGCCGTCTTCGACATCCAACCGCACATCGACCTCGACGTGATGACCGCCGGTCAGACCCCGAATCGCGTTGCCGCGGCGATTTTCGAACGTTTCGACGAAGTGCTGGACGCGAGCCGCCCCGATTGGGTGGTGGTCCAGGGCGACACCACCACGACCATGGCCGCCGCGGTCGCTGGCTTCTATGCGGGAGCTCGCGTCGCCCACGTCGAAGCCGGCCTGCGCACCGGCGACCTGACCAACCCGTTCCCCGAAGAGGCAAATCGTTGTCTGGTCAGCCGGGTGGCCGACCTGCACTTCGCCGCCACCGCACGCGCGCGCCAAGCCCTGCTCGCCGAGGGTGTCGCGGAGGACCGCATTCTGGTCACCGGCAATACGGTGGTCGACGCCGTGGGCTGGATCCTCGACCGCGCCCCATCCGGCACCCAGCAGGCGGCACCGGACGCCCTGTCCGCATCGGTCGCGAAGGCCGATCCGGATTCGGTGTCGACCGGCACCCGTCGGCTGGTGCTCACCACCCATCGACGCGAGACCATCGGCCACGGCCTGATGCACATTTGCGCGGCGGTGCGCACCCTGATCGAGCGCCTCGGCCCCGAGCTCGAAGTGACGATTCCCGTCCACCCGAACCCTCAGGTCAAGGCGACCATCGAGAGCGAGCTCGGGCAGACGCCGGGCGTGGTCTTGCTACCGCCACTGGACTACCCGGCTTTCCTACGCCTCCTCCGCAGTAGCTTTCTCATCCTCACCGATTCGGGGGGTGTGCAGGAAGAAGCCCCGAGTCTGGGGGTTCCGACCCTCGTTCTGCGGCAGACCACCGAGCGCGGCGAAGCCCTCGAGGCAGGATGCGCCCGGCTCGTCGGCACGGACCAAGATGCGATTGTCGAGAACGTGATGAGCCTGTGGAACGATGCCGCCGCCTACCGCGCGATGACCGACGTATCCAATCCCTTCGGCGATGGTCACGCTGCCGAGCGCATCGCCGCCGCCCTCCTCGGCCATCCGATCGAGCCCTTCGATCCGGCGCGGCCCCACGGCTTGCCGGCGGAGCCCTAACGTCGTGCTGGTACGCACTGTCAAGCGCCTGTTCCACCGATTGGGACTTCATGTCGGCCGCAGGGGTGAAACGCTGCTCATCCCGAGGCCAAAGCCCGGGCCGGGGCACTTCGCCTGCACGCACCTCGATTGGAACGAAGCGGCCGTCGACGCTTCGTTCCAAGACCTGGCTCCATGGGTCGACGAGATGCTGGAGGCGCTCGACCGTGGCGAGATTCGCTACGACCCGTCGAATACCTTCTTCGGTCTGGCCGACGCCGCCATTGCCTATGCCCAGGTGCGGCATCATCGCCCTGAAACCATCGTCGAGGTTGGCAGCGGCCACAGCTCCTACGTGTTGCGCCACGCCCTCGACCGCAACGGCAGCGGCCGGTTGATCTCGATCGATCCCGACCCACGGATCGAAGTCGCCGCGGTGGTCGACGAGTCGATCCGGGCGCGGGTCGAGTCGATTCCCGGCGCCGACATCGCCGACCGGGTCGGGCAGGGGCTCCTCTTCATCGATTCCAGCCATGTCGTTGCGACGGGCAACGACGTGACCCATCTCTTCCTCGAGACACTTCCGCACCTGCGCGCAGGCACGCTCGTCCACGTCCACGACATCTACCTGCCCGAGGACTATCCCGTCTCCTGGAACATCGGCAAGGGCTTCAACTACAGCGAGCAATACTTGCTGCACGCTTTCCTCTGCTTCAATCGCAGCTTCCAGGTCGCCTGGCCCGGGCGCTGGGTGCTCCATCATCGGCGCGATCAACTGCAGCAGCTGGTGAAGACTGCGCAAGGGCTGGAAGCCCATTGCAGCTTCTGGTTCCGACGCGGCGACGATCGGGCCCAGTCAGAGGCGACCCAGTCCGCGCCGTGAGCTGCGAAGCACCGTGATCGGAATTCTCAGCAATGCGTTCGGACTTGCGCATGGTGGCGGTGTGGCCGCGATCGCGGGCTGGGCGTCGGTGCTTCGCGAGATCGACGAGGTGGAGCTCTGCTTTCCCTTCACCACCAACAGCGCCGAGATCGAGGCGACCTACGGCGTAGCGCTCGAGGGTGTGCGGATCGTGCCGTGGATGCCCGCTCCGGCCGGACGTTTCGGCCGGCTGCGCCAGCGCCTGGCGCGCCGCCGGTGGTCGGCACGCTTCGACCTCCTCGTCCTCCAGCGGACCGAGGTCCCCTTTCCCTCGCAGGCCCGTGCCTCGGCGCTCTTTGTCGAATTTCCGTTCCAAAGGCGCCTCCGCTGGCGTGAGCGCTTCTACCTCGGTCGTTTCGACGGCCTGGCTGCCAACTCGACCTTCACCGCAAAATGGATCGAACGTCGCTGGCAGCGACCAGCCACGGTCATCCCGCCGGTAGTCGGCAGCATCCCGTCGCGCCCCAAGGCGCCTTGGATCGTCAACATCGGACGCTTCACCGATGCCCGCCGCAGCAAGCACCAGCTCGAGCTGGTCCACGCCTTCCGGCAGCTCGTCGACCGTGGCGCCCGTGATTGGCAGCTCCATCTCATCGGCACCGTCGGCAGTCAACGCTACCTCGCGTCGGTGCGCGCCGCAGCAGCCGGCCTGCCCGTGGTCTTTCATACTGACATTTCGCGCGCCGAGCTCGAACAGGTGGTCGGCCAGGCGCGCATTGTCTGGCATGCGAGCGGCGCGGCGCACGACGAAGACCAGAATCCGGAATGGATGGAGCACTTCGGCATTGCCACGGCCGAGGCGATGTCGGCTGGCTGCATTCCGGTGGTCATCGCCAAAGGGGGACAGCGCGAAATCGTCGGCGAGGAGCTGGCGCGCTTCGGCTGGCGAACCTGGGATGCCTGCGTCGCCAACACACGCGCGTTGATCGACCAGCCTGGTCAATACGATGCGCTTGCTGCGCTCGCACAGCAACGGGCAGCACAGTATTCGGAGCAGCGCTTTCGCGCCCGCCTGCTGACCTTTGCCCGCGCCCTACACCCGCGCTTCCGCGACCAGGCGCCACCGGTCGATGAGCCCAGCCAAACGATGAGCCCCAACCAATGAAGATCGCCTTCGTCTCCTTCCACCTCTTGAACGTCACGGCGGAGGGCTTGCAGGCGGCGAAGCTGGTGCGCATCTTGTGCGACGCGGGTCACACGGTGGAGGTCTTCACCTCGGAGCAAAACTGGCTCGAGGGGCGCCGTGTCGAGCCACGCGACGGTCCCCTCCGCGGTACCACCATTCACCGCATTCCCGCGGACGCCGAGACCGCTCCAGCGTGGTGGCGGCACCTCGGCGCTTGGGACACGGCTGGCGGATTGCGCGGCAAGGCGGCCGCGCTGCCCAATCTCCTATATGGCTGTCGCCGCGAAGAATGGAGCTGGGCCACCACGACCGCGGCTACGCTGCTCGAACGACACCGCGAGCAGAAATTCGACGTGCTGCACTCGCGGCTCAATCCACCTCACAGCCACCTCGCCGGTCTGCTGGTTCGCAAGCGCTTGCCGACACTGCCCTGGTGCGCATACTTCAGCGATCCCTGGCCGCTACACCGCTTCCCCGCGCCGTACGCCTATTCCCTCGGCCGTCTCTCACGCTGGCGCCTCGGGCGCCGCTTGCGCGTCATTCATCAACAGACCGATGCCCTCGTCTTTCCGTCTCGCTGGCTGCTCGACCACCAGGTCTCTGATCCTGCTCACCCAGCGGCCTGGCGTGCCAAGAGCACCGTCGCCGCGCACATCGGCACCGTGTGGGACACGCCTTCCGCGAAGCCGCGCGACCCATTCCTACGCATCCGGCACGCCGGATTCCTCATGAAGGAGCGCCGCATTGACGCGCTGGTCGAAGCGGTACGGGCCCTGCTCGAGCGGCGCCCGGAGCTTCGCCACGCCCTGCGCCTGGAGTTCGTCGGCCGCTACACGGGCCCCGAGCCGCCGGCGCCGCCGGCAGATCTGACCGACGTGATCGTCTACCATCGCTACGAGCGGCCCGAGGCGATCGGTGCCTGGCTCGACGAGGCAGACGTCTTGCTGCTGGTCGAAGCGGATCTCGAGCTCGGTATCTTTTTCCCCTCCAAGCTCGCGGACTACCTCGGGATGGAACGCCCGATTCTCGCGCTGTCGCCACGCCGCGGCATTGCGAATGATCTGCTCGGCAACGGCGCGAGCCGTCAGCTGGTCGCACCGCCAGCCGATGCCGCCGCCATCGAGCGCTGTCTCGAGACCGCCGTGGATGCCTGGGAACGAGACAAGCTCGCCTCCCTGTTGCCGGACGCCGAAGCCCGCAGACAGGTGGCGCCTGCCACGGTTCTCGCATCCTACGAACGGGCTTTCGACCACGCACGCGAGGCGCGCGCGTGAGGTCGCAAAGCGCCCAGACGACCATCGCGTCGCCTGATACGCTCGGTGCTTCCTCCTGCAAGGACGCTCGGTGGCCGACTTCGGGCGCGTCCTCGAGACTCCGAAGACCGAAAGGGCTCTGTTGATGACCGCAAGCTCGTTCACCGCTGGCCCCTGGCGCACGTTCGAACGCGCACGGCGGCGCATGTACCAGACGCGGGCCATGCAGCGTGCGCGCCGTGGCCTACGGATCGCTTCACCGGCGATCATGCGACCGATCTTCTTGGTGGGTACGGTGCGCAGCGGAACGACCTTCCTTGCGCGCTGCATTGGCGACCATCCGGCCGTGATGCTGACCGGCTTCGAGCTGCTGCGCGAGTGGAGCGACTACGCCGGCGTCGAGATCGCCGCACCCGGGCTCGACCACGCCAACTGCACGGCAGCCGATGGTCGAACGCTGACCGACGACCAAGTCGCCACCATTCGGCAACGGTTCGATGCGCTCCATGTTCGCAAGGGCGGCTGGAAACACACCCGCTTCATGAACAAGAATCCGCACCTCTGGAACAAGCTCGACCTGGTCGATCGCTTGTACCCCGATGCCTACTATGTGGTCACCAGCCGCGACCTGTTCAGCACGGTGGCGTCGACCAAGCTGCTGTGGGACAAGATGCATCGCGACTGGGGCCTCCGCTACTTCCTCCCCCACGACCCATCGGCCTGCTGGAGTTGTTCACCACCCCTCGATAAGCACGATCTCGATCCAGCGCGAACCTTCCCCGGCGGCGACGTGGCCGTGCTCGCCGAGTACTGGCTGCGGACCTATGAAACGATCGAAAAGAAGCTCGCGGGGCGGCCACGGGTGGTCACCCTTCGCCACGCGCAATTCGTCGTCGAACCCCGCGAAACCCTGGAAACCGTGCTTTCGGCGCTCGATTTACCGGTGCTTCCTCACCACTTGCCCGAACCGGTCAAGCGCCGTCGCAATCAGCGCTGGCGCGAGATCCTGACCCGAGACGAGATCGACCGTCTGGGGGAAGCCTGCACGCAGCTGGCGCCCCGTATCGGCAAGCTCACACTCGCGGAGGTCGCGGTGCCCACAGAAAGTACGGCTCTCAGTGAAGATTGCTCCACCGGAGACGCAGCCTCATGACCGCGCACAACGAGCGCAAGCACTGGTTTCTGCAACCTTCCCTCGAGGATTCCTTCTACATCTGTGGGGGATGGCAGATTTTCAACCGGGCCGCGGACCTGATCGGCAAGATCCGCGAGGCCGAGGTCATCACCTATCGTGAACGCGAGACGGGCGCCCGCCATCTGGACGATGTCCCGCGCGAGGAGCTCGCCAAGGGCATCCTATGGGTAACGTGGCAGTCCCACGTCACCGAGCTTTCTCGCCGGCTCGAAGGCTTCGAGCACGTGGTGCTCTATGCCCAAAACATCGACTTCGGCGCCACGGCCGGACAGATCACACCCACGGCCTGGCCCATCGTCTGCCTCAGCCGCTACATTGCCGCGGATTACGCAATCCGCGAGCCTTGGCGTCATCTTCCCGTCCTGCCTCCCGTGCTGCATCCCGCGGCGAGGAATACCGGCTCCGCACGCGACATCGATGTGCTGGTGCACAAACGCAAGAACGTACCCTACGTTCGCAACGAGCTGATCGATGCCGTTGCCAGTCGCTGCAATACCGAGGTTCTCGATCGCTGGATCGACCAGAAAGAATTCCTGGGTCTTCTCGGCCGCAGCAAGGTCTACCTCTACTGGAATCATCAGTTCATGGAGGGGATCTACGAGGGCTTCGGTATGCAGCCACTGGAAGCGATCGCCTGCGGTGCGTTTCCTGTTTCGAACGCCTATGGCGGACTCGGCGACTACCTCGAAGCACCCTGGAATTCACTGAAGATCGGAACCTGGAACCTCGACTTCGATGTTCATCAGATCCTCGGTGCCGTGCGCGACCATGACGGCGCGAATCCTGGCGAAAAGACCGCTCAGGAACAGTACAGTGAGGAGCGGTTCTACGAACGATATGCGTCGCTCGAAGCGTCGCTCTTCGATTACTTCGACTTTCTCGACGCCCACGGCGGAGCGCCTCAGACCTTTGCCGTCAAGCCGCCACCGCCACCGCTCCATCGCCGTCCCTATGAATGGCTCTACCGCACGTCCCGCCGCGCCTACAAGCGCTGGCGTGGCATTTTGCCGCGGTAGCGCGCCTTTCGTCCGCCCAGAGACAGGACCAGAAGAGTATGTGCGGCATCCTCGGCGCCATCGGCCTGCAGCTCTCGCCCCAGGGCATTCGGGGCATGATCGGTAGCCTGCGCCACCGTGGTCCGGACGACTGGGGCCTGTTCTTTGGCGAGCCAGCATCGGGCGCCGGCCCAGGAACGGTTTTCGCGCCGCCAGAGCCTGCCTCCGCCTGGCAAAGCTTCGATCAGCAAAGCGATCATCCGCGCTGGCGCGAGGCGGCCAGCGCCCGGTTGATGCTCGGCCATACCCGTTTGAGCATCGTCGATCGCAGCCGGCAGAGCCATCAGCCCTTTCAAGCGGACAACGAGACGCTGGTCTTCAACGGCGAGATCTACAACCATGTCGAGCTGCGCGAAACGCTACGCGAGCACGGCGCGTCCTTCGACACCCCAGGTGACACCGAGGTTCTGCTCGCCGCCTACCGGCAGTGGGGCGACGACTGCGTCGAGCACCTCAACGGCTGCTTTGCTTTCGCCATCTGGGATCACCGCCGGGGCGAGCTCTTTGCCGCCCGCGATCGTCTCGGAAAGAAACCTTTCTACTGGCGGCAGGATCAGCCTTCCGACCTTCTTTTCGCATCGGAGATCAAGACGCTTTGGGCGAGCGGTCAGATCCAACCACAACTCGACGAAGGGGTCGCCGCCCGCTACGTGGCGCTCGGCCGGCTGCCCACGGGTGCGGAGTCGTTCTTCGCTGGCATCCAGCAGCTCCCGGCCTCCTCGAGCCTGCGCTGGCGCCCGGGGTCCTCACCGAGGATCACCCGCTACTGGTCTCCACGGGTCACTTTCTCCGATCAACCTGCGGACGCCGAAGACGTTCTGCGCAGCCATCTCACTGACAGCCTGCGACTGCGCTTCCGCGCCGATGTTCCGGTGGGAATCTCGCTGTCTGGCGGTGTCGACTCGTCGAGTCTCGCTGTGGCGTCCGCGCGCCTCGGTACGAACCGGGGACAAGAATCGGTCCTGACGTATTCCGCGGTCCGCGGCGACGGCGACAAGCACGACGAACGGCCCGAGATCGAAGCGGTCATCGAAGCGCTCGAAGGAGCCGGCGCGCCGATCGAATCCACCTTTTTCGATCTCTCCGAAGACGCCACGTTCGAGCGTTTTCTCGCCTTCTTGAACCTTCACGACGAGCCGGTTCGCGACGACGGCGTGTTTCATCAATTCCTGTTCATGCGGCGGATCCGCGACCTGGGCATCAAGGTCATGCTGAGCGGCCAGGGCGCGGACGAGCTGTTCGCTGGCTATCCGGGCTACATCAAGCCCTATGCCAAGGCTCTCCTCCAGCGCGGGCGCGTGATCGCCGCCAACCCATGGCTCGCGGAGATCGCCCGGCGTGGCGGCACCAACCGAGCAGCCGTGGTGCGGGAAATGCTCAGTCAACTCGCGCCGGGGCGGAGCATCCGCCACAAGCGGTCGCGTGCGCTCACGTGGCTGCGAGCCTCCGCTTGGGACGAGCATTGCGCCGACGCCTTCCGCGAGCACCTGACCCTCGGGCGCGACTGGAAGCGCTACCAGAATAGCGAGATCTTTTCCGGCAGCCTGGTCAGCTTGCTCAAGGACGAAGACCGCAACTCGATGGCGCATGGTATCGAAACACGCCTCCCCTTCCTCGACTACCGATTGGTGGCCTGGGCACTCTCGCTTTCGCCCACGCTCCATTTTCACCAGGGCCACACCAAATTCCTGCTCCGCAACGCCTATGCCGATACCGTGCCCGAGCGGGTTGCCTTCCTCAAGCGCAAGCGGGGCTTTTATGTTCCACTTTTCCATCGCTTCCCCGAGCACGCGTGCGCCATGCGCGAGGCGATTCGAGAAGCGCATGCCCTCGATTCGCTGATCGATCGCTCGGCGTACGCGCAGCTCGTGAAATCAGGCCGTGCCGACAACTTGCTGCAATGGCGGGTGTTCCACCTCGCGGTTGCCTGGCGCAACGCATGTGAACGCGCCGGCGCCTCTTCATGGGAACACCACGCGGCGGCCGGCGAAGCATGAACATCGCGATCTTCGGTTGGTATCACCACCAGAACGAGGGGGATGACCGCATTCAGCGGTGCCTGACCCGCTGGTTGGATGGTCATACCCTGGCGTTTCTTCCCGCCGGCAGGCCCCCGCCCCTGGAATTGCTGCGGACCTACGACGCGGCGATCATCGGCGGCGGCGGCCTGGCCCTCAAGCGCGGCGCCATCTTTGCCGACATGCGCCAGTGGGTGCGTGCCGCCGGCATTCCCGTCGCGATCGCTGGAATCAGCGTCGAAGGCAAGGACCCCGAGTTGGTGCGCGAGCTTCGTTCGTTTCTCGACGTGTGTGCCTTCGCCTGGCTGCGCGACCGCGGATCGGCAGACCTTCTCGGACCACATCCGCGCGCATTCACAGCGCCTGACATCACCTGGCTTTACCCATTCGAGGCCGCCCCGCTCACGACGATTGCCCAAGGACGCGGGGTCGCGGTCGGTTTGAGGCGGGAGGCGGCGCTGCCGGCCGAAGCATGGGGCGAGGCCCTGCGATCGATCGACGAGGATCTCCATCCCTGGCCGCTGTACTTCGAACAAGGCGGTGATGCCCGGCTGGCCGCCGAGCTGATGCCC
>CALFAM010000355.1 GCA_937948815.1 uncultured bacterium
TGCGTCCCAGCAGGTTGCTCGGATGGTCAAGGAGAACGAGCGCCTGTGGACGATTCCGTTCGAGCTCGTCGAGCAACAAACCCCGGCGCTCGAGCGCCTGCAGGAGCTGGTCCAGCCGACGCTGGTGCTCACCGGCGTGAATGATCTCCGCGCCGTGCACGAGCAGGGCCGGCTGCTCGAGCATCGCCTCTCCGATGTTCGCCACATCCACATCAGCAAGGGCGGTCACCTGCTCAACCTGACCTCTCCGGATGCCTTCCGTCGCGAGGTCACGGCCTACCTCGAGCGTTAGTGCCCCACTCCCTTGGCATCGTGTGCCGCCCGGTGAGAAACTCGGGGTGACCCATGCCGAATGACACGCCCATTGCTGGTCAGAACCGGCCTGGCGAGGACCGTACGGACGACGACCGTGCTGCCCGGCCAGCCGCCGATGATCTCTATGGCGATGACTTGTTGGCGCGCGCCCTCGATCCTGCCTGCCAGCCGGCCGCGATTCGTGCCTTCCTGGCCGAAGAAAGCACGCGGCTCGCGCGCTTGACGCCACAAGGAGCGCGGGTGGTCGACTTCGGATGCGGGTACGGCCGGCACCTTCTGGCCCTCGCAGCCCGCCTCGGCCCGAGCCTCGGCATCGATCGCGCACCGCACCACATCATTCGCGCGAAAGCCGAGCGCGCGACGTCGTCGCTCCAGTTTCTGGTCGCCGACGCGACTGCCGTACCGTGCTCCGCAAGCTTCGACTTCGCAATCTGCATGACCAACACCTGGGGCACGATGGAGGCACGCGCTGCCGTGTTGCACGAGATGCGCCGTCTGTCTCCAGCGCCGCGCAGCCGCATCCTCTCGGTCTACAGCCCGTCATCGATCGAGCCACGCCGTGCCTGGTACGGCCAGCTCGGACAGGAAGTGATCGAGGAGACGGACCATTTCTTGCGCACATCCGGTGGTTTCGTCACCGAGCATTTCACCCCGCAGCGGCTGCGCGCGCTCGTGGGGGACTGCGAAATCGTGGCCACCGGAGCGGTCGGCTATTGGGTCCGCCTATGAGCCTTTCGCAGCCATCATGAAATCGATGAGCCCGTCCCCGCTGTTTTCGCGCGTCAAGGTCGAGCCCTCAATGACTCTGCCGGCCCTGGGCCGGCAGCCGACGATCGACCGTTCGAAAAAGGAGTTTCCATGAAACATCGAATCCCGCTGCTGGTCTTTCTGATGGTGTTGGCTGTTCAGCCCGCTGGTGCCATGTGGATGCCGAGCAACTCAACTGTCATGACGTGCACGTTCGAAGAGAACCAGACGCGCGATGTCTGCGCCGAGTGGATCGACTTCAATGGCAATGTCGCAGGCTACTGCTGCGTGCCCGAAAGCGAGCTCGAAAACCCTTTCACAACCTATCGGCCCGAAAACTGCGGAAACTTCTTCTTTCGGCCGACGGGCGGAGGCGCCGTAGCAGGGAGCGTGTCGGCACCGCTGTCCGCGTACACCTCCGCGGGCCGGCCGCTCGACGAGCCAACGGGCCACTGAGCATCCTCGTGCTCGAAACATCGCGGGACGACTCTGCTGATTCGCCGGGAGCGCACTGATCTCTTCTGAAGGCGGAGCGGCCACAGCGCCGAAAGCAGACGTCACCAGCTTGCTGATCGCCTGGGGACAAGGGGACGCGGAGGTGCTCGACGCACTGATGGCCCGGGTCTACAAACCTTTGCGTCGCATCGCCGCCAACCAGCTTCGTCAGGAGCGCGGCGACCACACCTTGCAAACCGCGGCACTGGTCAATGAGGCCTACCTGCGTCTGGTCGATCAGAAACGGGTCGACTGGCGCGACCGGGTCCACTTCTTCGCCGTTGCCGCACGCATCATGCGCCGTGTGCTGCTCGATCATGCCCGGCGCCAGGGGACCGCCAAGCGCGGCGGCGGTTGCCTGGTGCTCGGGCTCGACGCGGCCGACGTGGCCGTGGCGCCACGAACCGACCTCCTCGAGCTCGACCGCGCACTCGATGCCCTCGGCCAGGCCAAGCCCGACCTGGCTCGCCTGGTCGAGCTGCGCTACTTTGGCGGCCTGACCAAGCACGAGCTGGCCACCGTGCTCGAGATCGCTCCGGCTACCGTCACCCGCCGCTGGCGCCTGGCCCGCGCCTGGCTGTTCCGATTCCTACAAGGACGCGCCATCGATGTCGGCTGAACGGTGGGATCGCCTCGAGGCACTGTTCGACACGGTCATCGAGCTGCCACCGATCGAACGACGGCAGAAGCTCGACGAAGCGTGCACCGACGACCCCGCTCTTCGTCGCGCGATCGAATCGCTGCTCGAGGCAGACGCCGAAGCCGCGGGATTCTTGGGCCGCGCGGCGGCCGACCGTGTGATCGATCCGATCGACGGTGACCCCGCTGGGGAGCCGAAGGCCGAGCTCGAGCAAGACCTCGCGAGTCTCGGGACGTTTCGCCTGCTGCATCGGCTCGATCACGGCGGCATGAGCGCGGTCTACCTGGCGGAGCGCAGCGACCAGACACTGCGCCGCCCCGTCGCCATCAAGATCCTACGCGACCGCGCCAACGGTCGCGATGCGCGGCGCAGGCTTCGCCTCGAAGGTCGCATTCTCGCCGGCCTCGACCACCCGCACATCGCCAAGCTGCACGATGGCGGCACGACGCCCGCGGGCCGTCCGTACGTCGTCATGGAGTGGATCGAAGGCTCGCCGATCGATGAGTATTGCGCGCGCAACGAGCTGACCGTCGCCGAGCGACTCACCCTCTTTCGGAAAGTCTGTTCAGCGGTCCACCACGCCCATCAGAACCTGATCGTTCACCGCGATCTCAAGCCCAGCAACATTCTGGTCACGTCAGCAGGCGAGCCCAAGCTACTCGACTTCGGGATCGCCAAGCTGCTCGGCGCGGCCGCGGAAGCCACACTCGCAGAGCCGACCGTCGCCTGGATGCGGGTCCTCACGCCGCGCTACGCCAGCCCCGAGCAGGTCCGCGGCCAACCGATCACGACCGCCAGCGACGTCTACGGCCTCGGCGTCTTGCTGCATCACCTGCTGTCGAGCGGCATGCCGCATACGTTCGATGACCTGACGCTCGAGGCGATTGCCGACCTGCTGGACGAAGCCGAGCCCAGCTTGCCCAGTGAAGCACTGGTCGCGCTTCCGGATGCCGAGCGGGAGAAGCAAGCCCGCAGTTGTCGAACCTCCACCGACGCGCTGGTGCGCACCCTACGCGGGGATCTCGACACCATCGTGCAAAAAGCGCTGATGCGCGCACCGCCCAGGCGCTACGAAACAGCAGCAGCGTTGGCGAGCGACCTCGAACGCTGGGCAACGGGTCGACCGGTGAAGGCGCGACACGCCCATCTCAGCTACCGAGTCGGCAAGTTCCTGCGTCGCAATCGCTGGACGGTGACCGCGCTGACCCTTCTCATTGCCGTGCTCGGTGGCGTGGCGCTGGGTGTCGGGCTTCAGAACCGTTCCCTCCGGGCCGCACGGGATCAGCTTGCCCAACTCAATCAACGCAACGAGCAGGTCCTGCTGCTGATGGCCGACGCCTTTCGCAGTGCCACGGCCGACGACGAGACGTCAGCCCGCAACCTGAGTGTTTTCGAATCCCTGGAGCGCGTTCGTCCGTCGCTCGGGGAACGATTCGCCAGCGATCCACGCGCGCATGTCAGCGTGCTCTCGACCATCGGCAAGATCTACCACGGGCTCGGCCTCTACGAAGACGCCCAAGGGGTGCTGTCATCAGCGCGAGATCTGGCGACCGACCACCTGGGCCGGGACCACGTCGAGACGGCGATGATCATGGCGGCGCTCGGTGCCAGTCTTCGCGAGTCTGGCGTGTACGACAAGGCACGCGTGATCGGGCGCGAGGCGCTGACCCTGGTCGAGGCGGGAACGCCAGCCGACGACCCGCGCCGGATCGAGCCCTTGAATCGGTTGGCCACCACGCACTGCGCGTTCGGCGACTACGACCTGGCAGAACCCTACGCCGAAGCCGCCCTGAAGCTCGCGCGGCGTCGTCCGCCCGGTGCGAGCCTGTTGGTCGATGTGCTGGCCGTCCGCGCACAGATTCACGATCGGCTGGGACAGCGCGAGCGTGCAGCCCAGCTCTACCAAGAATCGATCGAGACGTTGAATCGATCGATGCCCGCGGGCGATCGGCGAGAAGGCACGCTGACCAGCAATCTCGGAGTCACGCGCTGGCGCCTCGACGAGCTCGTCGACGCCCGTCGCCTCTTCGCGCGTGCCCTCGCGCTGCAAGAGAAGGAGCTCGGCACCCACCATCCGAACCTCATGCCGACGCTCTACAACCTCTCACGGGTACTCGAGGCGCTGGGCGAGCCAGCTGCCGCCCTCGGGCCTGCCGAGCGGACTCGAGACCTGCTGCGCACGGTCCAACCCGAGAGCCCGCGTGTGGTGCTGCTCGGGGTCAGCACGGCGCGCCTCCGCCACGCCCTCGGCGAGCACGAGGCCGCCCTTCAAGCGCTGCGCCAAACCCTCGAATCGGGACGAAATCGGCACGGCGACCACCCCTACGTCGGCCGCGGCGAGCTGCTGGCTGGCGAGATCTTGCTGGCCCTCGGTCGCCAACAGGAAGCTCGGCACGCCCTCGAGCAAGCGATTCGAATCCTCTCGGCGGCCGACGATCGAGACGCCAGCCACGCTCAGGAGCTCTTGGCCTCCCTTGCCGCGTCCCCCTGATCGCCTGCCGCGCACATTCCGAAAGGCAATGAGCCAGAAACCCATTGCATGAGCGGCCTCGACCGACTTCACATCGTGCACGTTTCCGACTGAGGCCATACGAGCGGATCGAGCTGCCGGCTCGTTTGGCCAGGATCGCCCCTGGCTGGGAAGGACGTTGCGCTAGAACGGCAAGCCCGGCGAGGGCATCATGCGGGCGAGGTAGCTCCCCTCGCCGTCGTCGAAGACCACCTGCGCGCGCCAACCACAGCGCTTCGCCGCCGCGGTCAAGGATTCGGCATCGACGAAGAGCCAGCCATAGGACGGGCCAGCCTCGGCCCCCGGATCCGCCAGGCAGTATCGAGCATCTCCCCAGTAGCGGCCGGCATCCTCGCGTGCGTCCATCCGCGCCCGCTCGTGTTCGGCATCACTGCACCGTAGATCGCAGGCATCCGCCAGCACCACGCCGCCGGGGCGCAGCAGGCGGCGTAGCGCCTCCATCAGAATTGGCAAGCGATCGATCGCTCCGGCCATGCCCAGGCCGTTCATCATCAGCAATAGGGTGTCGAATGTGCCTTGAACGTTGGGCGTCGGCTCGTCGAAGACATCGCCGACAATGGCCGTCTCGACGCCGCGCTGCCCCATCAAACGCACCCAGGCGGGCGAAGCATCGAGGGCGACCACTTCGGCCTCACGTGCCTGTAGGGCGAGGGTGTGCGGCCCGGCCCCCGCTCCGACGTCGAGAATGCGGCCGCGGGCCAGGGCCAGGGCCATCTCTTCGACCTCCGGAAACCCATCGTCCCGCACCAGTTGCGCGCCGAAGAGCGGCGTGCGCTGGCCATCTTCGTGCACCACGTCGGCATGGGCATCCACATCGCCGCCGAGGAAACGCTCAGCAGCGCGCGGCAAGGGTGCCCAGGGATCCGAGCTCTCGACCGTGAAGGCACGGGCAAACGGATCAAGCGGGTCCAGTGGATCGCTCACGATCGACCTCCAGCCAGATGGCCAGCCCATGTTCGCCGGGTGTGACCAAGGTGTAAACAGCAGGCCACGCGTCCGCGCCTGGGGGCAGCCGGCCGAAGCGCAGCGCCACGCGATCACCAGCCTGCACCGCCCCCGCATGGCCGAGCCGGGCCACCAGGGCGTGGGCGACCAGACCGAAGGTCATGCGTGCATTGATCTCGCCGAGTGGGTGCAGGGCAAGGTCAGAGGTTGATTCGTCGTGGCCGGCCGGGCCGTTTCCGGCGCTGGTGGAACGCCACAACCACGCATCGATGCCGAACGGACCACGATAGCCGACACCGCGGAGAGCCTCTCCAACGCGCTCGGTCACCGCGGAAAGGCGCGCGCCATGTGGGTCCGAGAGCCCGGTCGCGGCGCCAGCCTCTCCCGGGGCGCCGGCGAGCATTCGAATGCCTTGAAATCGCCCACGAGTATCAACCAGCACCTCGTGCGTGCCGAACCGATGGACGGCTGCGTCGGTGGCCAGGGCCGAGACACCGAAATCGCGCTGCCGCTGGCACCACGGTTCGACGCGCAAAACACCCTGGCGGCCGAGCAGGCGCCCGATCGCAGCCTCGGTCATCGCATCCGGCCGCGCGTCTCCCCAGCAACGCCAGCGCCCCGCCGCCGAGAACCGTGCCTTCGCCACCCAGGGACCATTGATCGCCGCCACGGCCGCCCGCCACCCGTCGATGCTGCGGACCAAACAATCGCCGGGAAGCGAACAGCCCAAGTCCCGCCCGATATGCCATGCAAACTGCCGGTCGTTGGCCTGTCGACTCGATTCGGGAGACGGTGTCGGCCATCGCCATGCGGCTTGGGGTGAGAGATCGACGGGGGACGGCCCTGGGGCAGGAACGCGTGGCACGCCACCGTCGCGACCCTTGCGCAGCCCGGCCGTCTGCGTCGTCTCCGCCCAGGCCAGCACGGAAGGGTGTGGCTCGTCGCCATCTTTGCGCCGCCGCGGGCGGGAGTCGGTCGCCGCCATCACCGATGGACAAGGCAGCCCCGGAACCGACGCCATGCGCCGAACGTCGAACCGCCGAGGCAGAACGAGGGTGTCGCCTGGGCGCGCAAACACCCGCAGCACCGACGCCGACGCCGACGCCACTTCGGCAGCCGCCTTCGACCAACCGGGTCGCGGCAGACCACTGGCAGCGACCCAATCAGCTTCCGCATCCAGATTGCCGACGATGAGTCCGACTTCGCTCACCTGCTGCTGCTCACTCGCGGCTGGCTTCGAGACGGTCGATGAAGGCGTCATCGAGTCCGGCAGCGCGTCGGCTGGCGCGATCGAACGCGCGCCCCGTGGCTTTCGCGGGTCGCAGTGGCCAGGTCAGGCTGTCGGCATAGGCATCCCAGTCCGCCCGGTCTCCGCGAGCCTGCTGCAGCCACTGCCAGCCGAAGGCCACGTGCGTGATCTCGTCGGCATGCACGCGATCGATCACGGCAGCCGTCTTGGTATCGCCGACCTCACGAGCCGCTTCGGCATAGGCCAAGGTGTGGTCGAGGTTGGCGTTTTCGAAGGTCAATGACATCGCGGACACGAAGTCCAAGGGCGTCCGGATGGCCGCGGCCTTGCCCCAGAAGTAGCCGCTGACCGGAAAGTCGCCGAATGCGTGTCCGTGCGCTTCGACCCGGGCGATGTACATGCGCGTGTGGCGTTGTTCGTCGTCCAGGATACGCAGCAGGCCACGCCGAAAGAAGTCGGGCGCATCCGGAAACGCCAGCAAGGCCCAGGCAAAGAGCTCGGCGGCCTGCAGCTCGTGGTTGGCCAGGCCATGCAGGATGCGAGCGCGCTGGTGTGGGTCCGCCATGCCCGCGAGCTTGGGCACCTTGACCTCGCCGACCGGTCGAATAGCCAACTCGGGCGAGCGGGCCGGCCGTTCGATCCGTTCGGCAGGTCCGGGAGCCTGATCGGTCAGATCCGTCGGCGCCGAGCGCAGCTTCACGGCCAGGTCCGCCGAGCAGACGATCTGACGGGCGAATGTTCGTACTTCCATGCTCACGTCCCCACCTTGGCCGGCCTCGGGAAGCTTACGGCATCGCCCATCACACGTCCTTCCGTAACGCGGACAACCGACGCCCCCGCCCACCTTCGTGTCATGGCGTTGCGGGCGGCATCGGCGCGGTGGTCGGTGCAGAGGGCTTGGGGTCGCGCTGCATCTCTTCGCGGACCGCCTCCTCCGGCGCCCGACGCTGCTGTGCACGATGATTGGCCACCAAGGCAGCCAGGACGACCGCCAGCGACAAGATCAGCCCAGTCGCGAGGGCCTTGAAATGCGGGCGACGCCCGGACAACCGGAAGCCTACGACACCACCGGTGGCCCCGCACACAAGGGCCCCCATACCGGCGCGAAACACAAGAATCGCGCCCCCAGCCAGGCCATGGCGTCCTGGCTCCATTTGCGCCGCGGCGACCATGGCCGTGATCAGGAACCCGAGGGCGAGTGCCGGTATCGCGACCAACAGCGCATTCACCAGACGGCTGGCGGTCGATCGCGCAGCGCTGGGAGCACGGGATTCGACGTGGCGGCTCACGGAAGCATCCGCTTCGGGTAGTCGGGTCATGATGGCAACCAGGCTATCGCCCCGGCCGCCAGCAAACAACCGGCCCACGCCACGCCTCCGATGGCTGCTCGAGAGGTCCAGTCACGGCGGGGAAATTGGCCTCATTCACCGATAAGGCCACTTCCCCCGGGGCGTGTGGCGTTGCGTATACTGAATGGGTGTCAATCAGGCTGTCCGGACACACATCATTCCATTCGAAATGACCACCCGCATCCGCTCGACGCGCAGCTGACCGCGATCGGCGAAGAGGAGCAACGATGTCTGTATCGATCCGACACGACCCATTCCCGGTGAAAGGCCCCTACCACGGCATCTACGCACATGGTGTCGAGACCCGCGCCGGAGCCCGCACATTGCACATTTCCGGACAATATGGCGAGTCCCCCGACGGTCACTTGCCAGCCGACTTTCGAGGCCAGTGCAAGCAGGCCTTGATCAACGTCGAGACGGTCTTGCGCGAGGCCAATATGGAGCTCCACGACATCGTCAAGATGTGTTTCTTCTTGATCCGGCGAGAAGACATGGACACGCTGGTCGAGGTTCGCAAAGAGATGCTCGATGGCGTCCGCCCCGCGATCACGACGGTCTATGTCGCCGGGCTCGTTGGCCCAGACTGGCTCGTCGAAGTCGACGTGGTCGCGTGCGCGGCGTAGTGTGAGTCGGCCGAATCGCGGCCCCGGGTAGGACGCCTCACGGAGTGTCCTACCCGGCAAACGTCACGGTCTTGGCCACGGGATCGTCCAAGGGAGCATATTGAACACAGCTTCCCTGGTTCCGGAGAGATACCCATGGCCTTCGACCGACAGTCCGTCTTCTTCCCACTGCCTCTGCTTCGCCACCCGCCCCTTTCCCGAAAAGGCCCTCCGAGCCCCGAGCACGATCCCCGTTGGTCACGGATCCCCACAGCTCTGCGCGCGGATCGACCCAGCAGCGCTCGAGCAGACCGATCAACCGGCCGACATGGTCCAGACATAGGTCCACGGGTATCCACGAAAAGGACAGCAAGGCGGTCGACCGACCTGATCTTCGGACTGATCGGGGCGGTCCTATTCGTCGCAACGTGCGAGCGGCCTGCGCTCGCCGACATCCACCCGGTCTATATTCATCGCAGCCAGAGGCATGTCCTCGTATCGGACCAATGCAACACACTCGAATTCGACTTCGTCTTGGGGTTGACCCATGTACTCGATCGACTCCATGACAGCCAAAGTTACGGCCCGAGTCAATTCTACTGGCGCCACCTGACGAATACCGAACGGCAGTATCGACAACACCCTGACACCAGGGCACACATTCTCCAAGAAAATATTCGAGAGCTCTGCGCGCCCGTGCGCGAGCTCACGCTCCACATTGCAGAGCTCAAAGAGATCCACATATGGAAAGCCCGATCCATTCAATTCTGGCTGTCGGGAACTCGCATTTTCCACCCTTCCCTTCCACCGCGACTTTTTGTGTCGAGCACGAACGAGAGCTCGGTGACCATTCGTTCCGGTGTACAAGCAAGGAAGAGGCGGCAAGCCTTCTCGAAGCAGCAGCGGCAATGCCCTGCGAGGGAAGACAAAGGTTCAGCACAATCTCTCACGAATTCTGGCTCATGTTCCGATGGAATCACTTTCGCAACAAAGTAACGTTTCGGAATGAGAAACAGTTGGAATACTTTGGCGAGCCCTGGCGTTTCCAGGAGTTTCGCCAGGGCCACCGACGGCTCCTGTTTCAGATCTGCTTCCAAGGCGCTTTCAAAGACAAGATCCTCGTTCGAGAGCTGACCCGAGACCCGCGCTAGCGACGTTGCATGGCTCGGCTACGCATTCTCGCCCGGCGTTGAGCGCCGAATGCATGGACAAGCCGCGCGAGACGATTCGCACCGATCGCACGTACCCATCGCCCTTTTCACGACACAGCTCCAACGTTCGGGACATGGTAGCTTCGCTGCAGATGGTTTCTGAAGCCGCGACACCATCCCCGTCAGCCCCTTCATCTGCAACGAGGAACCCCATGGCAATCAAACGAATCTGGCACGGCTGGACGACGCCGGAGAATGCTGACATCTATGAAGCCCTTTTGCACGGCGAGGTCATCCCCTCGATCGAAGCGAAGAACATCCCGGGCTATCACGGCATCGAGGTTCTCCGACGCGACCACGGTGACGAAGTGGAATTCATCACCATCATGACCTTTGAGTCGATCCAGAGCGTGATCGACTTTCAGGGTGAGGACTACGAACGTTGCTATGTGCCCGAGGCAGCCCAGAAGGTGCTTGCCCGGTGGGATCACATCTCAGCGCATTTCGAAGTGCGCGACGTGCGCATCTACGCCCCACCGGATACGGACGCTCCAACCGGCATCTTCGCGGGAGCGCCCGGTACTTCGCGCACCAGTCGCGGCACGAGATAACCCGGCAGACGGGCAGCAGCGTCGCGCACGAGCGCAGCGGCCCGGTCGTCCGAGACGTCGAAATGGGCAGCGCCGCGGACCGGATCGAGCACGTGGAGGTAGTACGGCATGATGCCGCCATCGAAGAGCGCTTCGGAAAGGGCAACCAGATCGTCGACCCGGTCGTTGATGCCCGCGAGCAAGACCGCTTGGTTGAGCACAGGAACCTGGCGCTCACGCAACCGGGCCACTCCACGACGAACCGAAGCGTCGATCTCTTGCGCGTGGTTGGCGTGAACGACCACGATCGGCCGCAGCCGCGTTCCGGTGAGCCAGGACAGCAGCGCGTCGTCTACGCGCTCGGGCAAAACGATCGGTAGCCGGGTGTGGATCCGCAAGCGTCGAACGTGGGGGATGTCCGCCAGGGCGGTCGCGAGCATGCCGAGCTTGTCATCGTGCAGGCTGAGTGGATCGCCTCCCGAGAGGATGACCTCACGGATCGATGCATCTTTCGCGATCGTGTCTCGTGCAGCACGCCAGCCGTCGCGCCACGGCCGGTCTGCAGCATACGGGTAGTGCCGGCGAAAGCAGTAGCGGCAGTGGACCGCGCACGCACCCGTGGCGACCAGGAGGACTCGGCCCGCGAATTTGTGCAGCATCCCAGGCGCCGGGGAGACCACAGACTCCGCGAGGGGGTCGTCGACGAATCCCAGTACGGTCTGGGTTTCCGCACGAACCGGCAGCACCTGGCGCAGCAGCGGGTCGTTCGGATCCCCGGGTCGCATGCGGTCAACGAATCCACGCGGCACTCGCAGCGGAAAATCCCGTGCGGCGGCCCGCGAAGCGCCGACGTCCTCGGGCTCGAGGTCGAGGAGGCGGAGCAGATCCGCGAGGTTCGACACCGCCTCACGCAGAAGCCGCTGCCACGGCGCAGGATGCGGACCGAAGCCAAGCTCGCCCCCCAGATCGGGGCCGATGCCCGGCCGGGTGCCTGATTCAGCCCCGGGCACAGTCGCCAGATACTCGCTCATGGGACTACGGTATCCGGGCGTCTGCCACCGGGCAAGCCCGACCAGGCCTCCGCAGACGGCATTCGTGACGGCTCTGGCGAGCTTCGGCTATCATCGAGACTTCCGCTATGATGGCAGCGCCGTCGCGACCACGGCGGTACCGTTTCTTCCGCGCTGCGGACCCACACAACCGACTCATGCGCCGCGCGCGCTTGCGCAATAAGGACTCCCATGGCTACTCACAGCACCAACCAGTTTCGTTCCGGCCTCAAGGTCATGCTCGACAACGATCCGTGCAGCATGATCGAGGCGGAATTCGTCAAGCCTGGCAAGGGTCAGGCCTTCGTGCGCGTTCGGCTGCGCAACCTGCTGACCGGCCGGGTGCTGGAGAAGACCTTCAAGTCTGGCGAGTCGATCGAAGCCGCAGACGTGCTCGAGACGCCCATGCAGTACCTCTACAACGACGGCGAAAACTGGCACTTCATGGAGCCGTCGAGCTACGAGCAGTACGAGGCTTCTGCCGATACCGTCGGTGACAC
The DNA here is from genome assembly GCA_937948815.1 of uncultured bacterium. GTDB lineage: Bacteria > Acidobacteriota > Thermoanaerobaculia > Multivoradales > J023 > J023. The sequence continues at coordinate 12,163 of CALFAM010000355.1, forward strand.
CAAGCTGTGGATCAAGGATGAGGATACCTGCGACGTCACGCTGTGGAACAACCGCGTGATCTCGGTCGCGGCACCGAACTTCGTCGTGCTCGAGGTCACCGAGACGGATCCGGGGCTCAAGGGTGATACATCCTCGGGCGGCAGCAAGCCGGCAACACTCGAGACCGGTGCCGTGGTGCGGGTACCGCTGTTCATCAGCATCGGCGAGAAGCTACGGATCGACACCCGTACCGGTGTCTACGTGTCGCGCGGCTAGCCACCCCGAGGAGCCCGAGCCTGACCGATTGGCGGCCGACGGCCGAACGATCCATGTTGGAGCGACGAGCAGCCATGCTCGCCCGCGTGCGCCAGTTCTTCGCCGCGCGCGGCGTGCTCGAGGTCGAGACGCCGGTTCTTGCCCGTCACGGCGTCACCGATCGGCATCTCTCCAGCCTGACGACATCGCTCCAGGGTCTTGCTCCGACCGCAACGCCGCTCTACCTTCAGACTTCGCCCGAGTTCGCCATGAAGCGCCTGCTGGCGGCGGGCTGCGGGCCGATCTATCAAATTGGCAAGGCCTTCCGGGACGGTGAGCGAGGACGGCAACACAATCCCGAGTTCACGATGCTCGAGTGGTACCGCCCGGGTTTCGACCACCATCAGCTGATGGACGAGGTCGACGCGCTGCTCGGCGACATCCTCGGCACGCCCCCCGCGGCGCGCTGGACCTATGGCGCGCTGTTCGAGCACCATGTGGGCATCGACCCGCACACCGCCCGCCAGGATCAGCTCGAGGCTGTGGCGCGGTCCTGCGGCATCGACCCGAGCACCGAGCTGGCAGCCGGCCTCGGGCGTGACGACTGGCTCGACCTTCTGATGACCCACGGCATCGAGCCCCGGTTGCCGCGCGATCGCCCGGCAATCGTGCATGACTATCCGGCCAGTCAGGCCGCACTCGCGCGTCTCCGTACGGAGGGGTCGGTTCAAGTCGCCGAGCGCTTCGAGGTCTACGCGGGTGGCCTCGAGCTGGCCAACGGATTTCACGAGCTAACCGACGCTGCCGAGCAGCGCGAGCGATTCGAGGCCGACCGGGCGGCCCGCGCGGCCGCCGGCCTGCCACGCCCCGCGATCGACGAGCGCTTGCTCGCCGCCCTCGAGCACGGCCTCGGCGCCTGCGCGGGCATCGCCCTCGGCATCGATCGCCTGCTGATGGTGCTGACCGGCGCCGAGCGCATCGAGCAGGTGCTCAGCTTCTCGATCGAGCGGGCCTGACCGCCACTCGCCGGTCAGACGCCTCCACTGCCGGTCTCCCAACAACCTCGCCGGGGCGGCTCCGTAGAGACGTACATGATGCCGAGACCCGTAATCGTCCCTCTGTTCCTTACATGCCTGCGCGACCCGACGCCGATCGAACGAGCTCGCGCCCGGACGATGGGCCAAACGGCCCGAAGGTACCGACGGATCGCAAGCGGTGCCCTGGGTGCCGTGGCCATGCTGGCCACAGCGGCTCAGCCCCAGGTCCCTGCCACACCTCAAGGCTCTCCTCCGACACAGGAATCACCGACAACACCAGGTATTGCCGAGTCCGCCCCACGCGACCACGAAGTCCACCAATCAGGCTTCGCCAGGTCCGTTCGCGTCGCCAGCGAGCTGCTCGCGACCCACCGAACGGAGTTGGAGGCACCCGGCGTGTCTGCCGCTGTCGCGATCGATGGCAAGTTGATCTGGTCGGAAGCCCAAGGCTACGCCAACCTCGAGGCACGCACGCCGCTTCTTCGCAGTACGCCACTGCGCATTGGCAGCACGTCCAAGGCGCTCACTTCCGCTGCCTTGGGCATCCTGGTCGAGGCCGGCACGCTCGATCTGGACTCGCCGATCCAGCGATATGTGCCGACTTTCCCCGAGAAGACACACCCGATCACCGCCCGCCAGCTGGCCAGTCATCGCGCCGGCATCCGGCACTACGACCCCCAAACGGGGGACTACTGGAACCGGCAGCGATACGCCGACGTGACCGCGGCCCTGGGCGCATTCGCCAACGATCCCTTGCTGTTTCCGCCCGGCAGCGCCTACCACTACTCGACCTATGGATACACGCTGCTCAGCGCGGCGATCGAAGGCGCCTCCGAGCAGGATTTTCTCTCGTTCATGCAGACGGCCGTCTTCGCGCCGGCGGGGATGACTCATACAGGGGCCGAGTCTTCTGACACCGAGTCCTCACGCCGCCTGGCCGCCAGCGCCTCGCGGTTCTACGTCCACTCGTCGTTTACGGGCGGCATCGCCGAGCCGCCGCCGGTCGACCACAGCGTCAAATGGGCAGGCGGCGGCTTCTTTTCGACGTCGTTGGATTTGGCGCGCTTCGGCGTCGCGCTGCTCGAGGGCGACCTTCTCGCGCCAGAGACCTTTCGGCTGCTGACGACGCCAACCCTGCTACCGGCAGGACCCGGCGCCCCGCGCGCCCAGAGCGTCTATGCCCTGGGCTGGCGCAGCCAGGAGCAACCCCTGCCCGCCTCGTCCCGCTCCGTGCGGACGATCCACCACGGCGGTACGGCCTTGGGCGCCACGTCATTCCTCGTTCTCATGCCAGACGAGCGTCTCGTCATCGCGGTCAACCGAAACCTTCACGCAGAGTCGTTCGGCCCGTTCTCCACTCTTGCGCTGCGCCTGGCAGAGGTCTTTCTCGGCGAGGATGACGACGTGAACTAGCCGGAGCCGAGCGGATCGGTCCCGAAGGAATCGGTGCCGAGCGCGTCAGTCCCGGGACCATTCTCTTCACCGGCACCCTCTGCCGCGGGCTCATCGCTTGCGGTGGTTCCAGGCTCGCCTGGAACCACGAGCGGCGCCACGAGCATGTAGGTTCCGAGCCGGTCGCCAACGAAGAAGCTCGCTTCCGCCACATCGGCATCACGATCCTCGATGGAGGGCTCGAGCAGCACACGCAGGCGGCCGACGACAGGAGCGTTCGGCCGGTAGGTGACACCGTCTTGCACGGTATCGCCTGCCCCTGGCGCTCCGTCCTCTCCAGCTGGAGAAGGCTCGAAAACGATGTCGCGGAGCTTGCGATCCATCACCTGCTGGAAGACGTCACGAATCACCTGCCGCACGTCGGGCGAGACGCCCTCGAGCAACACTTGCTGCATGGCCCCGTCGATATCGTCGAAACGGAGCGCGTTGCGCAAGCGGCCGACCAAGGCTTCGGCGGGGCCGCCGCCGGCCGGGATGCCACGAGGAATGTCGGCGTCGGTGATCGTCAAGACCGGCGCCCGGCGTTCGCGAACCGGAGCGACCGGTTCCTCGGCCGGCGCCGGCGGCGCATTCGCCTCACGGGTGGCAATCTCACTGGCTTCGAGATCGATCTCCGACAGCCGAACCGCGGAGAGCGTGCCGTTGCTGCTGGTGAAGACGATTTGCCGCCCTTTGACCGTCCACGGCCCCTGGGTGGTGATGCGCTCACCCTCCTGGGTCACCAGGACGTCGGCTCGCGCGCCCCCCTGGCCGGCTACCAGCATCAGCGTGCAGGCCAACATGCCGAGACCGCGGCCCCATGAGACCCTGACCCATGAGAACCGGCCCCGTGAGACCCTGCTCGACAAGATACTGCCGCGCGATGCCGAGCATTCCGATGCGGCGTCGGCTTCCGGGAAGGCAGCGTGGAACACACGTACTTGCGAATCCGTAGGATAAGTCGACATGCTTCCTATTCTACGCTGGCCCCGTCCGCCCATGCACGAGGAACGATCGATGCCCCGCTTCAGCCTTCCGACGCTGATCGCCGCCGTCCTGATTTTGTCGAGCGCTGCTCCGAGCCTCGCCACCACCGAAAGCACCGAATCTCTGCGCCAAGAGTCGGCGCGCGACGCCCAAGGCTTCCTCTTCGGCCGCATCGAGAGCCGGGACGGAACCTTCGAGGGGCGCATCCGCTGGGGCGATGAGGAAGCCTTCTGGGACGATCATCTGAATGGCTATCTCAACCGACGCCCTCATATCGACGAGGTGCCAGCGGATCAGCAGGGAGAGCGGCTCCCCGTGACCATCTTCGGTATCAAGGTCGGCAGTCGTTGGGAGGCCTGGGAGAGCTCCCGCAGCCTGGTCGCGCGCTTTGGCGACATCGCCGGCATCGAGCGGCGCGGACGGCGACACATTCTGCTGATGAAGAGCGGCTCGGAGGTCGAGCTTCGTGGCGGATCCAACGATCTCCGAGGCGATCTGACGATCTGGGACGCCACCCGCGGCGAGCAGACGTTGGATATGCGCGAAGTGAACAAGATCACCTTCCTGCCTGTGCCGGAGGACCTCGATGTGGCGGTTCATCGCGTCTATGGAACCGTGCTCACCGAGGCTGGGAGCTTCGAGGGATTCGTCCAATGGGATCTAGAGGAATGCCTGTCGACCGACCTGATCGATGGCGACGATCCGGGTGGTGAGCGTCAGAAGATCCCCTTGGGTGACATCCGCCGCATCGCGCGACGCACCAACTCGAGCTCGGAGCTCACCCTCGCGGACGGCACCACGCTGGTGCTCGACGGCACCAACGACGTGAACGGCGCCAACCGTGGCATCGTGGTCGAAGATACCCGCTTCGGGCGGGTCGAAATTCCCTGGTCAGCCTTCGACCGTGTCGACTTCCAACCCGCCCGAAACAACGGCCGAGGCTATGACGATTTCGGTCCGGGCCGGACGCTACGCGGTACGGTGGTCGATGCCTCCGGGCGATCACTTACGGGCGAGATCGTCTACGACATCGACGAGGCTGAGACCTGGGCGATGCTCAATGGCGACGCCGATTCGGTCGAGTACAACATCCCGTTCAGCCTGATCCGGAGCATCGAGCCGCGCGACGAATCGAGCAGTCGGATTGTGTTTCATGACGGCACCCGCCTCGAGCTGAGCGACTCCGTGGACGTCGGTGACGGAAACGCCGGTGTGCTCGTCCGCTCGGACAGAGGGTCGACCTACGTACCGTGGGACGAAGTGCGCACGATCTCGTTCGAAGCGAGCAAGCAAACGCCCGCGGGGACGCGCTAGGAGCCGACCATCGCAGGCTTGTCGCTGCGTAGGCTCTGCTGGTGGCGCATCAAGAGCTCCTCGACCACCAGATCATAGGCTTTCGCGCCGGTCGCGTGCGGCGCGAAGTCGAAGATCGTCTGGCCGTGCTCCGGCGCTTCGGCGAGCGCGATATTGACCCGCACTTCGACCGCGAAGACGCCGTCCGCAAAGCGACTCCGCAGCGCCTCGACATTCGAACGCGTGGTCTTGGAGCGATAGTCCGCGAGGGTGATCAGGATGCCGCCCAGCTGCAGGTCGGTGTGGCAACGGTGGCGCAGGCGTTCTGCGGCCGCCAGCAGAAGGGCAATTCCCTCGACCGCGAGGAAATGCGGCACGACCGGTACGACATAGCAATCCGCCGCGGCAAGTGCATTGCGCGTCAGCAGCCCGACCCCAGAGGGGCTGTCGAAGATCATGTGATCGTACTCACTGCGGACCGGTACCAGCGCCCGCCGCAACGCCAACTCACTTCGGCTCGAGGGCCCCAGGGCGGCCTCGACACTCGCCAAGTCGACCGTCCCGGGCATGACGTCCAGCGCTTCACAATCGGTCTGGCGAATCGCCTCGACGGCCGGCCGGCCGTCGAGCAGCACATCGGCAGTGCCAGGGCCCATATTGGCCCGTTCGAGCCCAACGGACAGGGATGCACTGCCGTTCGGATCGAGATCCACGAGCAACACACGCGACTGGCGCGCAGCGAATGCTGCTGCCAGGCTGACTGCGGTCGTCGTCTTGCCGACGCCGCCCTTCTTGGAAGCTACAGCGGTCGAGAAACCCATGTCCGAGTTCAGTTTACCGCGTTTGCCGCGGGCGCGTTGACGGACCCGCGACGGCTCAAACGCCGTAGACCGCGCGTGTGGTCGCGCGCAGGTAGTCGAGCAAGGGTCCTGCTGACAAGGGTTTGCCGGTCGCCTCGATCATCTGCTCCTCGACGCCGTATCGACCCGCATGTCGATGAACCTTGTCGCGCAGCCACGCGAGGAGAGGCGCGAATTCGCCGCGCGCGAAGGCCGACTCGAGGTCTCCGAGATCCGCTTCGGCAGCCGCGAAAAGCTGGGCGGCGGCCATGGTGCCTTGGGTATAGGTCGGGAAGTATCCGAAAATGGCATGCGACCAGTGAACGTCCTGCAGCACGCCTTCGGCATCGTTTTCCGGCCGCACGCCGAGGGTCGTTTCGTAGGCGTCATTCCAGGCACTTGGCAGATCGTCGAGGGTCAGATCGTCTCGGAACAGCGCCCGCTCCAGCTCGAACCGGATGGCGACGTGCAGGTTGTAGGTCGCCTCATCAGCCTCGACCCGAATCAGCGACGGCTGCACAGTGTGC
>CALFAM010000356.1 GCA_937948815.1 uncultured bacterium
GGCGAGGGCAAACAGGCTGCTGACCGAGAGCTCAGAGAGCATTCGTTTGATCGAGTACATTGCGTAGTCCTCCAGTTTCGTTGATCGAAGTTCGAACGAACGAAGGGCCGATCGCAATGGAGGCCATAAGCCTTTCCAGCCATCTATCGGCGTGGCCCGAGGCCGTGTGGTTGATCCTCACGAGCACGATCGGCGTCTTCGGATGGAAGAGCGCAAACCGTGGCGAAACGATGACATCACGACCGGGCGATCGCGGAAGCCCATGGAACTCCCAAGGACGAGCATCGCGTTCGGCGCCGGGTGGCACACGCGCGCCGTCGCGTGATCAGGTACCGCAGAAGGTCTTGTACGAACCGAACGATTCCGGCGCCGGCACGGCATATCCCGCGTGCCCTGGCTGCTCTTCGAATGGGCGGGCGAGCACGGTGAGGAGTGTTTCGAAAGGCTCGAGGTCTTGTGATTCGACCGCGGCGGCGAGCGCTTCTTCGACCTTGTGGTTGCGCGGGATGTACAGTGGGTTGACGCGGTTCATGGCGGCTACCCGCGTGCGCTCCGTCATCGGCTCCCGCGCCAAGCGCTCCTGCCAGCGAGCGATCCAGGTTTGGCAGCCGCTCGCATCCTCGAAGCGTCTCGACAGCACCTCCTCGCCCTCGAGCAATGATGCGGCGAGCGCGCGCCAGGCGGAAGTGAAGTCGACGCGTTGCGCGGCCAGCTCGGCGAGAAAATCATTCGCCAGCTCGAGATCGCCCTCCTCCGCCGTCGTGAGGCCGAGCTTGGCACGCATGCCGTCGAGCCAGACGTCGCCGAAGTGCGCCGCGAAGCCATCGACCACCTCGGTCGCCAGCTCGATGGCCCGGGTCTCGTCTTCATGGATCAGCGGCAAAAGGGTTTCCGCCAGGCGCGCGAGATTCCACTGGGCGATCACCGGTTGGTTGGCATACGCATAGCGTCCATTGCGATCGATGGAGCTGAACACCGCCTGGGGATGATAGGCGTCGATGAAGGCACAGGGCCCATAGTCGATCGTCTCGCCCGAGATGGTCATGTTGTCGGTGTTCATCACGCCATGAACGAAACCGACGTGCATCCAGCCGGCGACCAGGGAGGCTTGCACGTCCGCCACGGCCGCGAGCAAGGCCAGGTAGCGGTTCTCGGCATCGGCCGCCTGGGGATGGTGCCGGACGATGCTGTAGTCGGCGAGCCGCTGCACCTTGTCGCGTTCGCCTCGTGCGGCAAAGAACTGGAAGGTGCCGACCCGAATGTGACTCGCCGCCACGCGGGTCAACACGGCACCCGGCACCGGGGTTTCGCGGAAGACGGACTCGCCGGTGGCAACGCTGGCCAGCGCGCGGGTCGTCGGAATGCCGAGCGCGTGCATGGCTTCGCCGATCAAGTGCTCGCGCAACACGGCACCGAGGGGCGCTTTACCGTCACCGCCCCGCGAGAATGGCGTGCGGCCGGAGCCCTTGAGCTGAAGGTCGCGGCGACGATTCTGGCCGTCCAACATCTCGCCCAGAAGCAGGGCCCGGCCGTCGCCGAGTTGCGGCACGAAGCCACCGAATTGGTGGCCCGCGTAGGCTTGTGCCAAAGGACTCGCGCCCTCGGGAAGCTGATTGCCGGCAAAGATGGCTGCACCCTGCTCCGAGCCCAGGGCCTCGCTGTCGAGGCCGAGCTCGTCGGCCAAGGTGCGATTCCACTGCAGCAACCTCGGCTTGGCGACCTGCGCCGCCTCGACCGGCACGTAGAACCCTTCGAGCTCGCGGGCATAGGTGTTGTCGAAGGCGAAGCCGTGCTGGCTGCTGAACGCTTTTCTCATCGTGGCTCCGCTTCGTTTCGAGACGTGCTCCGCGGCAAGGCTAGCATCCCTCGCCCCCGCGGAGCTGACGCAACCTCCGAACATGGGGGCCGTAGAACCTGAAGTCCCGCCGCAGCCGTAGACCGCCGTATCCACTGGCGGCCGTATCCGCTGGCCGCCAAAACCGCTGGCAACCGGTGCACGACGCTCGCCTTGCCCAACCCAACAGGACTTCTCGATGCCAACTCTCTCGAAACGCCCGCTTCTCGCTCTGCTCATCGCCACCGTCTGCACCAGTGCGCTCGCCGCGCAAACGCTGACCGTGCCCCCTGGCGGCGCCAATCAGCGCTCGGTCGTCACCCAGTACCTCGGCATGGTCTCCGTGACCATCGACTACAACTCGCCCGACGTCACCGGCCCGACCGGCGATGACCGCACCGGCAAGATCTGGGGACAGCTGGTGCCCTGGGGCATCGCCACCAACCCCTTCTATCCCGGATTCGGCACCGCCCAGGAGATACCTTGGCGCGCTGGCGCGAACGAGAGCACGACCATCACCTTCTCGCATGATGTCGAGGTCGAGGGCGAGCCGGTCGCCGCTGGCACCTATGCCTTGTTCATGGCGCCGGGTGAATCGACATGGCAGATCATCTTGAATCGCAACAGCGAGGCATGGGGCAGCTACTTCTATGAGCCGAGCCTCGATGCGCTGAAGGCCACGGTCACGCCCCAGAAAACGGACTTCTTTCGGGAATGGCTGACCTTCGAGTTCGACGACCGTCAGCTCGAGAGCACCCAAGCCGTAATGCACTGGGAGCACATTCGCGTGCCTTTCCGGATCTCGGTTCCCAACAGCGCCGAGCTCTACCACCAGACGCTCTCGCACGAGCTGACCGGCGCCGCCGGTTTCACCTTTCAGAACTGGGTCCAGGCCTCCCAATGGGCGGTGCAGCACGAGACCTATCATGACGACGCGGTGACCTGGGCCGACGCAGCCATCGGGGCCAATGCCAGCTTCCAGACGATCATGAACAAGGCCCAGATTCTTGGCCAGGTCGGCCGTGGTGAAGATGCCATCGCGACCATCAATCAGGCGGTCGATCATCCGACGGCGACCGCGCTGTTGATCCACACCGCGGCACGCGGCCTGCAGGCCCAAGGCAGCATGGACGCCGCCAACGACCTCTTCCGCAAGAACTACGAAAAGAACCCAGGACAGTGGCCCGTCGACTTCGGCATGGCGCGTTACTACGCCCAAGAAGGCAACTTCGAGAAGGCCCTGGAGCACGCCAAGATCTCCAAGGGTCGGGCACCGGCGGGTCCGCAGCTCCAGAACTTGGAGACGCAGATCACGCGCCTCGAAAAGGGCGAGAACATCAATCCCTGAGCGGCACCTCCTGACCTGCAAACCAAACGGGCCGGTGCCCGGGCATGTCACCCTCACACCGGCCCGAGCGTGATGCTCCCGGCCCGAGCGTCACAGGCGCCACCGACCGTGGATCGATCAGATGCCGTTGTACGAAGCGTAGGCATCGAACCCGAGCTGTTCGCAAGCGCTCAAGGTGCCAACGCTGTTCTCGATCGCGTACTCGAGGGCATCGTCGTAGTTCAGGATATTCAGGAAGTACGTACCGTCGCGATGGTTCTCGCGCACCATGCGATAGATGCGGAACATGTCCAGCCTGCTGGGCTGCGACGCGCAGCCGTTGACGGTGTAGAAGTCCCACAGAAACCGTAGGTAGTCACCCTTGGTCGCGACCGCTTGGGTGGGGCTGCTGAGACCGCACCAGTTGGCGATGAACCCATTCGTGAGGTGAACGTTGCCGACGTTGTCCCAGGTCTCCAGGTCGTAGGCCACGCCGCGATAGACGTAGGTTCCGCGTGCCTCCTTGTGGTTCCACACACGGGCGGAATAGAAGTCGGCATAGGCTTCCTTGAACGTCTGAGAATTCCACTCGAGCGAGTTCATGCCATAGCTGCCCACATTCCAGCAGCTCGACCCCTGCGGCGGCGACGCATTGGTCACCCACGCCGGCGGCTCGAAGTCGTCGTTGCGCGGACTGTCGTCACCGTCGTAGCCATAGTAGGTGCGAAGCATGGCGTGCCCCAGCTCGTGGGTGATCAGCATCTTTTCCCGGGTATCGCTCGACGACGACGCGCAGCGGCCGATGCGAAACAGGTGCGCATTGTTGCTCTCGATGTAGTTCTCCGCGTTGCCGTGGATCGAGCCCGAGTTGTTGCAGTCGTTCTCGGCAAAACCAATCGAGAACGTGGTGTCGGCATGGCCGTCGTGGTAGCGATAGAGGCCATAGGCAGCGGCCGCGATGGTCGTCCAGCGATCACTCGCGCGCCCATCGAGCACGTAGTTGTGGACGGCGTACGGAACCAGGTTCTGCCCGGTCCACAGCGCCGAGTACGTCGAGCCGGGGTACCAGCTCGCCGTGCTCGTGCCCGCATTGTGAATGCGAATGCTGTTCCCCGCCGAGTCCGTGGCAATACCGTAGACCCGCACCGAGGCGCCTGGGAGAACGAAGGGCTGGGGCAGCGGGCTGATGAACGTGGCACAGCCCGACGTCGGATGGGTGTCGAGGGTCTGCGACCAGCCGCCCCAGGAAATCCGAACGCGGAAACCGCGCGCGGTGACCACGTAGGAAGCGGGATCGTCGGCACCGACCCAGCGATCTTCCGTGATGCCGTTGGCCGTCTGTCCAGAATCGGTCGTCTGGATGTCAGCCTTGATGCAGATCGTCATGGGCACGGGCATGAGCATCTTGTCGGCCACGCCGTTGCCCGTCAGGGCTTTGGTCTCCGGAGCCGGGGCCACGACCGAGCCCGTACCACCATCGCCTTCACCGTCGCCCCCTTCTCCATCATCCCCGTCTTCCTCATCGGTCCGCAGCGTGCCCAGGATCGGCTCGCCACCGAGCGCACGTAGCGTGCCGGCCTCGACGGGCTCGGTCAGCGCCAGATCGCCGCAGCCGAACTGCTCGCAGAGCACGCGCTCACCATAGACCAGCGTCCGGCCCGCCTCCGGGTGGAAGAAGAGGGCATCGCTGGTTCCCGAAATGCACGCACCCGCCTCTACCGGGCAGGCATCGAAGCGGACGTGCACGGCACCCGCGTGGGTCAGCCGTTCCAGCCGGGCGCCATCGAGCCGGATCGCCACCTCGCGACCACGCCCAGCCGTCAGGACCGCCTGGTCGCGGGCCCCGCCTTGCTTGCTCTGGTACGAGCCGAGATCGCCAATGCCTTGCACACTGACGAGGTAGTCGGCGTCGTCGTGATTGAGCAGGCGCAGCGTGACTTTCGGTCCTTGGAGCTCCAGGGCCTTCTCGTCGATCGGGCCGACCGTCCACTCGGCGCGGACGCCGTGCAGGGCCTCCGGTGGATGCTCGGCCTCCGGATCCGGTCTGACGATGAACGGCGTGGGATCAAACGAGACCTCGGCCCCGAAGCTTGCATCCAGGCTGCCTTCTGGCCATGCAGGGGTTTGCGCCTGCGTTTGGGCCTGCGTTTGAGCCTGGGCACTGCCGGTGACGAGGCCGGCGACGAGCCCAGCCCCCAGGGCCAGCAGGCCGATGACGACCAGGCACCGGAAGCATTGAACGAGTGATGCTACGGCGGCGCACGGGCGCGTGAGGGTTTTCGAGATCTCGACGGTCGGGGTTGAAGGTTTGTTATGGCTGTTCATGATCGGCTCCTCGCCTTCGCTTTTCGATGATCGCGACACAGCCGTCTGCTGCATCTCAAAAGGGGAAGCGCAATCGGTCGACGAACGGGCTGATCGTGTGGGTCCTTTGCGGCCTCATTTCGCTCACCAAAGCTCAGCCCCCCGGGCGCGATCGGATCTGATCGAAAAAGTTTGAAGGGGTTTCGCGTTCGATGTCGTGAGCCAGGTGGGACGGAGCGATATCTCGTTGTCGGTTCCGAAGAGAGGGCCACCCACGCCCGACGCAGGTCGGCTTCGCGGGAGGTACTCAGTCAAACGGACCCTCTTGCTGCTCGCGGCATGGCTCCCCCACGCGACAGCATCATCGGAAGGAAGTATCAGATGAAGAAGCGTACGATTTTCTTGCTCCTCTTGGCGCTCATGGCCGCGACCGCTGCAACCAGCCAGGAAGAACCGACGCCACCGCAGACCGAACCGCCGACGCCCGAGAATCCCCTGCCCCCGACACCGGGCGAAGATCCTCCCCCACCGACGCCGAACGCCGATGAAATCGAGGCATTGATCGCGCTCGCAAGCTCGCACCATGGGATCGATCCGGATGGGCTGGTGATCGACCACGCCACGCCGCTGACGTACGCCAGCCTCGGCAAGGAGGGCTGGGCAGTGAAGCTGTCGGGCGAAGACGTCTATACGATTCGTGCCATCTATGAGGATGGTGTCTTGGTCGTCAGCGAAGATCTCGCTGCGGAAGATGCCGCGGCTTGGCGTGAGGAACATGGCGCGCTGGCACCGACGGTGGTCGCCGCCCTCGCTGAGTTGGGCCCCGAGGAGACGGTGAAAGTCGGTATCTGGCCTTGGGACGACAACGAGACAGCGCCTTTCGATCATCTGCTGCCAGATCTCTTGGCCGCACTCGAAGAAGAAACCATCGATTCCGATGCCTGGAGCCTTGCACTCGTCGACGCCGCCGAGGAGCGCGCATTCGAGGTTCGGGAGAGCCTTCTTCCTCGTCTGGACGAGGCCGGGATCGAGGCTCGGGCCAGGGGTCTGGCACCTGCGTTCTTCGCTGACCTACGGGCCGATCAGGCACGCGAGCTGGCTCGCTGGGACGAGATCGACACCATCGAGCTGGTCGGCGAGCCGCAGACGCACATGCACAGCGCCCGCCGCACCATCGGCGCCAAAGTCGTCAACGATCGCAGCGTCCGCGGTCACTACCTCACCGGTGGGCAGCCTGTCCGTATGGCCGCTGTCGAGTTCATGGGCACCGTCCATCCACAGCACCCGCTTGCCGGCTCCGTGATGCGTGGTTCTCACCTCTGCAGCAGCGGCAATGGCCATCTGCAGAGCGTCATCGGCACGATGACCAGCGAGGATCCCAATGACCGCGGCGTTGCCGTCGGGGCACGTGTCTTCGCTGGCGGCAGCTGTGGCCTGGGCGATATCGGCATCGCGCTCGAGAACGAGGATCGCTCGGCGTTTCGGTTCGGTGCGCGGATCCTCAACCATAGCTTCGGCGTCGGCGGCGGCCGCCAGATGGCCGATCAGGATCGCTACGGCGACTATCTATCGTGGACCATGATGGCGCCGGTCTTCGTTTCCGCAGGCAACAGCGGCAACTGCTGGGACGGTTCGTGCAGAAAGCCCAGCGACGAGGGCCTTCCGAGTGGCGGTTCTATTGGCTACAACGTGTTCAGCGTCGGCGGGCTCGACGACCACGACACGAACAACAGCGTCGACGACACGATCGCCGGGTTCAGCTCCTACAAGGACCCGATCGCGCACCACAACGACCGCACCAAGCCCGAGCTGGTGGCGCCGGCGGT
>CALFAM010000357.1 GCA_937948815.1 uncultured bacterium
CTGAAGGCCCAGGGCCTGATGGCCGAGCGCATTCACTCGGGACGTGACCGAACCGAGGTACGCACGACCTGCCGCCGCTACCTCGATGGCGACCTCGACTTCCTCTACATCGCGCCCGAGCGTCTGGCCGTCCCCGGCTTCATCGACTTTCTCGTGCGCCGCCCACCATCGCTGGTGGCGATCGACGAGGCGCACTGTATTTCCCAATGGGGGCACGACTTCCGCCCGGACTACCGGTTGCTCGGTGAGCGGCTTCCCAAGTTGCGGCCAGCACCGGTGATCGCGCTCACGGCCACCGCCACGCCGCTGGTCCAGGACGACATCGTCGAGCAGCTCGGCCTGGCCAGACCGTCCTCCGACGGCAGCACGGGCGCAGAACGGTTCATCCATGGCTTCCGACGCGACAACATCGCAGTCGAGGTCGTGGAGATGCGACCGGCCCTGCGCGAAGACGCGGTGACCCGCATCCTGAAGGACCCCGCGCGACGCCCCGCGATCGTCTATGCCCCATCCCGGGCCAAGGCCGAAGCCCTCGGCGAAGCCCTTGCCCCCCTGTGTCCGAGCGCCAGCTACCACGCCGGCATGGGTGCGCCCGCACGCGATCGCGTGCAGTCCGCGTTCCTCCAGGGTGAGCTCGAGGTGATCGTCGCCACCATCGCCTTCGGCATGGGTATCGACAAGCCCGACGTGCGGACCGTCGTCCACACGGGTCTCCCCGGCACCCTCGAAGGGTATTACCAGGAGATCGGCCGCGCCGGTCGCGATGGCGAGCCCTCGCGCGCGATCCTGCTCTATGGTTTCGTCGACCGACGTACCCACGAATTCTTCATCGAGCGCGACTACCCGGAGCTGTCGGTGCTCGACCGCCTGTTCGACCGCTTGGGTGACCGCGCGCAGCCCAAGGACGCGATCCTGGCGACCAGCGGCATCGAGCCGGAGATCTTCGACAAAGCGCTCGAAAAGCTGTGGATCCATGGTGGCGCGAAGGTCGATCCCGAAGAGAACGTCCGCCGCGGTCATGGTCGATGGCGCAGCCCGTACCGGCAGCAGCGCGACCACAAGCTCGGACAACTCGAGGACATCACACGCTTTGCCGGCGCGCACGGCTGTCGCATGCGCGGGCTGGTCGAGCATTTCGGGGATCGTGAGGATTCGGGAGCCGCCTGCGGGATCTGCGATCAGTGCACACCGGACGCCTGTGTCGCGCAGGACTTTCGCCCGCCGAATGCCGCCGAGCAGGCCGCCGCCCTCGATGCGATCGCAGCCTTGCGCGAACGCCCGGACCTTTCCACGGGCCAACTCTTTCAGCGCAGCGGCGCCCTACACCGCCTCGAGCGCGGAGACTTCGAAGGCTTGCTCGCCAGCCTGGTGCGCGTCGAGTTGGTTCGGATTCGGGACGACTCCTTCGACAAAGACGGGCGCACCATCCGCTTTCGCCGCGCCTCGCTGACCGCGGATGGTTATCGAACCGACGAGGACGACATCAGCGCGCTGCGGCTGCCCGCGGTGAGCGCACGACCGGCCAAGAGCCCCCTGCGCAAACGAGCAGCCTCGTCTCGCGCGAGCGGGCGGAAAGCCGCACCACCGACGCCGGCACTGACCGAGGCAGACCGCGACCTGGTCGAGGCCCTCAAGGTATGGCGGCTGGGAGAAGCCCGTCGCCGGCGCATTCCGGCCTTCCGCATCATGCCGGATCGCACCCTCGCGGGCATTGCCGCCAGCCGTCCCAAGACCAGCGACAGCCTCGGGGCCGTGCGCGGGATCGGTCCGACACTGGTGGCGAAATACGGCGACGCCATCCTGCGCGTCGTAGCGGACAGCGACTGACCCGAGCACGCCGCCCAGCACCACCTGGCTGCGCGGCGCAAGCACAGCGCAGCCGAGTCGCTGTGACAGCGCAGCGTCCCTGAATCAGCGTCTCAACCCGAGGCCTCACGAGCGGAGGCGTGCACGCGAAGGGACCAGCCCCGGATCCTCACCGGGGACGACTCCGCCATAGCCTGACCCAGGGTTCCGGAAAACTCGCATAGCCCATGCCACGACCATGCCCTATACTTACGCCCTGTTTACGCCTAATCATGACCGGGGCAACGGAGCGCTAACCAGCTCAAAACCATGACCAGCACAACGAACAACCCGACGATCGACACGACAGCCGGTGCTGCACGACCGCGACCATCCAGAGCGGAGCGAAGCCCCCGGCGGTCGACGCGCAGACGACCGCGCACACCGCGCTATGTCGAGCTGCATGCAGCGTCGGCGTTTTCGTTTCTCGAAGGCGCGTCGCCACCCGAAGATCTGGTGGCCCGCGCGGCCGAGCTCGAGCTTCCAGCCATCGCATTGGTCGATCGCGGGGGGGTCTACGGCGCACCACGCTTCTACAAGGCTGCGCGCGCAGCCGGTATCCGAGCGTTGGTGGGTGCCGAGATCGCGATCGAGGAGGGGGGACCGTGTCCCGCCCGGCGGCGTACTGCACGACTCCGTGCAGCCGCGTCGGGCCATCGGCGGCATGCCGCCGGGCGGGATACTGGTGGAAGAAATGGCAGTGAGCTGAGTAGCCGGCAGCGCGCCACGCAAAGCCGGGCAGGCCGGCGAGCCACCAACGCCAAGACCGAAGGCCCGACCAACCAGAATCGCCGCATGACACGCGCAGAAGCGAGCCGGCAAGCGGCCCGCATGCCGCGAATCACGCTCCTGGTGCGTGATCGCACCGGCTACCGCAATCTCTGTCGACTGCTCACCGCGGCTGCCCGTGGCCGCCCCAAGGGAGATCCACGGGTGAGCTGGAATCTGTTGCGTGCCCACGCCACCGGTTTGCACTGCCTGACCGGTGGCGAGGAAGGGCTCGTTGCCCAACACCTTCAGCGCGACGGCAACGAAGCAGCCCAGGGCCAGCTCGAGCGTCTCGCCCACATCTTCGATCGCCGGCTGCACGTCGAGCTTCAGCGTCACGGCCAACGCGATCAGGAACACCGCAATCAGGCCCTTCTCCACCTCGCTAACCGCCTTCGACTTCCCGTGGTCGCTACAGGTGGCGTGCGCTATGCCCGCACCGAGGACAAGCCCCTCTACGACGTGATGACCGCACTGCGCCACCGCGCCAAGCTCGACGACGCGGGCCAACACCTGGACCCGAGCGGCGCACGACAGCTGTGCGACAGCCGCACGATGGCGAGCCGATTCGCCGATCTTCCCCAGGCCCTCGAAGCGAGCAGCGCGCTGGCCGCCGAGCTCGACTTCACACTCGCCGATCTCGGCTACCGATTCCCCAGCTACCCCTTGCCCAATGGTGAAACGGCGTCGTCCTACCTCCGTCAGATGGTGTGGAACGGCGCGCGTGCCCGCTTCCGCCCCTTGTCGGCACGGGCTCAGGCACAGTTGGCCAAGGAGCTCGACGTCATCGACAAGCTCGATCTCGCCGGCTACTTCCTGATCGTTTGGGACATCACGCGCTTCTGCATCGAGCACGACATTCTCGCGCAAGGCCGTGGCTCGGCTGCCAACAGCGCGGTTTGTTACGCCTTGTCGATCACAGCCGTCGACCCAGTCAAGATGGGATTGCTCTTCGAGCGATTTCTCTCCGAAGAACGCGGCGAATGGCCAGACATCGACCTCGACCTACCCTCCGGTCCCCAGCGCGAGCGGGTCATCCAGCACGTCTATCAACGCTACGGCCCCCACGGCGCAGCGATGACCGCCAACGTCATTACCTACCGTGATCGTCTTGCCGCGCGGGAAGTCGGCAAAGCCCTCGGCTTCTCCAACGAGCAACTCGGTCGGCTCTCGAAGACCCTCGGCCGTTGGCACTACGATCGGGCTCGCGGTGACCGTAAGCAACTCGACGAAGAGCTTCACCGAGCAGGGTTCTCGACGCACGGCAGCGAGGGTTCGGAGGCGACCCGCGTCAGCCATTTCGTCCATCTCTGGCAGCGCATCCAAAACTTGCCGCGCCACCTCGGGCAGCATTCCGGCGGAATGGTGATTGCCCACGGACGCCTGGACGAGGTCGTACCCCTGGAACCCGCCTCCATGCCTGGACGCGTCGTCGTACAGTGGGACAAGGATGACTGCGCGGACCTCGGCATCATCAAGGTCGACCTGCTCGGTCTCGGCATGCTGAATGCGCTGGAAGAAGCCGTGCCGTTGATCCGTCGTCACCAGCGCCCCGATCTCGATCTGGCTCACCTGCCGGCCGACGACCCAGCGACCTTCCGCATGCTGCGCGCCGCGGACACCGTCGGCGTCTTTCAGGTCGAGAGCCGGGCGCAAATGGCCTCCCTGCCTCGCAACGCACCACGCACCTTCTATGACCTGGTGATCCAGGTCGCACTGATCCGGCCCGGTCCGATCGTCGGCGGCATGGTGCAACCCTTTTTCGAGCGTCGGCAAGGGCGTCAGACCGTGACCTATCCACATCCATGCCTCGAGCCGATCCTGGAACGAACCCTCGGCGTGCCGATCTTTCAGGAGCAACTGCTGCGCATCTCCATGACCGCCGCGGGATTTACCGGTGGCGAAGCCGAAGAGCTCCGCCGCGCCATGGGCTTCAAACGCTCGGTCGAGCGCATGAATGCAATCGAAGTGCGCCTGCGTCGCGGCATGACCAAGCGCGGAATCACGGGGCCGGCCCAAGAACAGATCGTGCAATCCATCACGTCATTCGCGCTCTATGGTTTTCCCGAATCCCATGCCGCCAGCTTCGCCCTGATCGCCTACGCCAGCGCCTACTTGAAAGCGCACCATCCGGCCGCCTTTCTGATCGCATTGCTCAATGCCTGGCCGATGGGCTTCTACCACCCCGCAACCCTGATTCACGACGCCCAGCGCCACGGTGTCGAAGTGCGGCCGATCGACGTGCGGGAATCCCAAGTCCGCTGCTCGTGGGAAGACGGCTGTGTTCGGCTCGGGTTGCGCTACGTTCGTGGCCTGCGAAAGCAAACGGCTGAGCGCATCATTGCCACGCGCAGCAGCAGCCCTTTCGTCGATCTCGACGACTTTTCCGCACGCGTTGCTCTGCGCGCAGATGAGCTCGACCGCCTGGCCCATGCCGGCGCGCTGGCGGGTTTCGGGCTGACGCGTCGGCAAGCCATGTGGCAAGCCGCGCGTCTGGCCCGGACGCCTGGACCGCTCTATGCCGACCAGCGTGAGAGCACATCCGGCAACGACGCCGATGATGCATCGACCTCATTGCCACCCATGTCTGCGTACGACGAAACAGCCGCCGACTACATGACGACCGGTATGACCCTTGGCGCCCATCCGATCGCCTATGCCCGAGAGCAACTGCGCGCGCATGGCGCCCTGACCACTGCCGCGCTGAATCGAACCCCAGCCGGCAAGCGCATTCGTTTCGGTGGTGCCGTGACCGTGCGTCAGCGCCCGGGAACCGCCAAAGGTATTCTTTTCGTCACCCTCGAAGACGAGACCGGTATGGCCCAGGCCGTCCTATCACCCAAGCTGCTGGCAGATCATCGCGAGGTCGTGGTCTCTGCTGCAGGGCTCATGATCGAAGGCATCGTCGAACGGCGCGATGGCTCGATGTCGATCAAAGCCGAACGCCTGTGGTCAATCGCTTCCATGCTCGACCAACGGGCGACGGCACCGAGTCATGATTTTCACTGAGTTTCCTTACGAAATGTTCGTATCCACGGGATACCACATTCGCCCTGCGTGCTACTGCATCACGCAGAGAGAGTTCCGGCAGCAAAGGAATGGATCGCGCAGCGCTTCCCATCCGCGGAGCGCAACGCCACAGAACCATGATTCGATCAGCACCGGAGAACTAGCCAAACACAATACATATTCAGAAAGGTTCGTACGGGCGGGACAAAAACTTTCCCATTTCACTCTTCAGTGGGGTTGCCGACAATACACCTGCATGATTTCTCTTGTTTGGCCGGCCGTTCGAGCGTACCCATCGGCAAGCCGGGCGCCGAGCCTGTCGTCGTCCCCGTCGTCATCTTCGTCACCCGACCGACTTCCTATGTTCTCGGATACGTCATGCCCTGACCTGCCATGACCAAGTCTGAACAACATCGCACGCCGCCCACAACCGGCGCGGACACTTCGGCACGTCAGCCAGTACAGCCGCCGACGGTTTCGGATGCTCGCCCGTCAACCTATCCTCTACCCCAGCAGCCAATCCGACGGCCGATTCGTCTCGCCATCGTGGCAGGGTACGCGCTCATCCGAGAGGCGCTCGAAGAGCTCTTTGCACACCAAGACGAGGTCGACATCGTGGCCAGCGGCGCCACGCCCGCAGAAGCGGTCAATCTGGTGCGTGCCGAAGAGCTCGACGCCTTGCTGCTGGTTCACACGGGTTCCGCCATGGACGAGCTCGACATCGTCCAGCGCGTGGGTGCCTTAGATCGAAATACGCGCCTGCTCGTCCTGTCGACCGAAACCAGTGAGTCGAGCGCGTTGCGCATGCTGCGCGCAGGTGCCCATGGCATCTTGGTACCCGAAACCACCGCCGACACCGTCACGGAAGCCCTGCACACGGTGCATCGCGGCGAAATGTACCTGACACGCGATCTCCAGCGCGCCTGCGCGGAGCGCTACCTCGGCGTTGCACCCGACCGCAGCCCGGAAGACAACCTCACCGACCGCGAGTACCAGGTCCTACGCTTACTGGCCAACGGCTACATCAATCGCGAGATCGCCGAACAGCTCGGCGTAGGCGTCAAAACCATCGATACCCACCGTGCCAACCTGCTGCGCAAGCTCGGCCTCCGCCACAACGTCGACCTCGTACGCTTCGCCATCCGCCAACGCCTCGTCGAACCCTAGTGCCCCACCGCCGCCACGCCACACCACACAGAAACTGACCCACCGCCGCCACGGTAGGAGGGGTGCGTGCGTCCGAGCACGCAGCGCGCAGCGCGATGCGCGCGCAGGATCACCAACCCGACACTGTCATCAGAAACCAGCCAAAGTGCTCAACCTCGCCACAGCCGCCACGCCACACCACACAGAAACTGACCCACCGGCCGCCACGGTAGGAGGGGTGCGTGCGTCCGAGCACGCAACGCGCTCTCAGGCTTTGCGCTCGGTTTCCAGCGCAGCCAGGCGCTCTTCGATCTGCATCAGCTTGTACAGGATGATGACGTGCGTCTTCTTCGCGTCAATGCCGACCGGGCTATCCGAGCTGCCGATCTCACGCTCGATCGCATCGAAGGCGTCATCTGGAATCTCGAAGATCATGTCTCTCTCCCAGCAGAACCGTTGGCACGCCAATGCATCGCCCATTTGGCGGCCATCCGCAGGATCGATGCTTCGTCCGTGACCGTTTGCAGCGCATCGAGCGGCACCCAGGCGAGGGCGCGCGATTCGTCGCTGACCGTGAACGTCGAGTCACCCGTTGCCCGCAGAGCGAATCGAACATCGTAATGCTCGTGCGCCGGCTCTTCCGAGCGAGCCGGGATCGAATGAATATCGAGATCGAAGATCTCATCCGATACGGGTTCCAGATCCGCCAACCCCGACTCCTCTCGCGCCTCGCGCAGGGCTGCGGTAAGGACGTCCGAGTCTCCTTCGAGGTGCCCGCCGAGCTGCAACCATCGTTTGAGCTTGCGGTGATGCGTCAGCAACGTCCGCTCGCCTGGCGCGTCGACCAGCCACGCCGAAGCCGTGACGTGACCGACCGCCAGCTTGCGCTTGAAGCACAGCGGGTGAGCGCTGACAAATGCAGTGAAACGTTCCACCATCATGGCTTCGAAAGGATGGCGGTCTCGGTAGGCCTCGAGGGCCCGAAGCAATACATCGCGTCGCATCGTCGATCCGTGTGCTCTGGGTCAAGACCCCGGATGCTTGTAGATCTTTCCGTCCTTCATAACAAACGCCACCTGACCCATCCGGCCGATGTCCTCGGTCGGATCCCCCGGCACGGCGATGACATCCGCCCAACGCCCAGCCTCGAGTGTGCCGACCTGGTCATCGACACGGAGCAGCATCGCCGTCGTCAACGTCGCCGAGCGAAGGACAGCCATCGGTGTCATCCCCGCCTCGACCATGTAGCCGAGCTCCTTCCAGTTGTCACCGTGCGGAGAAACTCCGGAATCGGTGCCAAAGGCGATCTTCACGCCAGCTTGATAGGCGCGCCCCAGCGTGTCTTGGATCTTGGGACCGATCGCTGCGGCCTTGGGGCGAATGATCTCCGGGAAATAGCCAGGCTCCTTGGCCTTGTCGGCAACGAATCGACCTGCCGAAACCGTCGGTACGTAGTACGTGCCGTGCTTCTTCATCAGCTCGATCGTCTGATCGTCCATCAGGGTGCCGTGCTCGATCGAGTCGACACCGCCACGAATCGCCCGCTGCATCCCTTCGATTCCGTGGGCATGGGCAGCGACCGTCATCTCGTAGTCACGCGCGGTATCCACGATGGCGCGGATCTCCTGCTCGGTGAACTGCGGATTCTGGCCGTTCTTGGCCACCGACAGCACACCTCCGGTGGCCGTGATCTTGATCAGGTCGGCACCGTCCTTGTAGCGCTGCCGTACCGCCTTGCGCGCCTCGTCGGCACTGTCGACGACCCCTTCTGCGGGGCCGGGAACACCCACGAGATGCGGCAAGATGCCATTGGTCGGATCCGCATGCCCGCCGGTGGTGCCGATGGCCTTCGCCGCCGTGTAGATACGCGGGCCGTCCACCCGCCCCGCGTTGATCGCGTTGCGCAGGGAAACCGTGAGGTTGTACGCGTCGCCGAGGTCGCGGACCGTGGTGAAGCCAGACATCAGGGTCTTCTCGGCAAAGCCGACCGCGCGCAGGGCAAAGTCGACCGCATTCATCTGCACGCGGTCGAGCTGGCTCCGCGGGCTGAGCTCACTCGACAGATGAGTGTGCATGTCCATCAGCCCCGGGAGGCAGGTATGGGCCGAGAGGTCAACGACCTCGGCATGCGGATGTTCCCCAACCGCTGCCCCGGAACGACTGGGGACGACCTGCAGAATCTTCCCGTCCGCGATCCAGATCATGTGGGAGCCGAGCATGGTGCCTGCTCGGACGTCCAAAAGCTGCCCACAGTACAGAATCGTCTCGGGCCGGATGGCGTCGGCCGAGCCGGCGGATTCGCCCGTGTTCTGGGCAGCGAGTGGGCCGGCAAGACCGATGGCCAGAAATCCAATCAAGGTCAGCCGAGGCAAGAAGAACAATCCGGATGCGCATCGCAGCCAGGACCCAAAAACACTCATCAACGAAAACCTCCGGAAACGGTCGAACATCGAGGCACAGGCCGCTCGATCCTATGACAGGACGGGTGCTGGTGCTTGTGAACCGTCCGCAAGAATGACGGCGACGCGATACGATTCCGCCGGAACCGTCGTTATGCGTGAACCCATATCCCCCGCTCTCTTGACGCCCAGGCTGCCATCCGCGCGAGTCTTTCGCCAGCGTGAACAGCCTGTATGGATTCATCCCGGCCTGCTGCTCGCCAGCATGGTCGCCGTGCTCGTCGGCCCGATCGGGTTGCTCGCCGCACCCGGGCTCGCCCAACCTCCCGAGGAACCAGCCGGCCCCCTGGGTGCGCCGGCCGCATTCGGGCCGGTCGACGCCGCGGAGGAGACCATCCTGCTGGCCTCCGGCACACGTCTCTTCCAAAGCCCCGCCCGCCGGTCGCCGACCATCGACCTGGTGGATGCGCCGACGACCCTGCCGGTGCTCGAACATCGGGGTGCCTGGCGACGGGTACGCTGGGACGATCAGGGGTGCTGGGTGCTCGTCGCACCGCCGGACGCGATCGGCGACGACGTGGCGCCCCTCACGTCCCTGCCAGCCGATCTGCGACCCGCACCAGCCGATCTTGCACGGGTTACAAGCGCTCGCGAACGCCTCGGACCACACGACGCCGAAGTCGTCGGCGGCTACACGGTCTACTCCGACATCGCATCAGCCGCCACCCGGCAAAAGCTCTTGGCCCTCCTCGACCACATCGACAACGATCTGGCGGCCCGCGTCGCCCTCCCCGTGCCCACCGCGCGGCACGAGGCGATCGCCGTCTATGCAGACAACGCGGCCTTCCGGGCTTTCGTCACCGCCGACGATCGGCGACGCCAGGGATCGAGCCACCTGGGACAAGCCCATGCTGGCCTGGCGGTTCTGGGCAGTGAGGGACTGACGCCCACCCAGCTCGAAGCGCTCTTCGCCCACGAAGTCGCGCACCTGAGCATCCGGCGGATGCTCGGCATCAGCCTGCCGCCTTGGCTGGAAGAAGGACTGGCCGAAGAGCTGGCGTACCACCAGCGTGACGACCACGGCAAGCTGATACCCGCTTCCCTCTCGCGTGGCGAGGACCAACGCGTCGCCGCGCATCGCACGGGACGCCACGTCATCTACATCGAGCGACGCCTGGGAGGCGCGCATGCGCTCGAGGACCTGCGCGAGAGCTTGACGTCCCGCGCGCAAGCAGGCCTCGAGCGTCTCGTGAGTCGGGACGCGGCCAACTTCTACAGCGACGAGGATCAACTCCGGTATCCGCGCGCGGCGTTCTTCGTACGCTTCCTCCTCGACGCACACAGCGAAGGCTTCCACGCCTACCTACGCGCGAGTGCCCGCGGTGACGAAGTCGGCGCGGATCGCCTGCTCGCGCACCTCGAAATGGACTGGCCAACGCTCGAAGACGATTTCGTTCGCTGGCTCGCACAGCAGGAGCCTTCATGATCGCGTTCGCCACCCTCCTCCTCGGCATTGCGTTTGGTATCGAGACCCTGGAACTGCGGGTCGGTGAAGGCGTATCGCGCGTCGATCTGGTGCTCGATGGCGCCGTGGTCTCCAGTGTCGATCAGCCTCCGTGGCGTGCGCAGATCGATCTCGGGCCCCGGCCGACGCCGCATCACCTGGAAGCCGTGGCCTGGGGCGCGGACGCCCAGGAGCTCGGGCGGACCGAGCAGTGGATCAACCTGCCGCAGTCCGCGGCCGAAGCCAGCATCGTGCTCGAACGGCTAGAAGATGGTGGCGCCGTGGCGCGGGTCGCCTGGGAAAGTCTGGCAAACGCCGCGCCGATCCGGATCGAGGCGTCGTTCGATGGCCGCGATCTCGACGTCCCAGACCCGACGCGCATCGTGTTGCCGCCCTACGATGACGGCGCCTTGCACTTTCTGCGCATCGAGCTGGTCTTCTCGGAGTCGATCAGCTCGGTGATCGAGCGCACCATCGGCGGCACCTACACCGAATCGGTGATGACCGAGCTGACCGCGGTGCCGGTGGTCGTCAGCAAGCCCTTTCGAAAAGCCAAGGCGGATGCCTTTCGGGACCTGCTCACCATCGACGACAAGCCCCTCGACGTGGTGGCCGTCGAGTCAGGACCGTCGCTTGCCGTGATGGTCGTCGACCGCACGGTGTGGGACGATTTCGGCCGCCAGATCGCGTCCCGCTTGTCGCGGCATCAGCGTGCGGCTGGCAATGCCTGGACCAGCCTGCGGCGCCAGCAGCGCCTGCGCTTTCTGTGGCCAGTGTCTCAGCGGCATCTTGGCGCCTCGCGCTCGTACGACCTGTTCAACCTTTCCGAAACCTTCGAAGCATCGGTCGACGGCATCTACTACTTGATGCGCCACGTCTCCCGCCCGCTCTATCTTGGAACCGGGCCCCAGCGCCTGGCCGACGCGGTCATCAATGCCGGTCTCGAAGCCGCCAGCCGGCGCCGTAGCCGCGCCGTCGTGTTGCTCCTCGGGCAGGACCCCGAAGACAGCAGCCAGCTTACGGCGGACCAGGTCCGCTCCTATCTCGACGATTTGCAGGTTCCCCTGCTCGTCTGGACGACATCCGCCGAGACCGTGGACAGCGTCTGGGGCGAAGCGACGCCGATCCTCGACCCGCTGAGCCTGGAGCGCGCGTCCCGTCAGCTTTCCGACCGGCTGCGCGAGCAGCGCATCGTCTGGGTGCAGGGCATCCACCTGCCCCAGGCCATTCGCCTGACGCCGGAAGCGAGAGAGCTGGGTCTCCAGATCGCTCGCTGAGCCATCTTCGGACCACCCACCCGGGCACCTGCTCGAGCGGCGCCCCTTCCGCAGCTTGCCACCCCGGATCCGAGCTCGTCGCGTACGGCGCGCTTTTCGAGAGACATGGATCATGGTGCAAATGCACTCCCATCGATCTATGCCACCACATCATCTGACCGCGTCGCCCGGCCCCCGACACGTGGCAGGCGACGCCGACATGCCTCATGCTCTTGCCATTGACATTCATCGCCTCGGGTGGAGATACTGAGGGCCATCGAGGCAAGCAAGAGGGTGATCGGCGCCGTTCGAGGCGCTACGGATGGGAGAGGCGGTGCCTGAGGCACCGAGACGGGGCGACGGAGTCGCGCTGCGATTCGCTGGGGAAGAACTGAGCCGCGCCGCGGTTCATAGGGGAGCGAAGCATGTCTTCGAGGGCGGGCGCGTACCGGCGCATTCACAACCGACAATCGACTGATCATTCGAGCTGCGCATCCCGCCAGCAGGCAGCGCCATGCGGGCTCGTTCCCCCCGTCCGATCATTTTCGATTCCAATGACATGTTTTGGGCACGATTGTCGCCTCTTGGTGTGAACCTGTAGAAAATCTGCTGATCACGAGAATCATGAAGGCTCGACGGAACACTCGCTCACACATCCAAGTCACCATTCTGACCCTCGCGCAGGCTCTGCCCCTGTTCCTGGCCCTGTTCCTGGCCCTCTGGGTCACAGCACAGCCGGCGTCTGCTCAAGACATTTTTCGCGACAACTTCGAGTCCGGCGATGCCGCGGGCTGGTCCGCGCTCGTTCCGGGCGATGCTGTCGACCCGATCGTCGAGATCACGTCGCCGCCGGGTCTTACGGCCAGCACCACGCCCGAGATCGCGGCCAGCTTTCGCGACGCGCTCTCGGGGATCGACCCAGCTTCCCTCGCCGTCATGCTGGACGGTGACGACATTCTGTCGTCTTGCTCCGTCGACGTCGCTTCGCTCACGTGCACGCCCGGCCGACCGCTGAGCGAGGCCGAGCACCAACTCGTGGTCCGCGTCGCCGATCGCGCCGGCAACGAAGCCATGGCCGAGCTCAGCTTCACGGTCGCGACCAACAGTGACCAGACGCCGCCGACCGTGATCATCGATACGCCGTCTGGCACTGACACCTTCGAGCAGGCAACAGGGATCGTGGCTCGCTACTTCGACACCGGCAGCGAGATCGCCCTGAGCACGCTTTCCGTACGCCTCGACGGCGCTG
>CALFAM010000358.1 GCA_937948815.1 uncultured bacterium
GAGTCGTAGTTGTCGATCAAGAGGATCATGCGTTGCGTCCCTGCTGCTGAGCCTGCCTCTGGGCCTGCCTCTGGGTCTGCCTCTGGGTCTGCTTCCGGGCCTGCTTGTGGTCCAGCTTCTCGGCCAGCGCCACCGCCGCGAGCACGGCTGCCGCCTTGTTCTCGGTTTCGCGCTCCTCGGCCGCCGGATCACTGTCCGCCACGATGCCGGCACCCGCCGACACGGACGTCTCGCCACCGTGCTTGACCAAGGTACGAATGGTGATGCAGGTATCGATGTCACCCGAGTATGAAAAGTAGCCAACAGCGCCGCCGTACGGGCCACGGGCTTCGGGCTCCAGCTCGTCGATGATCTCCATGGCGCGGATCTTCGGCGCGCCCGAAAGGGTGCCAGCCGGAAAGCAGGCGAGCAGCGCGTCGAGCCCCGGATGGCCGGTCTCGAGGGTCGCTTCGACGCTGGAGACGATGTGCATCACATGGCTGTAGCGCTCGACGTCCATGAAGGTCGCCACCTCGACACTGCCCGCTGCCGCCACCTTGCCGAGATCGTTGCGCCCGAGGTCGACCAGCATGACGTGCTCGGCGCGCTCCTTGGCATCGGCCATGAGGTCCTCGGCCAGCGCCGCGTCTGCCGCGGCATCGCTACCACGGGGTCGGGTCCCCGCGATCGGACGCGTTTCGAGCTTGCTGCCGGTCTTGCGCACCAGCATCTCCGGTGAGGCACCGACCAAGGTGACGTCGGGCAGCTCGAGCAACACCATGTAGGGGCTCGGGTTGACCATACGCAACGCGCGGTAGAGCGCCACGGCATCGTGAGCCCGCGGCACAGTGAAACGCCGCGCCAAGACCACCTGAAAGATGTCCCCTGCCCGAATGTAGGACTTGGCCCGCAGGACGGCCTCTTGGAACGTGGGGCCGTCGAGACTGCACGCCGACGGTGCAATCCCCGCCGCCAGCCCGTTCGCCGTGCTGGTCGCTGGTTCGGCCACCGGCATGGCCACCACGCCGGCACCATCATCAGGCGTGGTCAGCACAGCACTCAGCCGATCCAACTCGCGCTCGGCTTCGGCACGGTCGACTTCCCCTTCGATCTCGTTCGAGACCGCCAGCACGCGCTGCTGGGCGTGATCGAAGACCACCACCGTATCGAAACGTCCGAGAATCGCCACCGGCAGGTCGAAGGGGTCTTTCGGCTGATTCGGCAGACGCTCGATCAGGCGCACGAGGTCGAAACCGAAGAAGCCGACGAAGCCACCCACGAACGGAATGGGTTGCGGAATCGAGCGCACGGAGTCGAGCACGCGGGCGAGCGCTTCGAGGGGCATCCCCGGCAAGGGCTGCGAGGAACCATGGCGCGGCTCCATCTCCAGCCGGTCGGGATAGAGGCGATAGAGTTCGCGGGGCGCCGCACCGAGGAAGCTATAACGCGAGACCTGCTCGCCTCCGGTCACACTCTCGAGCAGAAAGCGGACGGGCGATAGGGCTTCCAGGCGCCGGTAGACGCCGAGAGGCGTCACCGTGTCCGCCAGGAAGGTCCGGATGTGAGCCGTCGCCTTGCGTGCAGGCTCCTGTGGTGCGCAGCCCGCAGCGCTGGGATCCTGGCCGTCGCGCGTGGGTTCCTGAGTCGACGTGCTCATGACACCTTTTCCTCCACGTGGCGCTGCCGCTCGGTGTGACGCTGGCGCAAGGTGGCGGCCACGGTCTGTGCCGACACGCCCTTGGCCTGGCACAACACCAGCAGGTGATAGAGGAGATCCGCCGCTTCGTTCGCAAAGTCATCGCTGCCGTCGAGTGCCGCGATCACGGTTTCGACAGCCTCCTCCCCGACCTTCTGTGCGATTCGTGGCAGGCCCGCGGCGAGCAGCCGCGCGGTGTAGCTGCTGTCGTCGCCGGCGGCTTGCCGGGCTTCGAGCACGGCGGCCAGCCAGCCGAGCTCGGCCTGGGCTTCGTTGGGCTCGAAGCAGCTCCGCGTGCCGCGATGACACGCCGGGCCGGCCGGGTCGACCCGCAGAAGCAAGGCATCCCGATCACAGTCGAGCTTGACATCGCGCACGCGCAGCACGTTGCCGGAGGTTTCACCCTTCTTCCACAGCGTCTGGCGCGAGCGAGACCAAAAGTGTGCGTAGCCCGTTTCCAACGTGCGCTCGACCGCCTCGCGATTCGCCCAGCCGAGCATCAGCACCGCGCCGCTGGCAATGTCTTGCACGATGCTGGCGACCAGCCCGCGATCATCGTAAGTCAGGTCAGCCGGATCGAAGTTGATGCGATCGAGACCGCGCAGATCGTTACAGCCGGAGTCAGAGTCATCGTCGGTGCGCGTGGCGCAATCGGGCCCGCTGGTCATCACGGCGCTCCTGGTGTCGGTAGACCGTTCGAAGGTACATCGTCGGAAGGTGAGTTGTCGGAAGGTGAGTTGTCGGAGATTGGGCTCTCGGGGCCTTCGTCGTCGAGACGCATCGGATGGCCGCGACCGGCCAGGAAGGCTTTGACGTCGGCGATTCGGTAGGTGCCGTCGTGAAAGATCGAGGCTGCGAGCACCGCGGCAGCACCGGTCTCCAAGGCCTCACTCATGTGCTCCGGCGTCCCCGCCCCCCCAGACGCGATCACTGGCACCGGCACCGAGCGGGTCATGGCCCGCAGCAGCCGCAGGTTGTAACCGTCGAGGGTGCCATCGCGATCGATCGACGTCAGCAAGATCTCGCCCGCGCCCCGCCGGACACCCTCTTTCGCCCAGCCGATCGCGTCGATCCCGCGAGGCCGGCGGCCGCCATGGGTGACCACCTCGAATCGATCGGTCTGCGCCGGACCATGGACGCGATGCGCCGCATCGATCGACAGCACGACACACTGGCTGCCGAAACGCGCGGCCAGTTGGTCGAGCAGCTTTGGATTGTCGATCGCCGCCGTGTTGATACCCACCTTGTCGGCCCCGGCACCCAGCAGGCGGGCGGCATC
Organism: uncultured bacterium; assembly: GCA_937948815.1. Classification (GTDB taxonomy): domain Bacteria; phylum Acidobacteriota; class Thermoanaerobaculia; order Multivoradales; family J023; genus J023. The sequence continues at coordinate 2,955 of CALFAM010000358.1, forward strand.
GTCCACCGAACGCACACCGCCCCCGACGGTCAGGGGAATGAACACCTGCTCGGCGGTCTTGCGCACCCAGTCGAGATCCGTATCCCGCCGTTCGGGGGCAGCACCGATGTCGAGAAAGACGAGCTCGTCGGCACCCTGCGCGTCATAGCCGGCCGCGATCTCGGCCGGGTCGCCCTGGTCACGCAGATTCTCGAAACGAACGCCCTTGACCACCCGCCCACCGCGCACGTCGAGGCACGGGATGATCCGATTCATCAAACCGCTCGGCGCACTCATCGGCCTTCTCCAGTCTTGCTGTCGGTGGATCCGGCGCACGCCGCGAGGGCATCGGCGACCGTGAAGCGGCCGTCGTAGAGCGCCTTGCCGACGATCGCCGCGCCGATCTCGGGCACCGCGCGCGCGGCGACCAGGTCGTCGAGGCTGTGCACACCACCCGAGAGAATGGCGGGGATGCCGCTCCAGCGTGCGATGGCGCGGGCGAAGTCCAGGTTGGGGCCACCGAGCAGGCCGTCGCGCCCGATGTCGGTCACCAGCACTGCTGGACACGGCAGGCCGAGCAGGCGCCGCGCGGCTGCCTCCGGGGTCTCACGGCTCGCACGCTGCCAGCCGGCGTCGCGCAACTCACCACCCTTGGCTTCGAGCGCCGGGACCACCTGCCCGGGGTGCCGGCGCGCAATGGCGGCAAACCCCTCGGGGTCGCGCAGCACCATCGAGCCGAGAATCACCCGCGCGGCGCCGGCCTCTTCCAGCGCCCAGGCCACGGCTGAGGCGTCGCGCAAGCCGCCGCCGACCTCGATGGCGGGAGCGTCCGGTGTGCTGGCCAGCGCCGCCAGCACCGCGCGCTGCGGCGCCTCGCCGAATGCGGCGTCGAGGTCGACCACGTGCACCAGGTCGACACCCGCCGCACCATAGGCCGCGAGCACCGCGGCCGGATCTTCACCGTAGACCGTCTTGCGGGCATCGTCGCCCTGCTCGAGGCGTACCACCTTGCCGTGGCGCAGGTCGATCGCAGGAATCAGCTTCACGACTCGGTCTCCTCTGCGGTCCCTTCTGCGTTCCCCGCTGGGATGCCTTCCGCGGCGTCGAGGACGTCGGAATCGATCGCGCCAGCCTGGGCGAGAAAGTTGCGTAGCAGCCGCAGGCCGACCTGCCCGCTCTTTTCGGGATGAAATTGCGTTCCGGCGACCCGCCCGCGCGCGGCGACCGCACAGAACGAGCGTCCGTGCAGCGCTTCGGCCGCCGTCACCTCAGCGGGGACATCGCGCGGAGCGAAGCTGTGCACGAAGTAGACCGCGTCGCCCTCGGACAGGCCATCGAGCAGGGGCAGGTCGGCCAGCTGGGTGAGTCGATTCCAGCCGATGTGCGGCAAAGGCACGGTCTCGGGAAGGCGCGCGACGGTTCCAGGCAGCAACCCCAGGCCATCGACGCGCCCGAACTCCTCGCCCTGCTCGAAGAGAATCTGGAAGCCGACGCAGATGCCGAGCAGCCAGGCACCATCGTCGACCGCCGCACGGAGCGCGTCTTCACGTGCACCGCGCAATCGCTCCCGTGGTGGCTTGAAGGCGCCAACACCAGGCAGAAGCAGGCAGCGAGCGTCTCGGATCGTCGAGGCGTCCTCGGTGATCACGCAGCGCGCACCCAGATGGCGCACGGCGCGGGCAAGGTTGCCGAGATTGCCGACGCCGGCATTGACGATCGCCACCGGTGGATCGGGCTGAGCGAGGCGGGTCGAGTCGGTGCTCATGCGTCGAGGCTTCCCTTGGTCGACGGAATCTCGGAGCCACGTACGGCGACCGCCTGGCGAAGCGCCAAAGCCACGGCCTTGAACGCCGCCTCCGCAGCATGATGGGCGTTGCGCGCACGCAGCACGTCGAGATGCAGGGTGAAGCGGCCACGGTCGGCAAAGGCCTGGAAGAAGTCGACGATCAGGTCGAGCGGGAAGGTCGGCTTGATCCAGGCCTGCTCCAGGTGGGCCGGCAGGCTGTGTACGAAGAAGCCGCGCCCCGAGAGGTCGATCACCGCCCGCGCCAAGGCCTCGTCGAGGGGCGCATAGGCGGTGGCGAAACGGGTGATGCCGCGACGCTCACCCAAGGCATCGGCCAGGGAGCTGCCCAGGGCGATGCCCGTATCCTCGACCGTGTGATGCAGGTCGACCTCGACGTCGCCGTGGGCTCGCAGCGTCAAGCCAACGCCACTGTGGGTGCGCAGCGCATCGAGCATGTGGGCGAAGAAGCCATCCGGAACGTCGATGGCGTTACCGTCGTCGGGCCCTTCCACCGGTCCATCGAGACACAGGGTCAGGGCGATCTGGGTCTCGCGGGTGGCGCGCTCCACCGTTGCCTGGCGCCGTGTCCCCCGCTGCTTGTCGGCCGTGCTCATCAGACGCTCCTTTCGTTTGCCGCGCTCGCCGATTCGGTATGCGTCGAGACGCTCTCACGGGTTTGCATGTTCGCCGCCGGGATCTCTGCATCGAGGGCGGCTCGTACCGCCCGCAAGTCACGCCCGGAACCCACCGAGACCCGCAAGCAGTTGGCCAGCCCCGGGTAGCCCGACACGTCGCGCAGGCGGATGCCGCGCGCATCGAGCGCTTGCTTGATCGCCGCCGCCCGTGGGTGGCGGACCATCAGGAAGTTGGCCTCGGAATCGAAGACTTCGAAGCCACGATCCGCGAACGCCGCATGCCATTGCGGACGACGCCCGAGCAGTGCGCGGACCCGCCGGTCGACGGCCGGCTGCACAGCCAGCGCTTCCCGCGCTGCCACGACGCTCGCAAGATCGAGGTTGTAAGGCAGCTTGATCTTGATCAGCTCCGTGACCAGAGCTGGGTCCGCCAACACATAGCCGACCCGCTGCCCCGCCAGGGACCAGGCTTTCGAGAAGGTCCGAAAAATGGCCAGGTGGCGATGACGGCGAAGCAGCGGCCGATAATCGTGGCGGCAGAACTCGCCGTAGGCATTGTCGAGTAGCAAGGGCGCTTCGAGGCGTTCGAGCAAGGCTTCGACCTGCTCGACGCGCAGGGCATCGCCCACCGGGTTGTTCGGGGTGCACAGCACGACCGGCCGCGAGGGGTCACGGGCCACCTCTTCGAGCACGGCGTCATAGGGCAGCCGAAGGTCGTTCGCCGGCCCGACGATCCGCGGCGCGCCACCCGCCCGCAACACGAACATGCGGTAGAGGGTGAACGTGGGTGCGTGCAGCAAGACCTCACGCCCCGGCCCCCCGAGGGCTTCGAGGGCCACGCTGAGCAGCTCGTTGGAGCCGTTGCCGACCAACACCCCGGCCATCGGCCAGTCGTGAAGCGCGCCGAGATCCGCGCGCACGGCATCCGCATGGAAGTCGCCATAGCGCGCCCAATCACGGTCGAGCCAGCGACGGGCGATGCGCTCCCGCACCACCCGCGGCAGTGGGTAGGGCACTTCGTTCTGGTCGAGCTTGTGTGCGCAATCGTCGAGCTCGAGGTGATAGGCCTTGAGCGCGCGCAGCTCGGGACGCACGAAGGACGCGGGATCACGCATCACCGCTCCCGGACGGCGCGCTGCCCGTGGAGCCGCTCTCGGTCGACGGGCCCCCGATGGCCCTCAGCCGCGCGGCCACGGCATGGGCGGGCAACCCTTCGACATCGGCGATCGCGGCCGCCGCCACGGCGTCGCGGGCTGCAGCATCGCGGCTGTAGCGGATGATGTGGCTGCGACGCACGAAGTCCTCGACCCCGAGGGCCGACGCGAAGCGAGCCGTGCCGCCAGTCGGCAGCACGTGGCTCGGACCCGCCACATAATCACCGAACACTTCGGGCGTGTCGGCACCGACAAAGACCGCGCCAGCGTTGCGAATCTGCTCGGCCAGCGCTTCGGCGCCAGCACCCACGAGCTGCACGTGCTCCGGCGCCAGGCGCTCGACCAACGCCAATGCGTCCGCCATGTCGTCGACCAGGAAGGCGCAGCCCTGATTGCGCAACGAGGTCCGCGCGGTCGCCGCCGTCGTCAGCTTCGGAAGCTGCTGCGCGAGCGCTGCCCGTACCGCTTCGGCGAGGCCGCGGTGATCGGTCACCAGCACGGCCGCGGCCAGTGGATCGTGCTCGGCCTGGGCGAGTAGATCGGCGGCGATGCGCTGGGGGTCGTTCTCCCCTTGCGCAACGATCACCACCTCGCTCGGGCCGGCGAGGCCGTCGATCGCCACGTCGGCGGAAACCCGATGCTTGGCCGCGGTCACCCACTGGTTGCCGGGGCCGACGATCTTGTCGACGCGTCGAATGGTCTCGGTGCCGTAGGCCAGCGCGGCCACCGCATGGGCGCCCCCCAGCCCCCAGACTTCCCGCACGCCGAGGCGAGCCAGCGTGTGGCGCAGGGCCGTGTTGCGGGCAAAGCTGGCCGCTGGCGTCGTCACCACGATCTCATCGACTCCCGCGAGCTGCGCGGGAATCACGGTCATGATTGCGGTCGATGGATAGGCCGCCCGACCGCCCGGCACGTAGACCCCGACCCGCCGCAGGGGGCGCCGCTGCTCGATCAGCTCGACACCGTCCTCGACCATCCGGTGACCGGGATGAACCTGACTCTTGTGGTAGCGCTCGACCGCGGCGATGGCGCGCTCCAAACCTTCGGGAAAGCCGGCCGGCAGCACGGACGCCGGCCCCGAATCGGTCGGCAGCAGCGTCGGCTCCAAGCGCAGCTCCTGAATGCGCTTGACGCGCACGCGGTCCAGCTTGCGCACCAGCCGGCGCAGTCCATGGTCACCATCCACCCGCACCGTCTCGACGATGTCGGCAGCCTTGCGCATGATCTTCGGGTCGAGCACATGCTCAGACCGTCGATCGAGACGCGCGAGCATGTGTCGGCCCCGGCGCGAGGCCAGCTTGACGATCTTGAAGGTACGCATCATCCCTGCTCCATCCCTTGGTCGCTGCGGTCGGTCAATACAGTCTTGGGTACGGGCTTTGGATCAGGCCCGTATCGACTCAGAATACGGTCCCCGCCTTCTCCAGGCGGTCAACCAGATCGTTGATCGTCGGACGGTGACGTTGGTAGGCGGCGCGCCCGGCCACGAGGCAGGGCATGATGTCCGCGACGGTCTCCAGCTCGTCGAGGTCGTTCTCCACCAACGTCCGTCCGGTCTGCACGATATCGAGGGCGATCTCGGCCAAATTGAGCAACGGTGCCAGCTCGATCGAGCCATGGAGCTTGAGCACTTCGGCGCTCCACGGGCGCTCCGTGAGCACCCGGCGGGCGGTATTCGGATATTTGGTGGCCAGGCGAATGTGCGCACCCGGCGCCGGCAGGGTTCCGGACTTGCCGATCAGCGACATGCGCGAGCCCCCTTCCTTGAAGCGCACCGGCACCAACAGATCGGCACCCGTTTCCTCCAAGACGTCGCTGCCGACCACGCCGCAGTCGGCTATGCCGTACTCGACGTAGAGCACCACGTCCCAATCCTTGACCAGCAAGATCTCGAGACCATCTTCTTCGAGCGTCATGCGCAGCTTGCGGCCACCATTGTCGAGACCCGCGAGCGACAACCCGGCGGCGCGGAATGCAGCCAGCGCGACCTCGAGGTTGCGCCCTTTGGGTAGTGCGATACGCATCATGCAGCCCCTTCGGTACGGCCGTTCGGCACGGGAACATCCTCGGGGGTCGCACCAAGTGCGAGGCGGTCGACGCCGATCGAAAAGCCAGCAGCAGTGATGTCATCGCCGCCGAGGGTCTGGAACAAGCGGTCGTAGCGGCCACCGCTGCCCACCGGCAGGCCAGCCCGACCGACAAAGGCGCGGAAGACGAGGCCGTCGTAGTAGGCACGGGGACCGACCAGGTGGCGAAGTGCCGGATCGAGCGCCTGGTCGGCGAATTCGGCGAGATCGACTTCCAACGAAACAGGCGGTCGCGATGAGCTTCCGGGCGAGGGCGCCGACAGCCGCTCCCCGAGCGCCGCGATCATCGCCTGTACCCGGACCAGTCGTCGGGCCGCGGCCTCGCCGAGCGCTTCCGGATCCCTGGGCGCACCCGAAGTGACGACATCGAGCAGGGCCGGAACCGCACGCACGATTTGACGCTCACGCCGCCCGACTGCGGCCACCAGCGCACCAGCGCCCTGCGCGCCACCGTGCGTCAACAGCAGACCATCGAGGGCACCCGCGATGCCGACCACCACCCGCACCGGCTGGTCCGTGACGTGCACGAGGAGATCGATGAAGCGCTCGAGCGCTTCGCGTTCGGCATCCTCGCCTGGCAGGCCGAGCAGCTCACCGCCCACCTGGTAGAGCTCGCGCTCGCGACCGGCTCGCGCTTCTTGATAGCGCAAGACATCACCCCGGTAAAACAGTTTCAACGGCAGCTCGAGGGACGCCATGCGGGGTGCGATCAATCGCGCGAGCATGGGCGTGAAGTCGGCGCGAAGTGCAAGCAGCTCGCCATCGCGATCGATGAAGCGATAGAGCTCACTGCGGCTGCGGCCGCTGAGCATCTGCTCGTAGGGATCCAAGTAGTCGACGACCGGTAAGACGACCTCCCCGAAGCCAGCGGCCTCGAGTCGATCGACCAGCATGGTTTCGAGACGCCGCCGCTGGCGCGCGGCCTCGAAGAACACGGCTGCTACACCGGTCGGCAACGATGCCGTCACTTTCATCGCGATCCCTTCTTCGTGGTGGATTGGGTGGTCATGTCGAGCAGGCTGTGCGCCAGGCCGAGATCGAGCCGATGTCCGGTCATTCCTTCGAACTGCTCGAGGGCTTGGTGGACGAGCACGTCCCGGCCGTCGATGGTGGTTGCGCCTGCAGCGGCTGCCTGCCGCAGCAACGGCGTCGGCGCGCGGCCGTAGACCAGATCCAATACGGCCCGAGGCCCCTGTTCGGCCTTCTCGGCGCGCGACGCATCGACGCCGAGGCCGTCCGTGGCAAACGGCAAGGGATCACCCGCGCGCCCGAGCGACGTCGCGTTGATCAGAACGTCGAACGTCGCAGGCTCGAACGTGGCCAGCGGCGCGAAGGGCAGGTCGAGCATGTCCGCTGCCTCCCGACCACGATCAGCACTGCGATTGACCAGCGTCACCTGCATGCCCGCCTCGGCCAGTCCGAGGGCTGCCGCGCGTCCGGCGCCCCCGCAACCGACCACCGCGGCAGTACGGCCGCGCAGCGCAACCCCTGCCTCCTCGAGCGCACCGACAACGCCGCGCGGATCCGTGGTCTCTGCCGCCCAGCGCGAGCCGGGCGCGACATCGTTCCCGGGGATCCCGCCGTTGCTGGCCTCGCTGGCGCCCTCCCTGCCGCGAACCAGTGTGTTGGCCGCGCCGATTCGTCGTGCGCGATCGCTGGCTCGATCGCTACTCGCCAGGGCCACACCCTTGTGCGGCGCCGTCACCGATAGGCCGGCGAGCGGGAGGCCGAGGGCGTCGAGCGCGCCAGAGGTCACGACGTCGCGCCAAAAGCGTTCGAATGACTCGACATGGAAGGGCACGTAGAGCGCGGGAATGCCGAGCGCACGGTAGGCGCCGTTGTGCAACCGAGGCGATAGGGAGTGCGACACCGGGCAGCCCGCGATGCCGAATAGGCGCTCGGCGGCGGGCAGATCGGGCAGGCCAAAGTCCTCGGTGAGCCGGGCAATCGTCGGCTGACCCGGTGCGCCGGGTGCGCTCGCCTGATCCGGCCCGCTCGAGCGGTAGGACAACGCTCCGTAGGTGAGGGACGACCCCAAGCGCGGCGCGAGCGGCCGGGTCCAGGCGCCCATGGGACCGCCCGCGAAGATCACCGGCAGGCCATCCTCCGATCGATCGCTGCTTCCGCTGTCGAACCGCAACGCGGCCAGGGTCTCCAGCACGCGGACGCCGTCGCCTTCCTCACTGGCGGTCGGAATCATCTTGTGAAACCGCCCGGCGTGACGACGCATGTCGGCAAATCGGTCCGTCATCTCCTGCACTGAGGCAGCAGGACCGTGCCACGAAAGGACTCGCGCCGTAGAAGGCACGACGGACAACAACGATTCAAAGCCGGTGCACGCGACTTCCAAATCGATCAGGTCGTAACGACCGACCTGCGCCTGAATCCGTGCGCGACGCTCCTTCGCATCGCCCGTGAACGAGCCACCTTCGGCCCGATCACGCAACGTGTAGAGCAAGGTGCCGGAAAACCGATCGCGCAGCCAATCCGGGTCGAGGTCACCGACCAGGTCCGCGCGCACTTCGAGCACCGCGACCGTGCCGTCGAGCGCGCGCAGATCGTCGCCGTCACCCGGAGGTGGCGCGGTCATGGTGGCGACCAGTGACGTTTGTTTCACAACGAAAAAACCTCTTCCCTGGCCGGGAAGAGGTCTCGTAGAAAAGTCGACTTCTCGTCCCGGCAATCGCTCGCCGGGACGCAGTGCCCGACTAACGCCCGTGATGATGCACGCCATGCCACCAACCGCCGGTCGAGCGGTGGGTCGAGCGCGTGATGTGCATCATGGCCTTCATTTCGACTTCTCGTCTCCGCTGGGTTGCGAATGTGCGTTTCGGCAGGAAACCACTTCCGGTCCACACGCGGCTCCAGGATTACAGCAGGTGCCCCGATGGGTGTCAAGAACCTGGCCGATCCATTCGTCCATCGGCAAGTCGCCTGGGCGATGGCGAGCGAGGTCGGTATAGTCGGGCCGGCGTCTGAACCATGAGCAAGAAGCACTCCCAGTCCCCCACGGATCCCGACGGCAAGCCCCTTCCGCCTGAAGAGCTGCATCCGTCTGACGCGCCACGGCAGACTGGCAGCCCCCTGGCCGCCGGAAAGTCGTTGCCGGCGACGGTGACCTTCGTGCCCAAGGATTCGTGGACGATGGTCGACCGCGTCCCGGCCACGGATCATCCGACCCTCGGGCTACGGCCCGGCGGCAGCACCGAGGCGCCCACCGAGACACCGACCATGCTGCTGACCGGCGAGCCAGCCGGACAGTCGACCGGACAAGCTGTCCCCGGCGCAGCCATGCCCCGCGCCGGCGGCCTGCTCCACACGCCATCGATCCCGGGCTACACCCTCGTACGTCTCCTCGGAGAAGGCACGTTCGGCCAGGTCTGGGAAGCGACCGACGACAAGCTGGACGGCCGGCGACGGGTGGCGATCAAGTGCTTCACCCGCCACAGCGGTCGCAACCACCCGCTGCTGCGAAGCGAGGTCGAGCACCTTCTGCGGCTCTCGACCGACGGACGCATCGTCCGCCTGTACGACGTCGGATGGGACAATGATCCGCCGTACTTCGTCATGGAGCACCTGGCGGGGGGCTCGCTCGCCGGTCGCCTGCGCGGTCCCGAAGGCGAGCCCCGCCCGCTGCCGATCGACGAGGCCACGCGCGTGGCGCGCGATATCGCCAAGGCCCTCGCCTACTTGCACGCCAACGCCTTCATCCACTGCGATCTCAAGCCCGCCAACGTGCTGCTCAACGAGAACGGCCAGGTCCGCCTGGCGGACTTCGGCCAATCGCGCCTGCGCGACGAGGCGGGTCCGGCCTACGGCACGCTCTTCTATATGCCGCCGGAGCAGATCGATCCCGACACCGTGACCGACGTGCGGGTCGACATCTACGCCCTCGGCGCGGTCCTGTACGAGATGCTCACCGGCTACCCGCCGTACGCGACCGCCGACGGCGCCTCGGCCATCCACTCGAGCGCGTCGGCACGCGAGCGCATCGAACGCTACGTCGAGCTGATTCGGAACGAGGCACCAGCCCAGGGCCACCGCGATGTTCCGGGCATCGATCCAATGCTGATCACGATCGTCGATCGCTGCTTGGAGATCGACCCGGCGAAGCGCTTTCAGAATGTGCAGCAGGTGCGCAATGCGCTGGCCCAGCGGCGGCGAGTGATCGCCCAGCGCCCGCTGGTGCGCATTGCCCTGCTCGTGCCCTTGCTCCTCCTGCTCGCCATGGGTGCCGGCGGCCACTGGCTGGGAAAGCTGTCGAACGACGGCGCGGTCAAGACCCTGGTCGAGACCACCCTGGCCAAACAGCACGAGAGCCTTGCCTTCGTCACCCGCACGGTCGAAGAGGACCTGCGCGCGGCCCAGCGTCGCGTGCTGCGCGAGACCGAGCGCCAAGACCTCCGTGAGATTGCGACGGCCTTCGGCCAGCCGGGCACCGCACTTCCCCGCCCCACCTTGCCCTACGACGACGCCACCCTGCTCGGGCTCGACGATGATCCTGTCCGCGGCGCCCTGCGCGCCGAGATCAAGCGCCAGCTCGACGCGATTCACGAGCAATACCAAGGCCGCGGTTTCTACAGCTGGGTGCTGGCCGATCCGAGTGGCTGGATTTGGGCGCGAAGCGCGCCGACCGGCGAGGGCGACGTGGTCGGCCGATGGTTCGGCTACCGGGAGTGGTTCAGCGGCATTCCGGAAAGTCCAAACGGCTCCGAGATGTTCGCGCACCGTTTCCCGCGACGCCGCATCGGCCTGACGGCACCCTTTCGCAGCAAGGCGAGCGGTCAACCCATGCTGGTCAGCGTCGCCGCGCCCATCTTCCCAATCGGCACCTCCGCGCCCGGCAGCGCGGAGGATGGAACCGGCGACCCAGTCGCCATTCTTTCCGCCTCGATCAGCCTCGACGATCTCGACCTCTTGTTCGGAACTTCGCGGACAACGTCATCTAAGGAAGCGCCCGAGGCCGAGGAAGGTAGCCCGGCTGCCAGCAACGAGGATTGTCCGGACAGCTTCATTACCTTGCTCAACCGTTCCGCCCTCGTCCGTCATCCCTGCGCAGCCAAGGAAGACTTGCCCCTCGAACGCTACGGGTTCCGGACCGGCCTGGTCGGCATGGCCGAGCGCCTGCGCGTAGACGCCCTCGCCACATGCACCTGCTCAGAGCCGGACGAGCGTGCCTTTGGCAAGCCAGCTTGCTGTCACATTTTCGCCGACGAGCTCGACCCTGCCGAAGACGGTTCCGCTCATCGCTATCTCGCGGTGGCCGCGCGCCTCGACCCGCGCATTCATCAACCCGGCTTGCCACCGCTGCCCGAGCCCGCCGAAGCCGACGGCTGGGTCGTGGCCGTGCAGGAAGATCTCGAAGGCAGCATCGCCCCCATCCGGCGCCTCGGCGACCGCTTCACATTGCTTCTGCTGAGCGCCGTCGGCGTCGGCCTGCTCCTGATCAGCCTGGTGTGGATCGTACTCTTCCGGCTGACCGACCGCCGCCCCGCCTTCCTGCGCCGCCA
>CALFAM010000359.1 GCA_937948815.1 uncultured bacterium
CGTTCCTCTTGCAAGCATCGTGCGGCCGCCAAAAAAAGGTGCCGCCGCGAAGGTAGGGGTTCGGGGGATACCCTACCATCCGCGGCGGCGAGGAGGTGCCATCGGAACGGAGCTTGCGCGGAGGACCATCTCTCCACGAAAGCTCTCGGAAAGCGACCTCCGATTCAGCTACCCGGCATCAAGACCGTGTCGATGACGTGAATCACGCCGTTCGAAGTCTGGATGTCAGTCTGAACCACGGTCGCATTGCCGACCTTCACACCGTCCGACGTATCGATGTGAAGACTGCCACCTTGAACGGTTGGCAGCGAACGCTTGGCGACCACGTCTTCGGCTTTGAACCGGCCCGGGACGACGTGATACGTGAGAATGGCGGTGAGCTTGTCTTTGTCCTTCAGCAGGGCTTCGACCGTGCCCTCGGGAAGCTTGGCGAAGGCCTCGTCACTCGGCGCGAAAACCGTGAACGGGCCATCTCCCTTGAGCGTGTCGACGAGGCCAGCAGCCTTGACGGCGGCAACCAGGGTTTCGAAGGAACCTGCGCTGACGGCGGTGTCAACGATGTCGTGGCTCGCCTTCTTCTCGTGGTGGCCGGCACTCGCGGTCACGGCAAAGCTCGAGGCGAGAAAGAGGACGGCGATGGCGCATGCGATCTTGGAGTTGCGATTCTGTGTCATGTCTGGTCTTCCTACTCGGGCCGCATTCGGCAGTTCGTCAATCGGTAGTCGAGATGAGATCGGCCGCATGCGCATACCAGCCGATCGATGGAAACTGAGGTGTTCCGAGCGCTCGGTTACAGATTTCGCCAACACCGACCGAACGGATGTAGACGTGAAACGAAAACTTCGCATCCTCGCCTCGAGGACCGCTCAACTGGTACGACGTGTGGACGTTGACGGCGGGTGAAGGTTCAGCCGAACGTATGAGCATGGCTGACGTGTCGTAGCCACGCTTCAGCCTTCGACGTTCGGAAACCTTTCGAAGCGGCTGCCGCGTCAGGCAGCGGGTCTGCGCGCACCGTGAGCGACTGTAGAAGCCGGGTCTGCGCGACGACGCCAGAAGGCCAGAAGCAGAAGCGCGACAAACCCGCCGTGCTCTGCCAACAACCACCAGAGATGCTCGCGCTGATCGATGTAGACCAGATAAGAGAGAAAGGCGAGGCCACCGAGGACGATGAACGGCCAGCGCCCGAGCGCCACGGCAAACGGTAAGGCCCAGAGCAGGTACCACGGCATGACAGCCGGGCTGAGCAGCACCGCGGCTGCCAAGATCGTGTAGACCGCAGCCACCAGGGCACCTTCGTCACCGGGACGGCGCAGCACCCGCACCGTGACCGTCAGGATGAGGCCGATCAGCAACGCGCGACAAAGCAGATCGGCCCACTGCGCAGGTTGATCGGCACCGAGCCATGCTGCGGTGGCCCCCACCCCACGCCAGAGCCCAGCATTGAAGCGCCAGGTGTCGGCAAATCGGCCGACGGTCTCGAGCATCGCCGGCAGTCCCGCCCAATAGGGCCACGAGACTACGACCAACAGCACGATCGCCCCGGTGCCGCCGATCACGGCCTCGCGCAGGGACCGCCAGCGCCGGAGCCACCCGAGTTGGTGGAGCCGAACGAGCACGACCGGACCGAGCGCTGCGGGAACCAGCTTGGTGGCAACGGCCGCCGCCCACGCCAGCCACGCCGCACGAGGTCGCGCCGCCAGCAATGCCAGGACCATGGCCACCACGAAGACCGACATCAGCCCATCGACATGGCCAGATCCCGCGATCTCCTTGATCGGCAACGGATGCCAGGCATACAGCACGACCGCCATCGGCGACTTGTCGAGGCGTCGAAGCAGGGCTACCAGGAGCAAGCAGACGCCGAAGTCCGCCAGGCTCAGGACCAGTTTGAGGGCGAAGACACTTGCTGGCGCGGCCGTCGCCAGCCCGCGAAAGAGCAACTGCGCGATGGGCGGATAGACCGATGGATAGTCCGGGTAGCCGATTCGCTGGTGGACCTCCCACCAGACCTCGTCTTCGAGCAGGGTCTCGGCGGGAATCGCGCCAGCGTCCGCCGACTCGGCCACGCCCGTGGGCGAAGTCCGGTAGGGATCGAGGCCCTGCTTCTGCACCGCGCCGTCCCACAAATAGCGCCAGACATCATTGTCGTAGAGCACGTGTGTCTCGTAGACCACGGCCCGTCCGCGAAGCTCGTCTCCGAGATCAGCGATACTCGTGCCTGGCGCCATTCCAGCGCAAACCATCACCAAACGGAAAACCGCGCCGAAGGCGAGAACCGTAGATACGGCAAGTCGGACGCTTCCAACGGTCCTTGTGAGCGCGAAGACGGCGCCTGCGATCGAGAGCTGTAGCCAGCACACCACGATCAAAGACCACACGTCTTCAGCACGCCCTACGGGATCCATGCCCCAGGCAATGTAGAGCCACCCGACGAGGGCGAGACCGCCCGCCGCTGCGATCACCGGCATCCCGCCACGATGCCTTGACGTGCGGTCAAATTGGAGGAGCTGTCGCGACTTCAGATCCTGGAGAACCGGCATAATCCGAACCTACGAATACGGTGCATTGGGCGAGAGCGCGCCACAGTCTATGCGACGCTCCGCCCGGCCCGAGATGGCCAGGTCGAACTGGCCAGACCGAGCTCGATACCACTGCCCTACGAAGGAGCCGTCATGTCCCGTCTACTGACCATCAGCATTCTCGTCGCCCTGCTCGCCGTTCCTGCCGCCTTTGCCTCCGTGGGTGGCGGTGGTGGCGGGGTCGGCGGCCAGCAGGATGCCCAGGTGACCCGCTCGCTGAACCTGGTGATCACCGAGCTCGGACCGGATCGGACGCTCACGATGGTCGACCCGAAGAGTGAGCAAGAGCAGATCATCACCTTGCAGGATACGGTCAAGCTCCGGGCCAAGTCCAAGAAGCAGTTCGGCCGCAAGCAGCTCACCTGGGACGACCTCGAGGAGGGGCAGAACGTACGCGTGACCTTCCGCGCGGACAGTGGTCGCGTCCTGCAGATCACGGTGCTTCCCACCTGATCGCGTCAACGCATCGTCTTGGGAGCACGGCCGGCTGGGACCGGCGGGCGACGGCAATGATAGGGTTGTCAACCCAATCGGATCCAGGTCCGGCATCCAGCCAGGCTGTGCCGCACCCGAACGAAGGAGCTCTCATCATGCGCTCGACTCTCCTTATCGTTTCCCTCTCCGCGCTTCTGCTCGCGCCATTGACCGTACCGGCTGCCGTTCAGGCATCCGTCGGCGGCGTCACGGTCCAGGACGATCACCCGTTCGAGACCGAAGCTGGGCAACCGGACGCGCAAGTCATCCGCTCGGTCGATTTGGTGATTGCAGATCTCGGCCCGGACAATCAGGTCAAGCTGATCGATCCGCGGACCGAACGCGAGATGGTCCTGAAGCTCACCGACGCAGTTCCGCTTCGCGCCCGGTCGAAGAAGCAATTCGACGGTCGCAAGCAGCTTGCCTTCGATGACCTGGCCAAAGGGCAAAAGATTCGCCTGAGCTTCCGCCCCAACGACGGCGCGATCATCCGCCTGACGGTCTTGAAGATCGCCTAGGCCGGCCCAGCGCCCTCGCTTCCGACAGCCCGTATGCAGCCGGAGCAGCCGGCACGATTCGCCTGTGCTCGTGCCGGCTGGCTGCGCGTGATCGTGATCCCGCGCAGCCAGCCGTCCATCGACGCGCGTCAGCGGATAGCCGTTGCCGAATGAGGCTCGGCGTTGTACCGTTGCGCTACCATGGCAAAAAAGCTGGAGTACAACGCGACACTGGTGGAGCGTATCGACTATACGAGCGCGCTTTCGACGTTCAAGATCCGCGCCGATGAGCCTCTGCCGAGTGACCCGATCTTCATTCCAGGGCAGTACGTCACCCTCGGGCTGAACAACGAGGAGAAGCCCGAGCTGGGCTCTGTACGCCGCCCCATGTCGATTGCCTCTGCTCCGGAGGAAGGGCAGACCCTCGAGTTCTACATTCGCTGGGTCGCCCACCCGGAGTCCGACAACCCGCTCACCCATCTGCTGTGGAAGGCCAAGAACGGCGACCGCATTTCGATGCGTCCCAAGGCTGTCGGCCACTTCACCTTGGTTCACGCGCTCGGCAACGACGATCCCCGCCACAAGGTTCTGGTTGCTGCCGGAACGGGCCTGGCCCCATTCACCAGCATGGCTCGCAGTCACCTGATCAGTCGTCCCAAAGAGAGTCTTTCGGGCATGACCATCCTGCATGGGGCCTCCTACCCCTCGGATCTCGGCTACCGTGACGAGCTCAAGGGAATCGCTGCCTGGAAGGGCTTGCGCTACCTGGCGACGATCAGCCGCCCCAAAGAGGCGTCGGGCTGGCAAGGAGATACCGGGCGGGTCGAAGACTACTTTCGCGCCGAGCGCCTGGCCGACACCGAGACGCGCATGGGGCTCGGCACGGGTGGGTTGGTACCTGCCAACGCCGTGGTCTTCATTTGCGGTTTGCAGGGCACAATCGGTCAAACCATCATTCGACTGCTCGACCGCGGCTTCATTCCCGACAATCGCAAGCTCCGGCGGGCGCTGGAAGTGGACGACGACGTCCCTGCGAGCCTCTTCTTCGAGCAGTACGACGCTACGCCGGTCATCGATCTCCAAGACGAAGCCTTGATGGCCGATCTTCGCGGCCGTCTGCGCACAGCAAGAGACGCCAATCACGAGGCATAGACCTCAGGAGAGCTACCATGCCGATGATCGATGCCTTGATCGCCGAGTTCACGTTCGACTTCTCTCGAACTCGCGGCATACTCGCGGCCGTTCCAGCCGACAAGTTCGACTGGCAGCCCCACGAGAAGTCGATGACGCTCGGGCGACTGGCTGGACACATCGCCGAGATTCCCCAATGGACACACAACATCCTGCAGGACGAGCTCGACTTCGAAAAATCTCCCTACGAGCCCTTTACGCCTTCGGCCTCGCAGGAGCTCATCAAAGGATTCGAAGAGAGCGCCGAAGTCTTCAACCAGGAGCTTCCGGGCACCACGGACGAAGCCTTGCACGGCATGTGGACGCTGCGCGCCGGCGAACAGGTCTACTTTCGGGCGCCGCGGGTGGCGGTCATTCGTGACTTCGTTCTCAACCACATCGTCCATCATCGTGGCCAGCTCTCGGTCTACCTGCGCCTGCTCGATGTGCCGGTACCCAAAGTTCTCGGCCCAACTGCCGACGACCCCAGCTTCTGATTAACCCGGCTGGCTGCCCGCAGGGACGCGCGGTAGCGCTGCTGGGACGAGAGACGATCGATGAATCCACGTCTGCAGCGACTGCTGCCGCAGCGCTCGCTGTCGCGCCTTGTGGGCTGGCTCGGAATGCGCGAGCAGCCTCGCCCGCTGATCCAGGCAGCGCTCGCAGCGTTTGCCAAGCGTTACCGTGTCGACATGCGCGAAGCCGAGCACAGCCTCGAGCACTATCGGTCGTTCACGGACTTCTTCACCCGTAGGCTGCGCCCCGGCGCGCGGCCGCTTCCCGCTGACCCAGCGCGCGCCGTCTGGCCAGCGGACGGCGCGGCAGCGGCCCACGGAATCGTCCGCGATGGGCGCATGCTGCAGGCCAAAGGCATCGACTACACCTGTGCCGAGTTGCTCGGGGATCGCGCGCTCGCGCAGCGCTTCGAGGGCGGAGCCTACAGCACCGTTTACCTCTCGCCGCGCGACTACCACCGCGTGCATGCACCGTGCTCCGGCGGGCTTCAGCAGCGCATCCACCTCCCGGGCAAGTTGTACTCGGTCAACGACGCCACCGTCGCTTCCATGCCGGGCGTCTTTGCGGGCAACGAGCGGGTCGTCCTGGTCTTCGACGAGCCCGAGCAGGGTTCGCCCTGGGCGCTCGTGATGGTCGGCGCGCTGATCATCGGTGGAATCGAAACCGTCTGGGAAGGCACGGTCAATCCGCTCCCGGGCTCTCTGGCCGCCCGCCGCGTTTTCCAAGACGAAGCGATCACCGTGCAACGCGGCGACGAGTTGGGCCTCTTTCGCGCGGGTTCGACCGTGATCATGCTGTTCGCCGCCGACCGGGTGACCTTCGACCCGATCCAGCTCGGAACCCCGGTACGCATGGGCGAAGGCATGGGTCGCTTGTCGACACGGTCGCCCGACGCATAGGCTGATCATCCCGCGTTCGCGGTCGCGATTCCGTACGGACTGAATGCGACACAGACAGGGTACGATCCACAGGTGCCCGAACCTCGATCGAAGCAACCTGGCTTCTCTGTCTCCGCGGACCTCTCCGATTCCGCCAGCATGGGCGGAGGTTCGTCTACTTCGGTTCGGCTGCCCCGTGCCACGCTCGCGCTTTCGCGCTCCGCCGCCCGCCGTCTGGCCTACGCTCGCGACTGGCTGATCGCGCACAAGGACCAAGGTGTGGTGGTGCTGGCTCCCGGGCGGGGACCAGCAGATGATCTGGTACGCGGCGCTTGCGCTCCGCCTGTGACCGGAGATCTGGCCAGAGCGTCGGGGATCGATCTCTGGCAGACCCACCGACTGACACCCATGGCACTGGCTGCCGACTTGGCTGCCGCCGAGCTGGCGAAAGATCGTCGTTCCCCCTTGTCCGGCCTCGCGCGCGAAGCGATCTCCGCCCGTGCCACGCGCAGCCTGGAGGAAGCCGGGACCCTCGAAGCCTTTGCGCCGGTGACGGGGTTCCCGGGCTTCCCACGCGCTCTGTCGCGCACCCTCGCCGAGCTCCGCAACGGCGCCGTGTCACGCGACCGCCTGCCCCGAGCCGGCGCCCCCGGCCGCGACCTCGCCCGCCTGGCAACGGCCTACGAGCAGGAGCTCGAACGCTGGCAGCTCGCAGATGGCGCGGACATGTACCGCCAAGCGCTCGATGTGCTGGCATCTTGCAAGCAAGACCGTGGGGCGCATCACCACCTGCTCGGTCAGGCGTTGCTGCTGCTCGATCTTTCGCCGCGGTCGATCGTCGAGCGCGACTTCTTGCGTGCACTCTGTGCGCACGCGCCGTCGGTCTTGGCGATCGCGCCCGTCGGTGACGACCCTGGTCGCCGCGCCCTTGCCTCGGTCCTTGGGCTGGAACCTGAGCCTGGCCCGAACGCTAGCCAGGTACCGGGCATAGACACCACCCTCGAATGTGCCCCGGAATCTAGCCCACGCCGATCGTTCCTTGATCTCGACGACCACTCCGCGACGACCCGACTGGGCCGCTTGCGGCGAGACATCTTCGCCTTCTCCGCAGGGGACGACGCCGCGCCCACGCCTGACGGCCCCCTCCGGGACGACACCTTGGTCTTTCTGTCAGCACCTGGCGAGGGGCGCGAGTGCATCGAGATCGCCCGCCGGATCCGTGATCTTTCGGCATCGGGTACGCCGTTCGATCGTGTGGCGGTCGTGCTGCGTGACGCGATGCGTTACCAAC
The DNA here is from genome assembly GCA_937948815.1 of uncultured bacterium. GTDB lineage: Bacteria > Acidobacteriota > Thermoanaerobaculia > Multivoradales > J023 > J023. The sequence continues at coordinate 7,409 of CALFAM010000359.1, forward strand.
CCCTGATCGAAGAAGCCTTCGGCCGCGCCCGAATCCCGATCTACCTCACCCGCGGCACGCGCCGGCCACATCCCGCTGGCCGAGCCTTTCTCGCTCTGCTCGCGTGTGCCGACGAGGGGCTGACCGCTTCGCGCTTTGCCGAGTACATGTCCCTGGGCCAGCTTCCCGCTCCGGACGCGTCCGGAGAACCTCCGATCACGCCGGTCCCGTGGGTCGAAGCCAGCGGCGAACAGATGGTGCTGGCGACGCCGATCGCCGCCTCGGACGCACCAACGGCGTCCGCGGATGAGGTGGATCAACCGAACGGTGGACAAGCGACTGAAGGCACGTCGCCGAGGCGTTCGCCCCGATCACCCCGGCGCTGGGAACGCATGCTCGTCGACGCCGCCGTAGTCGGTGGCAGCGAACGTTGGTCGCGTCGACTCGCCGGGCTGGAAGCTGAGTTGCAGCTGCAGCTCAACGAGCTTCGCGACGGTCCAGAGGCCGATCGGGAACGGGTGCTCGATCGCCTCGAACAGCTCGTCAGCCTGCGCCGCTTCGCCCTGCCGCTCATCGATCAGCTCGACGAGCTGCCGACACAGGAGACATGGGGTACCTGGCTCGGCCATCTCGAACGCCTGGCCAATCGCGCCCTGCGTCAACCCGAGTCTGTGCTGGCCCTGCTCGCCGAGCTGCGAACCATGAGTGAGGTCGGGCCGGTGGGTCTGGCCGATGTGCGGCGCGCACTCGAAGATCGCCTTCGCTTTCTGACCACCGATCCGCCCTCCCAGCGCTACGGCCGCGTCTTCATCGGCACGCCCGAGGATGTTCGTGGTCGCGCCTTCGAGGTGGTGTTCGTACCCGGCCTCGCCGAAGGAATCTTTCCCCGCCGCGCGAGCGAAGACCCCTTGTTGCTCGATTCCGCGCGCCGCCTGCTCGAAGCCGGGATGGACACGCAGGACGAGCGGTTCGCCCGCGAGCGCCTTCTCTTGCGGCTGGCGATCGGCGCCGCGGCCAAACGGCTGATGGTGTCGTATCCGAGTG
>CALFAM010000360.1 GCA_937948815.1 uncultured bacterium
ACTACGCGGGCGACTTCACACACAACAACAGAACGTGGGTCATTGGCTGCCGTGTCAATACATCGCATCGTGGCAATCTTCATTTCTATGAAGATCCTGAGTTCTTTGATGAGAAACAGGAAGTCTTGCGCAGCCCCGATCAGCGACTGGCTTGCTCGACCGTCGCGCTCTTCGATCGCTGTGGACAAGACGGGCAGAATGTAGCGTACATCGGCTGGGTTGCCGCGGCCATCTACCGACCCGAGTTGCTCAATCGAGATGTCAAAGAGTCGTTCCAGCCGGTGGGCTACTCGACGTGTGAGCAGCTTTACACGCTGGACGGAACGGTCACAGGGCTCGTCCAGGGCGATTTCATTGCACTCAGTGCGGCCGTGCAGCTGTCCAATGGGCAGCCATACCAGGTCGATTCCTTGACCGTTTCGAGCAACGGCTCGTTCACCTTTTTCGAGCGACTTCCCGATGGCGCGACCTACGATGTTCAGGTGGTGAACGCGTCACGCCCTGACCTCACCTGTACGGTTCATCAAGGTATTGGACAGGTCAGCGGTGAGATCGATGAGGTCCAAGTTCGCTGCAGCAGCTCAAGTACGCTTGGCGTCGCTGGGTTCGCCGAAGGTGTTGCGCCGGGTGAGTCCGTGGTCCTCGAGCTGCGGTTGACCGAGCTCGGTGTCGGCAGCTTCACCGAGGTCCTGGAGGTTCGTCAGGACGGGCCCTTCATGTTTGCTTCGCAAGGCTCGCCGGGCTGGGCGTACGACGTGAATGTCGTGACCCATCCTCTGGGGCAGACTTGCTTCGTGGCGCATGGGAGCGGCTCGCTGGGTGAGGGGCTGGTGGCTGATCTCGGCGTCCTCTGCGAGGATGAAGCCGAAGGCGAAGGAGAGTCGACGCTCGATGAGTTCTTCCCTGACGCCCCGAACCCTGGAATGGGTGGCTTCCTCTGTGACTTCTGGCTACCGGTCGCGTTCTGCCACGATGTCTTCAACATCCCCTGGCCCGGTGCGGGCCCCGGCCCGATCGACCCGAACTGCCCCACCCTCACCACGACGTGTGAGTGGACGACTGAGGTCGTGACCGTGACCGAGCCGGATGGTACGTCGACGCGGACAGAACGAGAAGTCCTCACCTGCAGGGCGCCAGGGTGTGCCTTGGGTTCGTCCACGGTCTCTCCTGGTGTCAAGCTCCAAGGCCCGCTCACGGGCATCGTCTCGCCTGCACAGGGCGAGACGGTGAGTGGTCTCGCTGAGATTCGGATTCGAGCCTCCGACGAGGACGGTGTCGGAACGTTTGCAGTCTTTCTCGACCGCGAACCGATTCAGCTCGCAAACGTTTCCATTACGGGACCGCCACACGAGCGTATATTGACCGGTTACCTCCCGACCCAAGAGCTCCGTGAGGGCTACCATGTTCTCCATGTCGCAGTGATTGACCTCGTGCCGGAATTCCCCGTGGCCACAGGATATGGCCGCTCGTTCCGCATCGACAACAGCGGGGCGGCGGGTTGTGCCGGCAATGCACCGCCCTCGGCAATCCTGCTTGCGCCGCAGGCAGGCATGATCGTTGGTGGAACCGTCACGCTCACCGCGGATGTTCAGGATGACGATGCGGTGACCGCGGTCGAGTTCTTCGTCGACGGCGTCCGCATCGGGCAGGGGAGCCCGCCCGATGACAACAATCGATCCTCGCTGAGCTGGGACACCCTGGGTCTCCGCGGCAGCCACACGGTTCGCGCCAGGGCATTCGATGGCTGCGGTCGGATCGGGTCGACGGAAGAGATCACGATCGAGATCGACAACGGGCTCCAGGTCATACGCTCAGCGACCGGTGAGCGTATGCCAGATGGCAGCACCTTCACATTCGCCGAGCGGTCCGTGGACGACCTGCCGATCTCGGAGCTGTTCGATGTCTGCAATGACAGCCTTCAACCCGTCACGCTCTTCGCTCCCGATGCGCTGGTGACCGGCGCTGGCTTCCATCAGATTGGCAATTCGCCAGCAGACCTGTTGGCGTCTGGCGAGTGCAGTACGTTCCGGGTCCGCTTCCATACGGCCCACCCGAATCCGTACTTCGGTGCTGTGAACTTGCAAACGAGCGCTGGGGCGCCGTACGAGATTGGGCTGGAGGCGACCGCCTTGTCTGGAACCCGGCCCGAGATTCGAGTCGAGCAGGTGGCTACGGGAGCGACCATCCCGAACGGCGGTGCGTTGGCCTTCCCGGACACAAGGCTGGAGGATCTGCCACTCTCGCGACTGTTCGGAATCTGCAATGACGGTGGCTCGGTTCTGACCCTCGACAATCCGTCCGCGCTCGTCAATGGTGCCGCGTTCAGCCAGATCGGCGCGACGCCGTCGTCATCTCTCTCGCCCGGCGACTGCACGACCGTGCGCGTACGCTTTCAGACCGGAGCAGTGGGCGCGCATGCGGGAACCCTGATCGTGGAGAATGACGATCCGGACGAAGGCGTCTATGAGATCGGACTCGTCGGCCATGCGCTTGCGGTCTCGGCTCCTGATCTGGCGGTGCGGGTTGCGGCAACAGGAAGCGAGGTGCCTGTCCATGGTGCCTTTGCGTTTGCTGCCACGTCTCTGACGCACTTGCCGATTTCCACCCTCTTCGAGGCATGCAATACGGGCGATGCCACTCTGGTGCTCGATGCGGGCGGTACGTCGATCACCGGTGCAGGTTTCCACCTGCTCTCCGCGCCGGCGGCAACCGTAGCAGCCGGCCAATGCACGTCCTTCCGGGTCCGCTTCCATACCGCGGTGGCAGGATCTGTACAGGGCACGATGTCGATCCGCAGCAACGATCCCGATCAGGACCCCTACGTGTTCACGGTCTCTGGCAACGCCCTCGCAGGGGAGCCGCCCGAAATCCGTGTCGCTTCGGCGGTCGATGGCAGCACGTTGTCAAGTGGCAGCACGCTCACGTTTCCCGACACCCACGTCGTCGATCTGCCGATCTCGCGATTGCTTCGCATCTGCAATGACGGCTTGGGTGACCTGACCCTGAGTCAGCCAGCGAGCGCGGTGTCGGGAAGTGGCTTCGTTCAACTGTCGAGCCCGTTGCCGACGATCGATGCCGGGGCGTGTTCGGATCTCCGCGTTCGGTTTCACGTGAGCAATGCCGGAGTCTATGCCGGCACGCTGCGCTTGCCGAACAACGATCCCAACGAGACGCCCTATGTCATCGCCCTCGCGGGCACGGCCTTGCCAGAGGATCTGCCGGAGATCCGGCTCACGCTAGCCGCTTCGGGGCAGGTGATCGGCGATGGTGGCAGCTTTGTGTTCCCGGACACGCCAGCTGGTCAGCCCGTGTCGAGGCTCTTCGAGATCTGTAACGACGGTGCCGGCGATCTGATACTCGACCCGCCCGGCTCCTTGGTGGGTGGCTCGGGCTTCTCCCAGCTCTCGGTGCCTCTCGCGACTGTGCCCGGGGAGGAGTGCACGTCCGTTCGGGTGCGCTCTCACCATGCGTTGCCGGGTGTCTACACGGGAACGCTCACGATTCGGAACAACGATCTCGACGAGGACCCGTACCAGGTCACCCTCGAAGCGAGCGTCGTTCCGTAGCGCCGACGTGAGCGGGTCGTTCCGCCCGTCCGAATGCTGATCACGAAGCGGCCGGTGCGCATCGCGCGTGCCGGCCGCTTTTCGCGTTGTCGCCTCCGGGCGCTCGCGGTCGTAGGGACTTGTCCTGTTGGGTGAAAGACATCGCCCGCTGCTCGCGCCACTCAGAAAGAAGGCGTGTCGTCGTAGCCCGGCTGTGCCGGGATCTGCGGCACGCCTGCCATTGCGGCAGGCGCAGGCCCCGGAGCGGGGAGCTCGATTCGGCATCCGTGGGTTGCGCTGCCAAGCTTCTGCAGGAGGATGCATATGCAAGCCCCAGCTCGGTCGATGGCCTACAGCTTCTTGCCGTGGGTCTTTTTCTTCCTCGCCGCGCAATCCGCGTGGGCGAATCAGCCGCCGGTTGCGCAACCGGACGCAGCATCAACCCGCGAAAGCACGTCGGTCGATGTCGAGGTGACCGCCAACGACACGGATCCGGACGGCGATCCGGTCTCGGTGGTCGTGCTCAATCCGATCCTCACGCCGCCCACGAACGGTACGGCGGTGCGGCTCTCGGGGAGCACCATCCGCTACACGCCGACGGCGGGCTTTGTCGGCACCGACACCTTCCGCTACCGGATCTCGGATGGCTTTCCGGGCTCAGTCCATTCTGCGCTGGTCACCGTGTCAGTGGCGGCGAACCAGCCACCGGTCGCGTTCAACGACACGGCCTCGACCATCGAGGGCCAGGCCGTGACGATCAACGTGACGGCCAACGATACGGATCCAGACGGCGATCCGGTCTCGGTGGTCGTGCTCAACCCGATCCTCACGCCACCTGCGCACGGCACGGCAACACGACTTTCGGGGAGCACGATTCGCTACACGCCGGCGGCGGGCTTCTCGGGCACCGACACCTTTCGCTACCGGATCTCGGACGGTTTCCCCGGTTCGGTTCACTCGGCCCTGGTCACGGTCACGGTCGAGCCGAATCAGGCGCCGGTTGCTGTGCACGATCCGGCTTCGACACGCGAGAACGCGTCGGTCGACATCGACGTGATGGCCAACGACTCGGATCCGAACGGTGATCCCATCGCGCTGGTTCTGGGCGACCCGGTGATCATTGCCGCCGAGCATGGCAGCACACAGCGGATCTCGGACAGCATCATTCGGTACACGCCGAGCACCGGCTTCGCCGGTACCGACACGTTCCGCTATCGCATCACCGACGGCGATCTCTTTCACTCGGCCGGGGTGACCGTGACGGTGGTCGCCAATCAGGCTCCCGTCGCCATGCCGGATCGCAAGGCGACACCGCTCGATACGCCCTTCACCCTCAACGTGCTCGCCAACGACACGGACCCCGAGGGCGACCCAATCCGCCTGGTCAACGAGCCGATCCTCGAGCCCGCGAGTCGTGGCACGGCGACCCGTGTCTCGGATACGTCGATTCGCTATGTACCTGATTCCGGCTTTTCCGGCACGGACTCGTTCCGCTACCGGATCACCGATGGCTTTCCGGGCACGGTCCACTCGGCGGTCGTCACCGTACGCGTCGACAACCAGAGACCCGACGCCTCGCCGGACGATGGCACCACCCATGCCGGCACACCGATCACGCTCGACGTGGTCGCCAACGACACCGACCCGGAAGGGGACACGCTGGTCCTGGTACCGGAACCCATCCTGATCGCGCCCGGGAACGGCTCGGCGGTGCGTGTGTCGGATACATCGATCACCTATACGCCGCAGGATGGTTTCCTCGGCACCGACACCTTCCGCTACCGGATCACCGATGGGTGGGGCGCGGTGCACTCGGCCGGGGTCACCGTCCACGTGACCAACACGGCACCGGTCGCGCGCCCTGACAGCGTGATCACCGATATCGATACCGCGATCACCATCGACGTCAAGGCGAACGACTCCGATCCCGACGGTGACAGCTTCTCCGTGATCGCCATTGCCAGCCCGGCAAGCCGCGGGACAGCCGTTCGCCTGAACAATCGCGAGGTGCGCTACACGCCTGACGCTGGCTTCCTCGGCGAAGACAGCTTTTCGTACCGCATTCGGGACGAGCACGGCGGGCAGGATATGGCGACGGTGAGCGTCACCGTCGCGGACATTGTGCCGCCCGAGCTGGATGTGGCGGGCGTTGCCACGGTGTTTCACGGCCAGGTCAAGAACGTCACGATCGATGGCACCGGCCTGGCGGGAGCCAACGTCTACGTGGCGACCATGCCACCTGAACAGGGGCTGCCGCCACGTGTCTACCCGACGCTGGTGTCGGTGTCAGTCAACGCCGAAGGCACACGGATCGTGGCCCGTGTCGACGCGACGGAAGCTGGCGTTGACGGCTTCTACAACTTAGCGATCGAAACGCCTGGCGGCGTCACGGGGGCGCCGATTCGCGTTGTCGACCGGGCGCCGGTGGTGGATCTTTGGACACCCTCCGAACCACAGCGTGGAACGGTCCATCTGTTGCAGATCGTTGGCCTCAACTTGCTTGGCGCGAATGTCGTGCCGCTTGATCCCGGGATCCGGATACTCGATCTCGAGGCGAGTGACGACAACGCACTCTCGGGCCTCTTGTTCATCTCCGACAACGTCTCGGCCGGACCGGCCGATCTGCGAATCGACGGTGCCGGCGGGTCGACGACGCTCACGATGAATGTTCAGGCAAGCCCGGGGCTCACGTTGCTGCCGACCACCAAGATCGACACCGGCAACGCACTCCCGGACATCGCGCCAGAAATCTACTTCCAAGACCCGATCAGTCCGCACCAGGGCTCACCCTTCCTCGCCAGCCACGCGCAGCACGAGGAGAAGCATGCGCTGAGCGAACCGCGAAACGCGGTGAGCCGGGCCGAGCTGGAGCAGAACAAGATGTTCCAGATCTGTCTGACGGTGCGACTCAGCGCATCGATCTTCTTCGGTGAGATCCTGCTGTCGCTGTTCGATGACCTGGGCGATCCGCTCACCCGGCAGGCGTTGAATGCGCTGCTTCCGGGTCAGGTCTTGGATTTCAGCTCGCTGACGCTGGCCGTCATCGGCTTCCTCGAGGTCGAGTTCGTCTTCCAGGCATGCAACGAAGGCGTCACGGACGCGCTGTTCTGTGTCCGCGGTGGGATTTCGGTCATGGTTCCCGCGGTCGGGGGCTGGGAGCGTTCATTCGACGTCTGTCTCGGCTTCAACGCGCCGCCGCAAGAACGCCCGGCCGAGGGCCAGATCACCTCGCAGTCCTACACGACCGACAACGGCTGTGTCGAAGCGTTCGATCTCTCCGGTGGCTCACCGCTCGGCGAGCGGCAAGGGCAGTTCCGCCTGAACTGCTGCGAAGACGCGACGATCCGCACACGTACCGTTGGCCGCGTATTCGACACACCCTTCGTGCTCGAAGGGCCGCTGGTGCGGACCGATTTGATGTGTGGGCCAGGGCAAATCGTTGATCTATCGCTCGAGGCACTGAGCTTTCTGGATGATCACACGATTCGGAAAGACACGCTGGGCAGCGCGGAAGCGATCACGGATCCGGTCTGGATGGATACAGATGGAGATCAGAATCCGGAGAAAGATGACGCTGTCGCCTATACCCGCGGTCGTGTGATGCGGGTTCAAGCGAAGCTCGTGGCGTCGCCACCACCTGGTGCGCCGATCAACGTCACGCTACGGGCGACCGGCCCCGACGGCATTGTGCTGGAAGGTAGTGGCGCAATCACCGGGTCCGAGGCGATGATCGAACTGAGCTCGACTCAGCCTTTGCCTAACATGACCAAACGCTATCAGCCGCTGGTTTTCACATGGAGTATCTCGCACGACGGAACGACGCAGGATATCGGGGGTAGTCGTCATCCCTTGTACATCACGCTGGAGGATCCACTCCCCGAGCGTGATCTGTTTCTGACCGCACTCGACTTGGGCATTGGTGCAGGAGACGCGGCCGATTCTGCCTCCGCGCTTGCTCGCACGTGGGCAAGCTTCGAAGGGCCGGCGAACGTTCGCACCTGGGAAGGGAGGCCGCTATTCTACTATCGGCCCGGCGAAGGTTTTGGTGACTGTGCCTTTTCGTCCGAGACGTTGCTCACGCAGGCCAACAGCTCGGGCATGTGCGGCGCCTTCGCTCATCTACTGCGCGACGCTCTGGGTGTGAATGGCCTCGCGACCCAGTTTATCGATATTACAGAAAGGAACGCTGAGCTGATGTTGGTGAAAGAGTGGCAATTTTTGGTGCCGACATTTTCGTCTCCCTATCGTTGGCAGCTCGAGCTGGTTCAGGAGGAATTTCAGGCCATTGGCATGGTTCCACCGAAACCCGATGGGATTTATGGCCGCATGAAGAGCCTCGCGGGAGTCGCCGGGCAGAACACGCCAACACCTTCCGAAAAGGTTTTCAGCTCTCACACAGTTGTCGAGTTGCTTGCCCCCGGCTTGTCGGGGACCTACTACGATCCGTCCTACGGGAAGACCTTCGCCAATGAACAGGATTTCCAGCGGACGGCGCTGGCTGGCTTTGCGAAGCGCTACGGCGACGATGGGCATCTCGAGTATCGCGTGCGTAGGGCCGGAAGTAGTGTCCAAGTCGTGTTCACCCCCCGTCAGTAATCTGTTGGAAAGGAAAGCGAATCATGTTTACGGATCAAGTAAGAGCAGTGAACATCGGCGCGGTCCGGTGCTTCGTGCGTAGGGCCAGCCGACCTTCCTTGTGGGCTGCAAGCCTCCTCAGCATTTTTGTGGCGGGAGGGCCTGCGCGGGGTGATGGCCTGGTGGCGGGCGCGGTTCAGGTTGTGGACGAATCACGGGTCCGCGGAACCTTGACCGCGACTTCGCTGGGAGATGGAGTATCAGATGGTGAATTCGAAGTGGAAAGCGTCGTGGTGGAGGTGCCGATGCCTTCTGGTGACCGCTACGTGGGACGGTTGAGCACGGTTTGGGACCCTCAAACCTCTCTCTTCTGGTGGAATTTTCGCGGTGAAGGTCCGATCACGCCGGATCAGCCGCTGGCGGAGCTCGAATCGCGGGTGGCGTTCTATGTCTCAGCGAGTGAGATTTTGGGCGTCGAGATCGATGGGCCACCGCCGTCGCTCTGGTGTTTGCGTTCGTCGGCCTCGGCCTCTTCCCTCGAGAAGGCAACTGCTTTGGCCTTGGAAACGCTGGCGACGAGCGGTGCGGCCCTCCAGGGCGGAACCGCTCAGTGGCGACGCGGCACCAGCTTCTCGAGTGTCTTGCCGCGAGACTTCTACTACTTGCCCTACCATCCCGCGCCCAGGACCGAGGTGAGCGTGGCCGGGATTTCCCGGCGAGGTGCGGGTTGGGATGTGACACTAGCGGGGCGGGAAGGGCGCCGGGCGGTCGTCACGCTGGATGCTCTTCTGGGTGTCACGGGTGCAACCCTCGTGCCTGAGAGTCTTGGTGACAGCCGATGACTACGCCCTGATACGCGAAGACGGTCGAACGCCGTGACTTGATGGCGCTCGACCGTCGGCTGCAGCGGATCAAGACCTGGAGGGGCTGGCCGCCGAACATGCGCTCGGTCGCACGGCGGTCAGTGTCTCTGCTGGTGCGTCTTGGGGTTCAGGTGTCCTCGAGCGCGGTTCGGTCCGCGCGCAGCAAGCGGATCGAACCGTTGCGGCCGAAGACGAGCAGCATTGTGACACCCATGCCCTGCCGTTCTCGCTACACTTTCTGCTACCAACCAGGTGCCTGCCCGATGCCTCGAGGATGGCTGTGAAGGCGGCCCGTCGCCCAGGAGGTATGGCCGTGCGCGCGAGACGAAATGTCGTCATCAACGAACCGGTTGCGTGGGTCGCAACGGACAGATTCGAGTTTGGAGACTTCGTGACCGGGTCCGAGGTCGAGCCGTCGAAATGAGGAGTTGCACACGGTCTCGCGGGCGCCGAACGCGTCCGATGCTGGCGCTTGCCCTGTGCGGGGCTGTGCTGGCCGCTTGTCAAGGGGCGCCTCGGCAGGCGGGCGGAGGTGAGACGCCGGTCGCGGACCGCTCGGTGTCGGTGCCGGGTCGCTCGGTGGTGATGATCACGGTCGACACGACCCGTCCTGATCGTCTCGAGCCCTATGGCGCCGAGTCAGTGGCGACGCCGGTGTTGGCGCGTCTGGCCCAGCGCGGCGTGGTCTTCGAGCGCGCGTGGGCGGTGGCGCCGATCACCTTGGTGGCACACACGAGCATTTTGTCGGGGCAGTATCCCTTCGAGCACGGGGTACGCAACAACGGCATCCAGTACGTGGCCGACTCGGTCACCACCCTCGCCGAGCGGTTTCAAGACGCTTCGTATCGTACGGCAGCTTTCGTCTCCGCCGCGGTGCTCGATCGTCGCTACGGGCTCGACCAGGGTTTCGACGTCTACGACGACGACCTCTCGGTGCGCCGCAACCGCAGCCCGCGCATGGTCGCGGACCGGCCGGCCGAAGTGACCGTGGAATCGGCAACGGCCTGGCTCGACCAGCTCGAGGGCGATGCGCCGTATTTCCTTTGGGTCCATTTCTACGACCCCCACGCCAGCTATTCGCCGCCGCCGCCGTATCGCGATACCTATCGCGAGCGGCTCTACGACGGAGAGATCGCCTACATGGACGAGCAGATCGGCCGCTTGCTCGCGCATCCGCGAATCTTGGGCGGCAGCGGAGATCAAGCGCCGGTCGTGACGGTGATCGGTGACCATGGTGAGAGTCTGGGCGACCATGGGGAGCGGACCCACGCCATCCTCGCCTACGATGCCACGCTCCATATTCCGTGGATCCTCCACGTTCCCGGAACCCGCGGTGGCCTGCGGGTGGCCGAGCCGGTCGGCCAGGTGGACGTCATGCCGACGCTGCTGTCGCTGGTCGGTCTACCCGCCCAGGAATCCATTGCCGGGCGCGACCTGGTGCCGGTCATCACCCGACAAGACCAAGCGCCGAACCATCCGTACTATTCGGAAACCTATCTGCCGTACTACACCTATGGCTGGGCCAAGTTGCGCGTACTCCACCGCGGCCTGTGGAAGCTGATCGACGGTCCAGAACCCGAGCTCTACGACCGCCGGCGTGATCCCCGCGAGCTGACCAATGTCCACGGACAGGAGCCGGGCCATGCGCACGACCTGAAGCGTGACCTCGACGAGTGGTTGAGCGGCCACGAGGCGGAGCGCGAAGCGCGACTCGAGCTCGACAGCGAAGCGGTCGCCAAGTTGCGCAGCCTCGGCTACGTCGCGGTCAGTGGTGCGGGTGGCACGGCCGCGGACGAGCAGCGCCCGAATCCCATGGCGATGATCGAGCAGCACGTCGGTCTCGAGCGGGCCCGCATGTTGCTTGCTGATCGCCTCTACGGGCTGGCTGCCGATCAGCTCGAACGGGTGCTGCGACGGGATCCCAACAATCTCGCGGCGTTGATCGACCTGGTGGCCGCGCGCGAAGGCGAAGGCGAGATCGCCGAGGCGATCGAGCTGGCGGAGCGGGTGCAGTCACTCGATACCGAGAACGCCGGCATCTATCTCACGCTGGCGCGATTGGAGGCGCAGGCCAAGCGACCCGAGCGTGCTCTCGAGCTGGCCGAATTTGCCATCTCTCGGGACCCGCGCAATCCTGATGCGCGTTTGCAAAAGGTCACGCTGCTCCAGCAGCAAGGGCGTTTCGACGAGGCGCGGGCAGAAACGGAATCTGCGCTGACCGATCACGGCGAACATGGGCGCACCAATATGGTCTATGCCCAGCTCGTCGAGTTGGCGGACGGGCGCCCGGAGGCGGCCGAGGCGCGCATTCGTCGGGTCCTCGAGCAAGACCCCTTCCTCACGCGCGGTTGGCTCGTGCTCGGTCGGGTGCTCGAGCGAGGCGGCCGTGGCCCCGAAGCCATCGAGATCTTCCGCCAGGGGTTGGTGCGCCAGCCGGACGATTCTGAGCTACACGGTGCCCTCGGCCACGCGCTCGCGCGACTCGGTCAGCCGGTCGATGCCAGTCACCATCTGCGCGAAGCCATTCGCCTCGGGCGTCAATTTCGCTCCGAGTTGCACGTCAGCCTTGGTGCCGTTCTGGCCGAAATGGGGCAACTCGAAGCGGCGCGTGCGGCGTATGACAAGGTGCTCGCGGTCGAGCCCGAGCATCCGGGCGCCCGCAACAACGCAGCCATCGCCCTCTTTCGCATGGGGCGAACAGGCGAGGCAAGGGATGCTCTCGAGTCCCTGGTCGTCGCTTTCCCCGATCACGTCGATGGGCACAACAACCTGGCTGCCATCGCGGTCGAGGAAGAACGCTGGCGCGATGTGATTCGTCACAGTCAGCGCACCCTCGAGCTCGACCATGAGGTGACCGAAGCCTGGAACAACCTGGCGATTGCCCATGCCGAGCTGGGTGAGTCCGCTCCGGCGCGCGAGGCCTACGAGAAGGCGCTCGCACTGTCGCCAGATTACTGGCCGGCCCGCTTCAATCTCGGGCTACTGCTCCGGACCATGGCGCGCCACGACGAGGCGGTCGCGGCGTTTGAATTGGTCTTGGCACAGGTACCCAACCACGACGAATCGCACCTCGAGCTCGGCGAGCTCTTCGCCGAGACCCTGGCCCAGCCCGTGCGCGCCCGAACGCACTGGAATGCCTTCCTGCGTCACGCGCCCAACCACCCGCGAAGCGACGAGATCCGGCGCCGGCTGGAGGCACTTTGATCCGCACTCGATTCGGGTTCGGTGGGCCGTCCATGAGACGGTTCTTCCGCCGTTCACGCTAACCACCTCAAACAACCATCAGGCTGTTCGAACACTGGCGAGCGTGCCAAAGGAGTGAAAGAGGATGAGCTTCAAACGAGACCGCCTTCTGCGGCGGATCCCGCTGGATCGGGTCTTGATGGCCCTGGTCGTTTCGATGGTCGCGATTCCCGCGGCAGCTGACACTCGGCATGGGGAAGGCGAGCATGTCGTCGGCCTTCGGATCTCGCAGACGGATGTCGTCGAATCCGAAGTCTTCGTCGACATCTCGGTGTTCTACACACTGAATGCGACGGAGACCACCGCTCGGCTCGGGACCGCGGTGCGAGATGCCATCGATTGGGGAGATGGCATTCGTGTGCGCCCCTTGTGGGGACTGCCACTCGTTTCGACCAGTACCGTCGTCAACGGGACCCCGGTACGGGCTTATCGTGGAAGCTTCTCGCACGCCTATGGCAGCGTCGGGAACTACACGGTCACGGCCTCGTCGGGCTGCTGTCCGCCCGCAAACGGTGTGGTGACGGGCACGATCGGCCAATCGGGTTTCACGACCGTGGTGGCGCCGGCGAATCGCAGCCACTCCTTCTACACCTACGTCACCTTTGTCGCCAATACGCTCGGTGTCGACATCACCGTGCCGCCGCTCTTCGCGGATGGATTCGAATCGGGCGACGTCTCAGGTTGGTCCGAAACGACGCCGAGGCCACCCTTCCGATAAGGCGGCGCCTGCAGAGGGCCTGACATGCCATCGAGAAGACAATTGCCTGGGTTCACGGGTCTCGTGATCGCGATCGTGATTGGCACCCTTCACGTTTCTGCGAACGCTCAAGTCGCGCCTGACGGGCCGATTGCCGGCATCCGGATCTCTCAGGCCGAGGTAATGGGTGCCGAGGTTCGAATCGACGTGTCCGTGTTCTACTCATTGGATGCCATACGAAGCACGGCGTATCTCGGAAACCCGATCAATATGCGCAAGGCGATTTTCTGGGGCGATGGCGCCGCGCTCGAAGGGCAGGTGGGTCTTCCGCTCGTCGCGACCAGCACGGTCGTGAACGGAAGGTCGGTTCGCGCCTATCGTGGGAGCTTCTCTCACACCTATGGCAACCCCGGCAGCTACGAAATCAAGACCGCGTCGTTCTGTTGTGCTGTGGACAGCGGCTTGATCACCGGCTTTGCGGAGCAAAACACCTACTTCTACACGACGCCGTATCACTACTACCTTCCGTACCTCGTGACCTTTGGTGTCAATTTCGCCGAGGTCGAGGTGACTGACGCACCGCTCTTCGCGGATGGATTCGAGTCGGGCGATGTTTCGGCCTGGTCCGACACGAGTCCAGGGGGCTTGTGACAGCCCGCTACTCGCAGCGCAGAGCTTCGGTCGGTGCGATGCGCGCGGCACGCCGCGCGGGCAGAAACGAGGCGATGGCGGCGACCGCGATCAGGATGACGGCAACGCCGAAATAGGTCAGTGGGTCGCGGGCTTCGACGCCGAACAGCAGCGCCGCCAGGAGATGGGCGAGTAGCAGGGCGCCGATCAAGCCAATACCCGTGCCGACCGCTGCCAGCCGCATCCCTTGGCTGACCAGCATGCCGCGGACCTGCGCGGGCGCCGCGCCGAGCGCCAGCCGAACGCCGATCTCGCGGGTGCGCTGAATCACGGCATGAGAGAGCACGCCGTAGATGCCAATCGTTCCGAGCAGGAGGGCGACGGCAGCCGCAATGGCGAGCATGATCATCGCGAAGGTGGTGCGTGCCATGGCTTCGCTGGCGATCTCGGCCGTGGTGCGCGGCCGCAGCAGCGGCAGGCTGGGGTCTGAACGCCGAACAGCATCGCGCAGCGCGCCGGTAAGGCTGGTCGGGTCGATGCCGTCCTTCGCCAGGAGTGTCAAGCTCATGACACTCGGCGTGAAGCCACTGTTGTCTTCGTCCTCGTGAGGCAGGAGCGGGAAGTAGACGACTTCTTCAGGGGCTGCGTCGAGGCTCTCGTCGCGCACATCCCCGGCCACGCCGACGATCGTGTACCAGACGCCCTCCTGAGCGGTCGGCAGCCCGCGCTTCAAGCGTTTGCCGATCGGCGACGCATCGCCCCAGAAACGCCGGGCGAAGGCCGCGCTGACCACGACCGAGTCATTGGTGATCGACGCGTCGCGCCGTTCGATGGTGCGGCCCGCGACGATCGGAATGCCCATGGCTTCGAAGTAGCCGTCGACCACCACGTTCTGGCTGGCCACGGTCGGTGGGTCGTCGGGCTGGGGAGGAAAGTCCTCGATGATGTAGCCCGGATTGGTATCGCCATCCGTCAGTGGCAGGTTGAGCACGCCGCCGGCGTGCTCGACGCCGGGAAGGGTACGAATCTCATCGACCAGCCGTGTCCAGAACTGGGCGCGGTCTGCCCGTTCTTCGTAGCGTTCGCCAGAGAGGCTCACCCGCATGGTGAGGACCGAGGAACGGTCGAACCCGGTATCCACGCTGCGCAGGGCAAGGAAGGTGCGAAGCATCAGCGCCGAGCCCACCAGCAGCATCAGCGCGAGTGCCATCTGGGCGACCACCAAGGTGCTGCGGGCGCGATGGGTCGACTTGCCCGCCATGCCCCCGCGACCACTCTCGACCAGGGCATCACCCATCCGGCGCCCGTGGAGGCGCAGGGTGGGAAGAATGCCGAAGGCGAGACCCGAGATCAGCGAGACCACCAGGGCAAAGATCAGCACGGGCGCCGACAGCGTGACCTCGGCGAGGCGTGGCAGATCGACGGGATCGGTCGCGTGGAGCAGGCGAATTCCGACCCAGGCCAGGGAGATGCCGAGCAGGCCTCCGCCCGCTGCCAACACCAGACTCTCGAGCAAGAGTTGGCGGGTCAGTCGGCCACGGCTGGCGCCCAGTGCCGCGCAAACCGCCAGCTCGCGCTGTCGGCCTTCGGTCCGCACCAAGACGAGATTGGCCACGTTGG
Organism: uncultured bacterium; assembly: GCA_937948815.1. Taxonomy (GTDB): domain Bacteria; phylum Acidobacteriota; class Thermoanaerobaculia; order Multivoradales; family J023; genus J023. Next base: position 15,174 of record CALFAM010000360.1, read on the forward strand.
CGCAGGCGATCAAGAGCACGAAACCAACGGTCGCGAGGAGCACCCAGAGGATTTGCGCGATACTGCCGACCACACTGTCGCGCAGAGGGGTGACATAGGCACCGATGCCGCTCTGCGCAATCATCTCCCGGCTGAGCGCGCCGGGATAGGCGTCGGGAAGGCGGGCGAGCAGGCTATCGACTTCGATGCTTGCCTGCTCCGGCGTGACCCCTGGCCGTAGCCGTGCGACGGCGTCGAAGCTGAAATCGACCTCGGGAAGATCCGCCGGATCGATCGGGTGCGGAACCCAAAGGTCGACCTCGGCCGACGGGAATGCAAACCCTTCCGGCATCACGCCGATGACTTCCCACGCCGACTCGCTGAGCTGAACGGTGCGGCCGATGACCGATGGTGAACCACCAAAGCGTCGCTGCCAGTATCCGTGACCGAGAACGACCACTTGAGGGCCGCCCGGCTGGTCCTCCTCGGCATCGAACAAACGGCCTACCGCCGCATCGACCCGCAGCACGTCAAATAGCGAAGCGCTCGCCCGGGTCGCGAGGAGGCGCTCGGGCTCGCCCTCACCGATCAGGTTGAATGTGCGCGTATCGTAGAGCGCGACCTCTTCGAAGGACTCGCCCTGCTCGCGGTAATGGGTATAGCTGCCGTAGGACTGGTTGAATTCCTCGACACCGAGTGCCGGTGCCGTGTGCCACAGCATGACCAAGCGCTCCGACTCCGCATAGGGGAGCGGCCGAATCAGAATGCCGTAGACGAGGCTGAAGATGGCGACGGTAGCACCGATGCCCAGCCCTAGGGTGAGGATGGCGAGGGCCGTGAAGCCGGGGCGGGCGACCAGCCTGCGAATCAGTTGTCGAAGCTCGGAACCAGACATGGGCGCCTCCAGAACGAATGAGTAACGCGGAGTTGGCGTGCAGCCACCGCTCATTCGCTAGGACGCATTGCAGCGCCAGAAGTTACACTTCTTCCTCTTGACGCGCGATCAGGTCGATCAGCCAGGTTCGTCGCTTTTCCAACCGCTCGAGGCGTTGCGTCAGGTCTTCCCGCGACTCCGGCGTGCTGCGTTCGATCTCCGCCTTCAGCTGCTGGACCTTTGCATTCACGGATTCGACCAGCGCGGCCAGTCGCTCTCGAGCGGCGGCGGCCTTGGCCTTGTCGAACATGACAGCTTCCGGCCGGGTGCCCCGAGTCGTGGGCAGCGGGCGGCCGGTAGCATCGGGAATCATCGCCTGCTCGGGCGCCAGCACCCGCTGATTCATGAACGACGGGGAGACGATTTCGATGCCGCCGGCGTGGAGGGTGTCGAGAACCATTGCATTCAGCCGAGAGCGGCCGCTGAGAAGCTCCTGGCTGTCGGTGAGCAGTCCCGAGACCCGATAGGAGATGGCGAAATCGCCGAGCGCCAGGATGTGGACGAAGCTGTCGGCGAGGCCGGCAGCTTGGGCGGCGTCGAGCAGAAGCTGCTCGACTTCACTGCGGCTCACGTCATAGCCCAACGAAACTTCGGTACAGATCAGTGTCGAAGGCGTGCGAATCACCTTGGTCGGTCGGTTCGCCAGATAGCTGTTGGGAACGGTAACCAGATCGCGCAGCTCATTCTGGATCTCGGTGAAGAACAGGCCCCGTTCGGTCACCCGGCCGGCCCAATCGCCAACCCGAATGTAGTCGCCGGCGCGAAAGTGGCGCTGGACGCGGAGCAAGATGCCCGCCATACCGTTGCCGATCCACGTGCCCGAGGAGAGCGCGATGATTGCGCTGATCAGGATGCCGCCGAGGGTGAATGCGGCATCTCGCTGGGCCGGATCGAATGTCCAGATCACCACGATCAGGCCGCAGCCGGTCAGCGCGATCATGATCAGGTCGTGGTGCAGGCGATGGACGCGCTTGGGGCGCCGCAGGATGCGATCGGCGACGATCAGTGTCACCACGACCGCAAAAAATGTGATCAGCGTAGTGGCGTCGGGCAGATCGAAGCGCGCCAGACCCGACGTGGGGGACTCGGGGAGCTGAGGCTGCATGCTCAGGGCAGCGTGTCCAGTGCCCTGCGTGCTCGTACCCCGAGCCCTGCGAGACGTTTGATCAAGATCTCCTCCAGCCGCGCTGTTCGCCGCACCCGTTCGGACGGACCGTCCTTGGCCAAAACCTCTGGCAGGGTATCAGTTCGTCCAAATTGGTACGGACCTCGAATACAGAAGTGAGCGTCAGCGGCTACTGTCTCGGTCGAGGAGGCTCCACCGGCCGTCTGTCCGTTGGCGATCGATGAGAATCCGATGCCCGCGCCCGGAAGGGCTTGCTCAGAAGATCGTAGGGAGATTTGTTTGAAGGAATGTACACAAGAGAAGCAGAGACCCGTCGTCGCGGTGATCCACGCGTGTCCGGTCGTCCGTGCCCGGATTTGCCGGATGCTGAGGGCAGGCGGGCGTCGCGTGTTGGCAGCCGGGGCCACGGAAGAGCTCGGATCGCTGGCGAAGTTGGTTCATGAGAGCTCGAAGGTCGTGAAGAACGCTGATCGAGATCGTGCGTCGACAATGCGACCGAGCGACCCGGTACGCGCGCCGCAACCCGGAATCGTCATGCCCTATGCCCTCGGCGAGGGTGGAAACGGCGTTCCCTTCGATCCATCGCGAGGCGCCGCCGCGGAGCCCTTGTCACTGCTCGGCTCCGCGATGGATTTCGAGCAGCAGCCCGAGATCCTCTCGGGCGGACTGTCCGAGATTCCGTTCGCCGATCTGGTGACATGGCTTGGAATCGCTCGCCTGACCGGCAGCGTCCGGGTCGCGGGCACTGGCAATCTGGCCCGGCTGTACCTCGAAGAAGGTTGCGTGCGGGCCGCTGAGCTCGATAGTGGCGAGACGGGGGAAGAGGCGATCGAGCGGGTGCTCGGCTGGACCGAAGGTTCCTTCGACGTCCTCTTCGGCGGTAGTAGCGGATCGTCGCTGCCAGCGATTCACTAGTCCAGCCGAAGGGCCGATTGGGGTCACGGGCAGACCAGATCGGATAGGGCATTCTGACCCCTCGGGGCGGCATCTTGCCCTCCCTGAGGCTCATGCGCAGTCTCGGTACACTTCGCCTAGAGATCGAATCCCGGTTGCAGCCCTGGTCAATTCATCTGCTGTGCGGGCCCTTTCCCGTCCGGATCGCTACTCCTGGCGCAGGGCTTGAACGGGCTCGATGCGTGTCGCCCGCCAGGCCGGAACCGCGCTTGCCAACGCTGCCACCAACAAGAGAACCAGAGAGACAATCGCGAACGTTGCCGGATCCTGGGCGTCGACCGTGAAGAGCAGCGAGCGTAGGAAGCGGGTCACCCCGAAGGCGAGCACCAGGCCCGCCGCCACGCCGTACACGGCCGCGGCCATGCCCTGGCGCAGCACCAGGTCGCGAATCTGCGCCTGAGCCGCGCCGAGCGCCATGCGGATTCCCAGCTCGCGCTGTCGGCAGCTCACCAGGTAGGAGATCATGCCGTAGAGGCCCACCGCGGCGATCAGCAAGGCCATTCCAGCGGCCATCAGCAGCACCGTAACGGTGAAGTCGGCTCGTGCACGGGCGGCACGCACCGATTCGCTCAGGGGCTCGAGGGGCGTGAGCGGGAGGAAGCGGTCGAAGCGTGCGACGGTGTCGCGAACCGCCGGTGCCAGGGTCGCGACCGATGCGCTCCCGCGCAGCACGAACGATACCGAGTTGCCCAGGTCCTTGCCGGTTCCTTCGAGGCCGAGGAATGGCAGGTAGACGAGGTCGGTGGCGGGATCCTCGAGGCGGTAGAGGTGAACGTCACCGACCACGCCGACCACCGTCGACCACTGATCGTCCTCGGACGTTCCGGGGCGAATGCGCTTACCGATCGCACTTTCACCCGGCCATTGCTTCTGCGCGACGGATTGGCTGACGAGCAGATTGCCGGCGCGCAGCCGGTAGTCGTCGGCGGTCAGCAGGCGGCCTTCGACCAAGGGGATCCCGGCGGCTTCGAAGTAGTCCGGGCTGACAAAGGTCTCCATGAAGATCGGCGGTGCGGCGTTCTCGTCGCGTTCCCGGCCCTCGATCGCGTAGCCCGAGCCGCCGGTCGAGCCGCCGAGGGGGAGGTAGCTGGCCGCGCCTACCTGTGCGACGCCAGGGACAGCGGCCAGGCCCTCGAGCGTCTGTTCGAGGAAGCGCACGCGGGCCTCGGGCTCCGGGTAGTCGGAGTTGGGCAGCGCGAGACGGAATGTGGCGGCTCCTTCCGGGCGGAAGCCCGGCTCGACCTGATAAAGCGCCATGGTGCTGCGGACCACCAGCCCGCAGACCGTCACCAGCACGAGGCCGAAAGCGATTTGGGCCACCACCAATCCGTTGCGCAGGCCTTGCTTGCTGCGCCCTGCCGAGGCGGCGCGCCCCTCCTTCAAGGCCGGAACCAGGGCGGCGCGTGAGGCCCGCACGGCGGGCAGAAGGCCGAACAGGGCCCCGGCTCCGAGCGTGACGAGCGCAGCAAAGGCGAGAACATTGGCGTCGATGCCGACCTGCTCGATGCGGGGAATGGAAGCCGGTCCGAGATGGGTGACCAGCCGAACCACCAGGCCCGCGAGGCCGATCCCCACGAGGCCGGCGATGCAGGCGAGGGAAAGACACTCGGCAAGCAAGCCACCAAGCAGGCGCCCCCGGCCGCTGCCGAGAGCACGTCGGACGGCGAGCTCAGTGCCGCGCTCTTCGACCCGCACCAGGAAAAGATTGGCGACGTTGGCACACGCAATCGCGAGAATCAGTCCGACCGCGGCCAGCAGGACCCAGAGGACGTCACGCACCGAGCCGACGATGGTCTCGAGGCGCGTGGCGATGTTCAGCGCGAAGCCGTTCTCGAGCAGCACGCCGACGGTCGCCTCCTCGGGGAAGGCTTCGGGCAGGGCCTGAATCAGGTTCGCGGACTCGGCACGTGCGCGTTCGAGCGATGCGCCGGGCGCCAGCCGGGCCAGGGCGGCACCGTTGAACTCGCCGAGCTCGGCTGCCACGGGATCGAGGCTCTGAACCAGCCAGAGGGCCGTGTCGTCGGACGGAAAGGCAAAGCCCTCGGGCATGATGCCGACGACCTCGTGGCTGATGCCGTCGAGCCGGAGCTGCCGTCCGACCATGCCCTCGTCGCCGCCGAAACGGTCCTGCCAGAGGCTGTGCGCGAGGACCACCACCGCTGCCGCGTCGCGTTGGGCCTCTTCGTCGGTGAAGGTGCGGCCGCGCGCGGGTGGTACCGCGAGAGCAGCGAATAGTGATGGTGTGACCCGCGCCGCCGACAGTCGGGCTGCACTGTCGTCTTGGGTGAGGGTGACCGGCAGCGGACTGTAGATCGCCAGGTCCTGGAGGGTTTCGCTGCGTTTCGCGTAGTAGTGAAAAAGCGCTTCGGACATGCCCATGTGCTCGAGCCCGAGTCCCGGCGACGTGTGGTCGAGCTCGACCAGACGGTCGGACTCTGGATAGGGCAGCTGCTCGAGCAGCACGCCGTCGATCAAGCTGAAGACCGAGACCGCCGCAGCAATGCCAAGGGCCAGGGTGAAAATAGTGACGGCAGAAAATCCAGGAGAGCTTCGAAGGGGTCGTAGCAGGCTGCGCACGGCGCTCATGGGGGTCCTTTCGGCATCGGCGTTCTCATCTGGACAGCTCTTCGGCACGACGCCTCAGCGTCGCGAAGAAGCGTCGGTTCTCTGGGGGTACAACGCCGAACTCCTCAAATGGTTCCCACCAACTCCCCGGAGCGCGGACAGGCCCGTGCCCAGATCCCGAAGCGTTGGCGAAGATCTGCCTATTCGTGGCGAAGCGCGCGGATCGGCTCGATGCGCGTCGCGCGCCAGGCCGGCATCAGTGTCGCGAGGGCCGCGACCAGCAGCAGCACGATCGGGACGACCAGGAAGGTCATCGGATCCTGCGCATCGACCGCGAACAGCAGAGAGCCGAGAAAGCGTGTGATGCCGAAGGCGATCGCCAGGCCGAACGTCACGCCGAGAACCGCCGCGCGCATACCCTGCCGGAGCACCAGATCGCGAATCTGAGAGCGTGCGGCGCCGAGTGCCATCCGAATACCCAGCTCACGCTGCCGGCAGCTGACCAGGTACGAGATCATGCCGTACAGGCCGACGGCCGCAATGAGCAGCGCCATGACGGCGGCCATGGCGAGCACGGTGACCGTGAAGCTCAACCGGGCTCGGGCGTTGCGGACCGAGCGCGTGAGCGGCTCGAGGGGTGTGATCGGCACGAAGCGATCGAGCCCGTGAATGGCGTCACGTGCGGCGGGAGCGAGGGCGGCGATCGGGCTCGCACCCCGGACCACGAAGGACACAGCCGCTTCGAGGTCCTTGCCGGTACCATCGAGGCCGAGGAACGGAAGGTAGACCAGGTCGGTGACCGGAGCCTCGAGACGAGTGAGGTGAACATCCCCAACCACGCCGACCACGGTTTGCCACTGGTCGTCGTTGATCGTGTCGCTGCGGATGCGCTTGCCGATTGCGCTTTCCCCCGGCCACAGCCGGCGCGCCAAGGATCGGCTGACCAGCAGGTTGCCGGTGCGCGAGCGATGATCGTCCGGGGTCAACATGCGGCCCTCGACGAGAGGCACGCCGAGCGATGCGAGGTGACCCGGGCTGACGTAGGTCTCCATGAAGACGGGCGGGGCCGCGTCCTCTTCGGCCTGCTCTCGCTCGATCTCGTACGATGATCCGCGCGCTGAGCCACTCAGAGGCAAGTAGCTGGCTGCACCGACCTGCGTGACGCCTGGGATGGCGGCCAACTGCTCGAGCGCCTGCTCCACGAAGCGTACGCGCGCTTCGGCGTCGGGGTAGTCCGTGGCAGGAAGCGCAAGCTGGAAGCTGGCGGCGCGCTCCGTCCGGAAGCCGGGCTCGACCTGGTAGAGGGCCATCGTGCTACGTGCCACCAAGCCACAAATGGTCAGCAGCACCAGTCCGAGGGCCATCTGGGTCGACACGAGCAAACCGCGGAGGCTCTGTTTGTCGCGCCCAGCGGATGTCGATCGTCCTTCTTTGAGTGCTGGAACCAATGCGATCCGCGAGGCCCGCAGCGCGGGAAGAAGGCCGAACAGAAGGCCGGTCGCCAGCGAGACCAGCGCCGCGAATCCGAGAACGGTGCCATCGACGCTGACCTGGTCGAGCCGGGGAATCGAGGCGGGGCCGAGATCGATCACCACTTGCACGACCAACCAGGCGAGCCCGATGCCGACCACTCCTGCGATCGCTGCCAGGAGCAGGCTCTCCTCGAGCAAGTTGCGAAGGAGGCGCGCCCGGCCGCTGCCAAGCGCGCGGCGAACAGCAATTTCGTTGCTACGCTCTTCGACCCGCACCAAGAAGAGGTTGGCCACGTTGGCGCTCGCGATGGCGAGGATCAGGCCCACCGCAGCGAGCAGAATCCACAGAATCTCCGATGCCGATCCAACGATGGTTTCGAGTCGCGTGGTGAGGTTGAGGGCGAAGCCGTTGGCTAGGAGAACTTCGGCGGTATTGTTCTCGGAGAAGACCGCAGGGAGGTTGCCGACTAGCCGCTCGAGCTCCGCCTGCGCACGCGCGATCGATACGCCTGGGGCCAGCCGCGCGATGGCACGGCCATCGAAAGCACCGAAGCTTGCCTGCTCCGGATCGAGCGCCCGCACGAGCCAGAGCGCGGTGTTCTCCTCGGGGAAGGCCAGCCCAGGGGGCATCACGCCGACCACCTCGTGCGCGGAGCCGTCGAGGCGTAGGCTCTGGCCCAACACGCTCGGGTCGCCTCCGAAACGGTCTTGCCACATCTCGTGGCTGAGAATCACGACCGCGGCGTCGCTTCGCGCTGCCTCCTGATCCGTGAAGGTTCGGCCGTGGACTGGCGGCACGCCCAGGGCGCGGAACAACGAGGGCGTGACCCGTGCCCCGGGTACCCGTACAGAGTCATCGGCGCTGGCCAGGGTGAAGGTCGAGCTGGCGAATAGGGCGATATGGCGGAGTGTCTCGCTCTCTGAAGCATAGTGGTGGAACAGCGCCTCGGACATCCCCATGGTCGTCAGGCCGAGGCCCGGCGCGGCGTGATCGAGCTGAACCACGCTGTCGGCGTCCGGATACGGGAGTTGCTTCAGCAAGACACCATTGACCAAGCTGAAGACTGCCACCGATGCCGCGATACCCAGGGAAAGCGTGGCGATCGTGACGGCGGAGAAACCCGGAGAGCGCCGGAGCGGGCGAAGCAGGCTGCGGAGCATGGTCATACATTCCCTTCTGAGCGGGCTCGGAATCAGGTCGGCCGCTGGGGCCGTCGACGGCTTGCTTTCAGTAGAACGGCGAATTCGGCCAGAGGTTCTCATTTCCCGTCTGACAGCCCGGGCTCGGGCCAAGGCTTGTGGCAGAATTCGGTGCTCGCTCACCGACTACACGAGGTTCTTCATGCGCCGGATCCGAAATCTCGCTCGCGGTTCCACCTGTCTCGGCTGCTCTCGAAAGTGCCGCTCCCTTCTCGGTCAGGCAGCGCTCGTTTCGCCGGCCACCACACTGCTGGCCGTCAGCCTGCTCGGCGCGAGCCTGGCGCCATCTCGGGTCGTGGCTTCGGCCCCGGAGGGCACGCCACCGCTCGGCTTCTTCGCTCGTTCGGCCGCCGCGCAGTCGGCTGCGGAGAAGGTCTTCTTGGGCACACCTACGGCCACCCAGATGCGGCGCTGGCTGATGCAGCTCACCGAGGAGCCACACGTTGCCGGAACGCCCCAGGAGAAGAAGGTCGCCGAATATGTTCGCGATCGTTTCGAGTCCTTCGGCCTCGAAACCGAGATGGTTCGCTACGAGGTCTTCCTCAACCATCCGGAGTCGGTCTCGCTGTCCTTGATCACCCCGCGGGAAGAGCCGCTGGCGCTGATGGAGGACTTCTTGCCCGAGGACAAGGATTCCTCGGCAGATGGCATGTTCCCGGCCTTTCATGGCTACGGCGCGTCCGGCGAAGCGGAAGGGCAGGTGGTCTATGCCAACTACGGAACCGCCGCAGACTTCGAGCGGCTCGAAGGGATGGGGATCTCAGTCGCTGGACGCATCGCGTTGGTGCGCTATGGCCAGGTATTCCGTGGCCTCAAGGTACGCGAGGCGGAGAAGCGGGGCGCGATCGGCGTGGTCATCTACTCCGATCCAGCGGATGACGGCTACATGCGCGGCGACGTCTACCCGGACGGTCCCATGCGACCGCCATCAGCCATCCAGCGGGGGTCGGTCCAGTACCTGTCGATCCAGCCGGGCGATCCGTCGACCCCGGGTTGGCCGGCACGCGAGGGTGCCAAGCGGCTGACCCGCGACGAGATGAAGACCGTGCCCCAGATTCCTTCCCTGCCCATCGCCTATCGCGAGGCCGAGAAGATCCTGCGCGAGATGGGGGGCGAAAACGTGCCCGACGGTTGGCAAGGCGGCTTGCCGTTCGCGTACCACGTGGGACCGGGTGGAGCGGCCGTCCGCATGTCGGTCACCATGGACGAAGGTCAGAAAGAAATCTGGAACGTCTTCGCGCGGATTCCAGGAACCGGCGACCCGGCACACGAGATCATCCTCGGCAACCATCGTGATGCCTGGAACCATGGCGCGGTCGACCCCAACTCGGGAACAGCCGCGATGCTCGAAACCGCCCGGGCCATGGCCAAGGCCGTCGAGGCTGGCTGGCAGCCGGAGCGTTCCATCGTCTTCGCCAGCTGGGATGCGGAAGAGTACGGGCTGGTCGGTTCGGTGGAGTGGGGCGAGGATCGTGCGGAGCACTTGCAGGCGCACGCCATTGCCTACCTCAACCTCGACAGCGCCGTCACGGGCGGCAATCTCGGGGTCGGCGGCGTTCCGTCCCTGCGCGATTTGACGCGCGAGGTTGCCGCGGCTGTACCGGATCCGGTTCGCGGCGGCATGGTCGGCGACGACTGGGAACGCCGGCTGCACCAGGCCTGGGCCAGCCAGGCGCCGGTCGATCTCGACCGGAAGGAAGCGTTCGAGCTGCAACTCGGCGCGCTCGGCTCGGGTTCAGACTACACGGTCTTCCTCGATCATCTGGGCGTCGCTTCGCTCAGCTTCGGCTTTGGCGGACCCTACGGTGTCTATCACTCGATGTACGACAACTTTCGGTGGGTCGAGCGGTTCGGCGACCCGCAGTTCGTCTATCACGTGGCCGCGGCGCGCTTTTACGGGCTGCTGGCCATGCGCCTGGCCGCTGCGGACGTCTTGCCCTTGCGGATCGCTCCCTATGCTTCCGCGCTGTCTGCCGAGCTCGACAACCTCCGCCGAGACGCGATTCGCAAGTCGCGCATGCCGCGCGGCGCAGCGGAGGCAGCCCCCTTCGTGCTCGACGCCCGTCCGGTCATCGCCGCCCTGTCCGCGTTCGGCGATGCGGCGCGCGCCGCGGACGCGCGTGCGGAAGCGATTGTCGAAGCTGAAGATGGCGCGGCGGCAGCCGCGATCAACGAGTCGCTGCGCACCCTGGAGCAGGCCTTCCTCGCCAGCGATGGTCTTCCCGACCGGCCCTGGTTCAAGCACCTGCTCTACGCGCCAGGAACGACCACCGGCTATGCACCGTGGCCGTTCCCCGAGCTGCGCGAAGCGTTCGAATCGAGCGATGCCGAAGCCTTTGCCATCGGTGTCGAACGGGTTGTTGCCGTGCTCGAGCAGGCGACCCGTCAGCTCCGCGCGGCCGCTGCTCGCTAGGGCGATACGGCGCCACTGCCGAGCCGATGCCGACCGTGATTCGTCGTCTCGTGCCGCCAGCCATCGTGCTGGCGGTGACGGCCTGGGCAGTCCATAGCGACCTCGTCACAGCCGTCCCGACACCGCGCCTGCGCCTGGTCCTTCACGGCGTGCTGGTGGCGACCTTTCTCTTCGCCTGGCGCTTGCGCAGCGCGCGAACCGCGCGCGCCACGGTCATTCTCGGTCTGTTGACGGCCTGGTTCTCGTCAGGAGCCGGCGACGAAGCATGGGTGCGCACGGGACTTCTCGTCTCCCTGCTGCTGCCCTTGGATTTCGCCTTTACGGCCTGGTGGCGAGACGCTTCGCTCGGCAGCCGGCGGAGCATCTTTCTCTTCGCCTTGCTCGCCGCCGAGCTTGCGCTGTTGAGGGCGCGGATGCTCGACCGACTGCCGGTGGCGCCGGAAACGATGGCTGCTTGGTGGCCCACGGCGGCGCTTGCGGTGGGGCTCGTGGTCGTGCTCCTTCGCCTGGCCCTTCGCCCCACGCCGTTGGCGGCGGGATGGCTGGGCGCGCTGACGGCACTGGCCATGCATCTACACACGGTCAGGGCGATGGAAGCGCGGGAAGGGCTCGCGCTGGAGACCGTGGCGGTGCCTCAGGCGACCGTAGTCTGGTTGCTCGCGGCTGCGGTGGTGCTGCTGCTGGCCCTCGTGGAGCGGGCGTTCGGCTTCGCGTTCGAAGACACCCTCACGGGGCTCCCGGGGCGCCGCGCGCTGGATCAACGCCTGCGCGAGATCGGCGGTCGCTACGTCATCGCCATGGTCGACATCGACCACTTCAAGCGCGTGAACGACCGTCATGGCCACGATGTCGGCGATCAGGCCCTGCGCTGGGTGGCGCGGCGCTTGCGGCGGGTCGCAGCGGGTGGCGTCGCGTTTCGCTACGGTGGCGAAGAGTTCGCGTTGATCTTTGCCGGGAAATCGATCCAGGCTGTCGGCCCCCACCTCGAGGCGCTGCGCGAATCGATCGCGAAGGAGCCGTTCACCCTGCGCGCAGCGGGTCGACCTCGAAAGAAGCCGCCGGTAAAGAAGCCAAGCGGCAAGAAGCCCAAGACAGGCGGGCGAGCCCAGGCACGAACCCTGAAGCTGACCGTGAGCATGGGCGCTGCCGCTCGCGGTGGCCAGGTGCGCACACCGGAAGCGGTGGTCCAGGCCGCGGACCGCGCGCTCTATCGCGCCAAGCGCGCGGGGCGCAACCGGGTCGTTCTGGCGAAGTCGTAAGACCCGCCGCGCGGTCCGCAGGTCAGAGGTAGCCGAGGGCGCGCAGCGCGCGGTCGAGCTCGCCTCCGGCGGTCGCGCCGGGGGCGGACAGTGACTGCTCGCCGTGCCACCAGACTTCGATCCAGCCGAGCGCGTCCGGCGCGAGGCTGTCGTCTTGCCACCTCCACGATTCGCGTGGACGCCGACTGAGGGTGCGGCGCCGGGTGTGGCTGTTCTCGAGCCCGTCGAGCGGCACGGAGATCTCGACCTGATGACCCCAGCGGGCCGGCAGCGAGAGCGTGAGCGTCGAGCTCTCGACTTCTTCGATCAACAGATCGAGTTGCTGTCCAGGTGCCACCGAGAAGCGCGCATGCTCGTCGCGCGACCAGGTGACGCACGCGCAGGGCTCGCCGAGATTCTCCACACGCAGGGGGTGCACCGTCGGGCCGCGCAACTCTCCGACGAGGGGCTCGGTGGTGTCGGACGGCCGGGTGATTCGGACACGCAATCCGGGTGCCTCACCAAGGGCCTCGAGCGCCCGCGCGCGGAGTGCATCGGTGTCGATCTCGCTCGCCAGGTCTTCCTGTTCTCCCGCATCGCGCCGTAGGTCGAAATACCGTTCGCGGTCGCCGATGCGGGCCCAGGCTGTGCTGTTCAAGACGTACTTCAAGCGGTTCTCGTGCCGCAGGGCCAAGCCTTGGTTGGGGTTCGAAGCGTAGCTCCAGGCTTGCCCGAAACCTGCGTCGGGCGACGCTCGCATGCCGTGGAGAAGATCGGTGAGGGCGTGGCCGTCGATGCCCGTGGCCGGCGGCAGGCCGGCGAGCTCGAGCACCGTGGGCACGATGTCGATCGAACGCACCTGCTGATCGATGCGGCGGCCTGCGCCAAATCCACTCGGTGTGCGAATCACCAGCGGCACGAGCAGCGTGTCGTCGAAAAGGTCGACATGGCCGAACCGCCTCTTCTCGCCCTCGGTTTCACCGAGCGCCTCGCCATGGTCCGACGTGAAGACGACCATGAACGGCACCCGCTCGGCGGTGCGCTCGATGCGAGCGAGCAGCGGTTCCAGCAGGGCGTCCATGTAGGCGATACCGCTGTCATAGAGGGCACGCAGGTGGTCGATTCGTTCCGCGAGCGGCGGCGCGTCGGGAACGACACGGCCTTCTGGATCATCAGCCGGGTCGGTCGAGATCGTGGCGGAGTCCACCCGTTGTGCATCGGCACCCTGGACGAGCAGTGCGCTCCGTGCGACGAAGCCATCGTCCGGTGTCGTGGGCACGCCAGCGAGGCGCATGCTCGAGGCCGTGGCTCCTGGAGCACCGGTGGGTCCGAACGACGAGAAGAACGGCTCGCGTGGGACATAGGGTGAATGCGTCTCGTAGGTGTGTAAGAACAAGAACAGCGGCTCGCCCTGGTTCTGCGCAAGGATCTCCATGGCGGTCGCGATGCCCGTGGCGAGCTCGCCAGACTGGCTGTCGCGGTCGCCCTGCGTGTCCGCACGCTGTGCACCCTGCCAATAGACATAGCGGTCGAAGCCTCGGGCAAAGCCATGGCGCGGATGCATGAAGCCGCCGCCCGTCACCGCGATGGTGGTGTAGCCGGCCCGCCGCAGATGCTCTGCAAGCAATGGCACCGACTCGGGGATCGCGCCATCGTGGTTGACGCCGTGACGGTGAGCGTTGATCCCACTCAGCATCGAAACGTGCGATGGCAGGGTCCAGGGTGCCTGCGCCACGGTCCGCAGGAAGACGCTGGCGTGGCGCGCCGCCCAGGCGTCGAGATGGGGTGAGGTCGACCGCTCGTAGCCGTACAGCGAGAGGTGGTCCGCGCGCAGCGTGTCGATCGAGACGAGGACGACGTGAGGCGGGGGCAGGTTGGTCGAGGGCGAAGGGCTGTCCGTGGCGATCGACTGCAGGATTTCCGGGTGTGCCCAGGCCACAGTGGCCCGCTCGAGCGTGGTTGCACCTTGCTCGTTGGTACTTGGCTCGTTGGCGCCTTGCTCATTGGCATTGTGCTCGCTGGGTATGAGCGCTCGGAAACGAATGCGTGCCCGACGCCCGCCCAGGGGGCCGAGGTCAATCCAGGCGCGCTGCCAGGCCGGGGTGCCCGGATCGACTTGGCCGGAGAACAAGGTCGTGGTGCGGCCTTCCGAGAAGGCTTCGACCCGCACCGTCACGGGTTGTGCGAGGGCGTCCCGGGGGCCGAACGCGAGCCGCAGCGCGGCGTGATGCGGTACTTCGAGGCTGAATGCTCGCCAGGTGCCGGCAGGCGTCAGAAAGGTGTTGCGGACATCGCCGCCGAGATCGATCTTCCAGAACCGATCCGCAGCGACCGTGAGCGACTCTCGGCTTGCCGGCGTGACCACCATGCCCGAGAGCTCTCGCAGGAGACGCTCGGGGGGCTCGGCGTGCGCTGGCGAACGGATGCGTAGCCGCAGCCGGTTGATCGCGCCGTACCAAGACGGTTGATCCCGGAGCTCGAACCACACCCGGCCGCGGGCGCCGCGCACCGGGGTCTGCAACACGCCTTCGACGGAACGCTCGGGTGTGAAGAACTCGCCCTGCGCGGCCCAGGAGAGGACGAAGCGAATGCCGCGCGGCGGTCTCGATACGGCAAGCTCGAAGCCGTCGATCGTCTCGGTGTCGAGCACGACCGGCCGCACCCACGTGTCCGCGGCCAGGGCACCGGCCTCGCGACCACGTTCATCGTCGTTTCCGTTTTCGCTGCCGACCGTGCGGAGTCGCGTCCACCGCGACCATTCGTCGGTGTCGTCGAAATTCCAGGTAAAGGTCGTCGATCGCTGGACGAACGATGCGGAGTCGAAGATCTCGGCTGGCGACTCGTCAATGAAGCGGTGAACGATGCGCGATCGCACGCCCGGCTGTGGCGCACGTGCGGGAAGCCCGGCCAGCATCATCGTGAGCACGAGCATCAAGATGGCCAGGACCACGCGCATCGCGCGCAGCGTAGCACCCACGCACAGGTTTGGCGACGCGGGCTACTCGGCGCGCAAGGCGTCGACCGGATCGACTCGGGTGGCGGTGAGCGCGGGCAGCAAGCTGGCGACGGTCGCCACCGTGCCGACCAGCAACGCGACCGTGACGAAGGTGGCTGGGTCGGTCGGTGCGATGCCGTAGAGCTGGCTGGCGAGCAGGCGGCCGATCCCCCAGGCGACGACGATCCCGCTGGCGATGCCGGCCACCGCCAGCCGGCTGCTGGTGGTGAGCAACAGGCGCACGATCTGGCTGCGCTGGGCGCCGACCGCCAGCCGAACGCCGATCTCCCGCTTGCGCTCGGCCACCACGAACGCCAGCACGGCGTAGAGGCCGACCGCGGCCAGGCCGAGGGCGAAGAGGGCAAACGCCACCAGGAGTTGCATGAGGAAGCGCGGCTGCCATTCGATGTCCCGGATCACCTGCTCGAGGGTGGTCTGGGCAAATACCGGGACGTCACGGCTGACGCCCCAGATCGCCTGCTCGGCTGCCGCGAACGTATCGGCTGCAGGCGTCTCCGTGCGCAGGAAGATCGACATGCTGGCGGTCGGTTGCTGGTCATAGGGCACGTAGAGGATCGGCGGCGGCTCGGGCTGCTGCACCAGGCCGCGGAGGTCACCGACCAGGCCGACGATCCGTACCGCCTGCTCGTCGCCAGGCTCGCCGAGTGTGAGCTCCTGCCCGATCGGATCTTCCTCCCCCCAGATACGGTGGGCGAGGCGCTTGCTGATCACCCCGACTGGGGGGGCATCGGCCCGGTCGCTGCGGTCGAAGCCACGGCCCGCGAGCAAGGGAATCCCGGCGACCGAGAAGAATCCTGGCGTCGTCCGCTGCAGGACCGCGCGGGGGAGCTGGCCCTCCGGTGCCGGGCCGAGGTGCGTGGGCCGTACGGGTGTCGCGCCACGGAAGCCCGCGAACATCGGCAGAATCTCGCACGCGGCAACGCCTTCCACGCCTGGCAGGGCGCCCAGGCGGTCGCTGACCTGCTGGTAGAAATCTGGCCAGTTTGCGGGGTTGCCGTAGGCCGGGCCCCGTGCCGAGGTCCGCAGGACCAAGAGGTCGCGCGGCTCGAAGCCAACGCCCAGGCCTTGGAAATTGGACATGGTTCGAACCATCAGGCCGGCGCCAAAAAGCAAGACCAGGGAGAGCGCTACTTCGACCACCACCAGTCCGCTTCGCACTCGACTTCCGCGTGCCGTGTCATCGCCTCGGCTGCCGCGCGCCAAGGCCAGACGCGCGCCGAGGCCACGAAGCTGCAGCATCGGCGCCATGCCGAACAGCAGGCTGGTGGCGAGCGCAGCCGCCACCCCGAATGCCAGCGTCGGGAGATCGATCTGGACCCGGTCGAGGAGCGGCACATTGGTATTGGACGGCGTCATGGCCGCCAGCGGCCCGATGCCCCACAGGGCGAAGAGGATGCCCAACCCAGCCGCTGCCAAGCCCAGGACGAGGTTTTCGGCCAGGAGCTGACGTGCCAGTCGCAGCCGGCTGGCGCCGAGCGCCATGCGCAGACCGATCTCGCGCTGCCGGGTCACGGAGCGGGCGAGCAGGAGGTTGGCAACATTGGTGCAGGCGATCAGCAGCACGAAGCCGACCGCGCCGAGCAGGGCGAAGAGGGCGGGGCGAATGCTGGCGACCAGGAACCGGTGCGCGCCCTCGACGCCGAGCTGATAGCCGCCGTCGGTCAAGGGGTGTTGGTTGGCGAGCTTGGCGCCAAAGGCCGAGACGGTCTCGCGCGCCTGATCGATCGTGGTGCCGTCTTGCATCCTGCCGAGCACGACCAGGTTGGTGCGGCGTCGGTCGGGAGCCGAGGGCTCGGCCAGCGGCAGCCACAGCGCGGGAAGCTGCGGGAAGGTCGGATTGCGGAAGCCGGCAGGAAGCACGCCCACGATCTCGTAGGCCTCGTAGGCAAGCTCGATGGTTCGATCGATCACGGTCGGGTCGCCGCCATAGAGCGACTGCCACAGGCCATAGCTGAGGATGACGCGTCGGACGCCTGGTTGGTGGTCCTCGGTCTCGAACAGCCGGCCGACGGCGGCGCGCGCGCCCAGGGTTTGGTGCCAGTCCATCGAGATTTCGCGCATCAAGGGATTGAGCGCTTCGTCGGCGTCCGTGATCGGCATGCCCATGTTGCGGGCACCGATCACGGTCTCGAATCCCGCGACGTCGCGTCGAAGATCGTAGAAGGCGCCTTCGGTCACCCGCAGCCTGGCAATGCTCGTTTCCTGGCTGGCGTAGAAGCGCACGAGCCGCTCGGGCGCTGGAAAGTCCAGCGGACGGAGCAGTAAGCCGCGGACCAAGCTGAAGACCACGGTGCAGGCGGCGATCCCGAGCCCGAGCAACGAGACGATGATGACGTTCGATCCGGGGCGTAACCGAAGGCTACGAAGGGCGAGACGAAAATCCTGACGCATGGTGTTGGCTCCTGGTGCGGTCTCCGCGTGGCGTTTCGCGTCGTCAGACCTGTTTCCAGGAGCAAGATCGAGACCAGACTCCAGCCTTTCGAGCTGGGTGTAGGGCTGGTTCTGGTTCCTAAAATACCGAAAACAAAGGGCTTCATGCCGTGAACCGCAGAACGCAGGCTTGGCGCATCCGGCGCACGAGCCCAGCACCTACCGTCCGTTCTCGGGACCAACGATTCCGCCCGTGGGACAGGCACAGATGATTCGGCAGCCCGCCAACGGTCTGGAGCCCTGCAAGGGCCAACCCGTACAGCCCGGGGCTGGCACCGCGAAGCGGCGTGAGCCCCGGGAAACGAGGAGGGCGCTGGCTGGCGCTGCGCGCCCCAGGATTCCGTGGCCGAATCGGTTCAGGCTCAGGGCACCGTCATCGACCACGCGGAGGTATTGCCGCTCTCGAAGCCGTCCCCGAAGACCTCCAGATCGAGGGGGCCGGCGTCGTCGAAGTCATTGCCGATCGGAATCGTACGGGTATGGACGGCCTTGCCGAAGCTGTCGGCGAAGAGGTGCGACCAATAGCGGATCAGAGACCCTTCGGGCGCGGTCCCGCGAACGATGGGCGGTAGGGACACGTCGGTCGTCGCTCCGGGGTTGAGGTCGCCCAGGTTCCAGGTCACCATCTCCCCGGGATCACAGCTGATGCTCGGGCACGCGCCACCATTGCTGACCAGACTGTCGGAGACGCTGAGCAGGGGCGCGGGGTAGCGTAGCTGGAGGAAGGTGTCGAAGAGGAAGCTCGGCGCCAAGTTGCTGACCTCGAGCATCGTGTCGAGACCCGCATTGGGGAGCACCGGCTCGGGCATCGCGTCGATTTGCACCCGGCGCGAGACCACTTCGCCGCGCAGGGCATCTCGCGCCCGCGACTGATGGAGGAGGAGGGGGCCGGTGCCAGTGATCGACGCGTGGTCGAGGCGAAGCAGTGCTCCGGGGCCCGCGCCCGCCGAGGGACGCACCGCCACCCGGCGCCGACCCGTGCGATGGGCGGGAATACCACCGAGATTCCAGATCACGGCATTGCCCACCAATGTGCCGCCATCCGTTGCACCGAGGAAGGTCGTGCCAGGGGGCACTGGGAAGCGCAGCGTGTTGCCCGTGGTCAGGGCGTTGCTGCGGTTGCCGAAAGTCAGGTCGTAGACCACCGTGCTGCCGAGGGCGACCGGGTCGCGCGCCGTATCCACCGCGAGGTCGAAGACCCTGCTTTCGCGGACCACGACGGGATGGCTGCTGCGGGTGCGGGACCGGTCCGTGGCGTCGACCTGCACCGGCACGGTGATCACCGAGCCCCCCGGGGCGCCATCCGCGACGGATGGTGGCAGCTCGACCACCGTGCCCCCTCCGGGCGGCAGATTGCCGAGGTCGAAGAAGGCGATCTCCTCGGGATCGCACGAGATGC
>CALFAM010000361.1 GCA_937948815.1 uncultured bacterium
GGCCAGGGGCACACCCAGACCGGGCAGTCGACCACGGATGGTGGGGTGTTGATCGACACCAGCGCCATGACCACGATTCACGAGGTCGATGGTGAGGCGGGCTACGCGATCTGCGACGGTGGTGTGCCCTGGCGTCAGCTCGTGGAGCACCTGGCACCGATGAACCTGGTACCGCCGGTGCTGACCAACAACCTCAACGTGACGATCGCGGGCACGACGTCCGTTGCGGGCCTGGGCGTGGCGTCGTACCGCTACGGAACGCAGGCCGACAGTGCCCTCGAGCTCGAAGTGGTGACGGGCGCCGGCGACGTGGTGGTGTGCTCCGCCGACGAGAACAAGGATCTCTTCGACGCGGTTCGCTGCACCCTCGGCCAGTTCGGGGTCATCACCCGCGTCAAGACCAAGGTGCGCGTGTGCAAGCCCAAGGTGCGCATGTACCACTTGCTCTATGACGACCTCGGCGACTTCATGCGAGATGCCGAAAAGGTCATGAATCCGGATGATGACCGGTTCCACACCCTGGAATCGCGCTGCGCACCGTGTCCGATCTTCATGAAGCGTATCGGCACCGGCATGAAGCTGCGGGAAGGCGCCCAGCTCTACGCCTACTGGACCTACCCGATGTTCCTGACCGTCGAGTACGACGAGGGTGAGGAGCCGGACGATGATGCCCTGCTCGAGGGGCTGAAGTATCACCGTCATCTGCTGACCGACGAGTACAGCCAGCTGGAGTTCTGCTGCCGCCTCGACCCCGTTTTCGAGCTATGGCACCGCAGTGGCAACTGGGAGATGGCGCATCCGTGGATGGAGTCGGTCCTGCCCTGGGACAAGGCGCAGGAGTTCATCGAGATGGCGCTCGACAACCTGCCGCCGCAGGCTCTGGGGCCGGCCGGTCACATCCTGCTCTGGCCGTCGCGCGGAGACACCTCGGACGTGCCCTACTTCATGCACCCGGGTGGCGACCATGTGATGGGCTGGGGCATCCTGCCCGCGGTACCGCACAAATACCTCGACGAAGCGCTGACCAGCCTCGACATGGCGAGCGAGATGTCGATTGCCTACGGCGGCAAGCGCTACCTGTCCGGCTACATCACCTTCGACACCACCGAGAAGTGGGCCCAGCACTACGGTGACAAGTGGGACGATCTCTGCGCCGCCAAGAAGCGCTTCGACCCGGACGGCATCATGAACCCGGGCTTCATCCAGTTCCCGTAGCGCTGCGCGAGGATGCGGCCGGCACCGGTCCGGCCGCTACACCGCTCGTGGTGGTCTTGCGCGCTTGGGCCCTGCAGGGGCCCGTGTGTCTAGCCCGGGGCTGGCGGCGCGAAGCGACTCGAGCCCCGGGAGCCGTGCGTGGCCCCACCGTCCGCTCCTGGAACTGATCGCCGGCCACGTCCAGAGACAAAAATGCCCGGGTGGTCAACCCGGGCATTTTCGTTCGCGCGAAACGGTGAGGTGTCAGCCGACCGCGGCGGCGACCGGGACGTCGGCGAGCACGGCTTCGATGTGCTCGAGCGCCCAGTCGAGCTCCTCGCGGGTGATGGTCAGGGGCGGTGCCAGGCGAATGGTGTGGGTGTGGGTCTCCTTGCACAGCAGGCCGCGCTTCATCAGCGCCTCGCAGAAGCGACGGGCGCCACCGGCTTCGGGGTTCAGCTCGACGCCGATCCACAGGCCGCGACCACGCACTTCCTTGATGTTCGGTGTGTCGAGGGCTTGCAGGCGCTCGAGGGCGTAGCGGCCGAGCTCGTCGGAGTTCTCGACCAGCTTCTCGTCCCGCAGGACCTCGAGCGCGGTGACCGCGACCTTGGTGCCGAGCGGGTTGCCGCCATAGGTCGACCCGTGGTCGCCAGGCTTGAAGACGTTCATCACCGCGTCGTCGGCGACGATCGCCGAGACCGGGTACATGCCGCCGGAGAGTGCCTTGCCGAGAATCACGATGTCGGGGCGCACACCCTCGTGCTCGACGGCCAGTAGGCGGCCCGTGCGGCCGAGACCAGACTGGATCTCATCGGCGATGAACAGCGCGTTGTGCTCGTCGCAGAGCGCCCGCAAGTGCCGAAGGAAGCCGTCGGGCGGCACGATGATGCCACCCTCGCCCTGAATGGGCTCGATCATGATCGCGGCGACGTTGGGGTTCATCGCGGCGGTCACGGCCTCGGCATCACCGTAGGGGACGACACGGAAGCCAGCGGGGTAGGGGCCGAACGAAGCCTTGGTCTGCTCGTCCGAGGAGAAGCTCACGATCGTCGTGGTGCGGCCGTGGAAGTTCTCGGTGAAGACCAAGATCTCAGCCTGGTCGGGGGCCACGCCTTTGACCTCATAGGCCCACTTGCGCGCTGCCTTGATGGCGGTCTCGACCGCCTCCGCGCCAGTATTCATCGGCAGAACCTTGTCGTAGCCGACCATTTCCGTCAGGGTCTGGTAGAAGCCCGGAAGTTGATCGTTGCGGAAGGCGCGTGAGGTCAGGGCCAGCTTGGGGGCCTGCTCGAGCATCGTGGCGACGATCTTGGGATGGCAGTGCCCTTGGTTGACCGCGCCGTAGGCCGCGAGCATGTCGAGATACTTGTGACCGTCGACGTCCCAAACCCAGACGCCTTCGCCACGCTCGATCACGACATCGAGGGGGTGGTAATTGTGCGCACCGAGGCGCTCTTCGAGATCGATGTATTCCTGCGTCTTCATGGGCAGCCTTTTACCACACTGGAGTCGGTTCTGTATCCGTCGTCGCGCATCCAATTCTCCGAAGGAAGCGAAATGGTCAACTACGAGCCAATTTCGGCTCGACTCGAAGGACCGCTTTCATGACGATACCCTGGCTGCTGGCCTCGGCCGCGGCAGCGATCTTGACCGCCATGACGGCGCTTTGGCTGCTCAGCGTGCGGCTTCGAGACGCCTCGATCATCGACGCGGCTTGGGGCATGGGATTCGTGCTGGTGGCATGGATCTATCGCCTTGCCGTGGGCACGCCGGGCACGTTGGCGCAGTGGCTCCTGCTGGCCTTGGTCACCGTTTGGGGCTGTCGACTGTCCGTCCACATCCTCGTGCGCAACCTCGGCCATGGCGAGGATCGCCGCTACGCCGAGATGCGTGCCCGAGGCGGCCCTTCTTGGTGGTGGCGCAGTCTGTTCACCGTCTTCTACCTGCAGGCGGCGCTCATCCTGTTGATCAGCCTGCCGCTGCTGGTCAGCCTTGGGCGCGACGTCTCGGGCCTGCCAGGTGATGCATCGTTCTGGCAACTGGGCGTCGCTGGCCTGTCGGCGGCGGATGGACCCGCAGGAGCCTGGGCGATCTTGGCTTGGGCGGGCGTGGTGGCTTGGCTGGTCGGCTTCGCATTCGAGGCGGGGGGTGATTTTCAGCTCGTACGGTTCAAGCGCAACCCAGCCAACCGTGGGTCGGTCCTGCGCCACGGTTTCTGGCGCTACACGCGGCACCCCAACTACTTCGGCGACGCCATGGTGTGGTGGGGGCACTGGCTTCTGGCCATGGCCATCGCGCTCCCGGGGTCGACCTGGCGGCTGTCCTTGGCGAGCTTGACGCTCCTCGCACCAGTGATCATGAATGTGTTGTTGCTGAAAGTCTCAGGAGTCGCCCTTCTGGAGAAGGACATCGGCGAGCGGCGCCCCGGCTACCGGTCCTACATCGAGAGCACGCCGGCTTTCTGGCCGTGGCTTCCGAAGCAGGTCCCCGACCGGAGCCGTGCCGGATGACATCCTTGGGAGACGAGCAGGCGTCGCGTCAAACCACGGAACGTGGGGGCGACCGAGCGCGCGGGATGAAGATCGCGGTCGTTGGTGGCGGTGTCTCGGGACTAACCGCGGCTTGGCTACTCGCCGACCACCACGACGTCGAGCTGTTCGAGGCCGCAGACCAACTCGGTGGTCACACGCGGACAATTTTCGCAGAGGCGCCGAGTCAGCAGGGGCCGAGTCAGCAGGAGCCGGGCACGCCCTTGGCGCTCGATATCGGATTCATCGTCTTCAATGAGCGGACATACCCGTTCTTCTGCCGCTTGCTCGATACCTTGGGGGTCGAAAGCCAGCCGAGCGACATGAGCTTCAGCGTGCGCTCCGAGAAGACGGGTTTCGAATACGGTGGCGGCGACCTGAACGCGCTCTTCGCGCAGCGCCGCAACCTCGTTCGAGGCTCGTTCTACCGCATGCTGGTGGACATCGTTCGGTTCAACAAGCGAGCGCGGGCCCTGCTGTCTGCCGGCGACGAGCTGAGTCTGACGGAGTTCCTCGCGGGGCAGGGATTCTCGCAGTCGTTCCTCGGCGGCTACCTGATCCCGATGACCGCGGCCATTTGGTCGACCCCTGCCTCCGAGACCCTCGAGCTACCGGCCCGCATGGTAGCGGCCTTCCTC
>CALFAM010000362.1 GCA_937948815.1 uncultured bacterium
CGGGAGATTGCTGTACCTGGGGCATGCTGCTTACGTCCTCAGCCTAATTTGCTCTCGAACAGGGAAGCGGGTGCTGGCTCAGAGCTCGATCTCGAGGCGAGCCTGCTCGACGTCGAGCAAGGAGATGTTCTGCACCGAGTCGTTGGCTTCGTCGACTACTCGGGCCTGCCCCCCATCACGATTTTCGAACGTTTCGAGCCGACCGACGAAGGTGCGCTTGCGCGACTCGCCGTCCTTGCGCTCGACAAACGTAACGCGAATGAGGTTACCGACGAAACGTTGCCAGTCCTCGGGGCGGTAAAGCGGCCGGTCAAGCCCAGGTGAGGAGACTTCGAGCACGTAGCGGCCTGCGCCGAAGTCGTCGACATCGAGGAGAGCCGAGAGCTGTCTTGAAACGCTTGCACAATGCTCGTGCGTCACGCCATCGGGATGATCGAGTGTCACGCGTAGAATGTTGCCGTGAAACCCGACATGCACCAGCTCGCAGCCTTCGCCGTCGGCTACGGCACGAAACTCTTGCTCGAGCTCCATAGCCAGGACCGGTCGGCTCATCGTCTTCGTCTCGTTTGCTCCTCGTCGTCGTCTCGCGGAGCCGTCCTCGTGACGGTCGCCCGCAGTACTCGGGCCGGCGTCTCCGGGGTTTTTGTCGGCAGTGACCGTGGCGTTCATTTTGCCTGTACGGCCTCTTTCTGCCCATACAAAAAGGGTGGGCGAAACACCCACCTCCCCAATGGAGAAAGCTGGCGGATTCAGTATACGTCAGCAGGGTGCTGAGCGCAATCCCACCCATTGGCCCAATTGTGGGCATTCTGCACGCTCGGCGACGGTTCGAGGAAGGGGCTGGGGCCCCCGCGTTTTCTGCCGTTCGCGTTCCCTGCGAGCGCCATTTTGGCACATGTGCGTGAGTGGCGCTCTGGAATTCACACGAAGCGTCGTTTTCTGCCGAAACTTGCATCCGTCAGGCAGTTGGCAGCGAACTTGCTAAGCCTTAGAACCGTACAAGGCGGGTGTTGGATGCCGGCCCAGAGAACTTTCCTTATTTCCCACGACCCGAGGAGCAGATTCGATGACCGAAAGCCGTGGACGTACTGTCTTCACCTTGATGTTGGTGCTGGCCGCCGTGGCGTTCGGTATGGTCCTGGCTGGTGGCACCAACTTGACCCCAGCCGTCAGTGCCGCGCCGCAGCCTGCTGCAGGCGCCGTCCAGGTCTCCGTACCTGTGGGCGGCGTCTCGAGTTTCGCGGATTTGGCCGATGCCGTTTCACCCGCAGTCGCCTTCATTGAAGTCGAAACGGTCGATCGTCGGCGTCGCGTCGACCCCTTCGAGTTCTTCCGCCCACGTCGCTCGCCGCGGGGTGAGCAGGAAGAGGAGCGGGACCGCCCACGTCGCGAGTCGTCAGGTAGCGGCTTCGTGATCAGCCCGGATGGCTTGGTGGTGACCAACTACCACGTCATCGAGGATGCCGAAGCGCTGCAGGTCACTGTCGATGGCGAGGTCTACCCAGCCGAGGTCAAGGGTGTCGACCCAGCGACCGATCTGGCCCTGGTGCAGGTCGAGACCGACAAGGAGCTGCCTTTCCTTGCCTTGGGCGATAGTGGTGCCTTGCGCCCGGGCGACTGGATCATGGTCATCGGAAGCCCCTTGCGCCTCGAGAACTCGGTGTCGGTCGGCGTCGTGAGCGCCAAGGGCCGGAGCATCAACATTACCCGCGACGCCTCGCTCGAGAACTTCATCCAAACCGATGCCGCGATCAACTTCGGCAACTCCGGCGGACCGCTGGTCGACACGGCGGGGCGGGTCGTGGGTATTGCGACGGCGATCAACTACGGTGCCGAGAACATCGGATTTGCCGTGCCGGTGGAGACCTTGGAGCGGATCCTTCCGCAGCTGCGCGATACGGGAATCGTCAAGCGTGGCTACTTGGGGGTCAACATCGCGCCGGTCACGGACCAAGCGGCAGCAGCCTTCGGGCTCGAGGACGTCCGTGGTGTCTTCGCCCAGAGCCTGGTGGCCGATGGGCCGGCCGAGCGCGCCGGTTTGCAGCATGGCGATGTGATCTTCGAGGTCGATGGCAAGAAGGTCGACGACACCCGGACCCTGATCGACCATGTATCGGCGATGCCGCCGGGCCAGAAGGTCGACGTCTTGGTCTTCCGCGAGGGCAAAGAACTGCGCAAGCAGATAACGCTGGGCGAGCGTTCGATTGGCAACGAGGTCGCCGTCGAGCTCCCCGGACGCGAGGAAGAATCGGAAGAGCAAGAGATCGAGTGGCTGGGACTTCAGTACCAGGACCTGAACTCGTCGATCCGGGAGAATCACAACCTGCCGGATTCGCTCGAAGGTGTGTGGGTGAGCGCGCTCGCTGGCTCGAGCCCACTTGGTGAGGCGAACGTCATTCCCGGCGACGTCATCGCAGAGGTCAACGGCACGAAGATCGAGAGCGTGCGCGCGTTCGAAGAAGCTGTGTCGTCGGTGGGAAGCGGCGGTCACCTGCGCCTCTACGTGCGGCGTTTCGATCCGCGATCGGGAGAGCAAGCCGTCGCTTTCTTCGCCTTCATCCAGGTTCCCTGAGGTAGCCTACGCATCGCGCAGGACGGGGCCGGCGTTCGCGCCGGCCTTTTTGTAGCGTCCGCGCGCCGGCCTTTTTGTATTTGGACGGCCTCTCGTGTCTGCCAGCGCAGGATGTGTGCTGGTGTGCCAACCGATGCCATGGTTCCCGAGGAAGCTCATGAGCAAGCGAAACCACCAACCCGCTGTGTTGATCGTCGACGACGAGCGTTCGATCCGCGAGAGCCTGCGCATGATTCTCGAGTTCGAGGGCTACCGCGTCGACGAGGCTGGCAGTGGCTCCGAGGCGCTCGCGAAGGTCGCCGAGCGCGCACCGGATGCGGTGTTGCTCGACATCAAGATGCCGGAAATGGACGGCCTCGAGGTGCTGGCCAACTTCCGCCAACGCGGTTACGAGATGCCCGTCTTGATCGTCAGCGGACATGGCGACGTGACGACGGCAGTCGAGGCGACCCGTGGCGGCGCCTATGACTTCTTCGAAAAGCCGCTCCAGCGGGAACGCGTTCTGCTGTCGCTTCGCAATGCGCTCGAGAGCTCGCGTCTGGAAGCCGAGAACCGCGTTCTCCGCCACGAACCGGACGAGCTGATCGGCGCGTCTCCGGCGATGGCGCGCCTGCGCGAGACGATCGAGAAGGCGGCGCCGACGCCGGCCACGGTGCTGGTGACGGGGGAGAGCGGCACCGGCAAGGAGCTGGTCGCCCAGGCAGTCCACCGCGCCAGCGCGCGACGTGAACGGCCGTTGATTCAAGTGAACTGCGCGGCGATTCCCGAAGAGCTGATCGAGTCGGAGCTCTTCGGTCACGAGAAGGGCAGTTTCACCGGGGCGTCGCGCAAGCAGATCGGAAAGTTCGTCGCGGCCCACGGAGGCACGATTTTCCTCGACGAGATCGGAGACATGTCGGCGCGAACCCAGGCCAAGGTCTTGCGGGTGTTGCAGAACGGCGAGGTCGAGCCGGTGGGTGCTGCCAGCGTGGTTCGGGTCGATGTGCGGGTCGTGGCAGCGACCAATCGCGACCTGCGGGCCGAGATGGAAGCCGGCAACTTTCGTGAGGACCTCTTCTACCGCTTGAACGTCATTCCGATCCGCACGCCTGCGCTGCGTGAGCACATCGAGGACATTCCACCCCTGGTCGACTACTTCGTCCGCCGCTACGCCGCCGCCAACCACTACACGGCCAAGCGCTTTGCCGACGATGCCCTCGACCACTTCAAGAGCCTGCCCTGGCACGGCAACGTACGCGAGCTCAAGAATCTCGTCGAGCGTCTGCTGATTCTGACCTCGGGGGATGTCATCCGGCGCGAGGACATTCTCGCCATCACCGGCGCGGCGCGCTCCGAGATGTCCGACGCCTTTCTCGCCATCGGCACCCTGCGGGAGTTCCGCGAGCAAGCCGAGCGCCTCTTCCTGGTGCGCAAGCTCGAAGAGAACAAGTGGAACGTCACCGCCACCGCCACCGCGGTCGACACCCCGCGCTCCAATCTCTATAAGAAGATGGAGCAATACGGCATCAAGCGGGACGAGGCTTGATCGGGACGCCCTTCTCGATGGGATTGCCGGCACGTGGCAGCCGCAGCCGAGGCGATTGAAACAAGACCGTCAAGGCTCGTGATGGGAATGCATTTGGAGCCCTGGGCGTAGGCGTACAATCCGGCCGTTCTCCCTGCTATGCTCGGCCGCCGACGGCAGGCCGGCGCGTTTCCCCGACCAGAGCCGCTTCCCGTCGCACATTCCTCAATCCGATTAGGAGCTCGCTTTGAAGATTCACGAATACCAGGCGAAGGAGATCCTGCGCCGATACGGTGTCCCGACTCCCGAGGGCTTTGTCACCGACAGCCCGGCGGAAGCACGGCGGCACTGCGAGGAGCTGGGTGGTCGCTGCGTGGTGAAAGCGCAGATTCACGCGGGTGGGCGCGGCAAGGGTGGCGGCGTCAAGCTCGCAGGTTCGCCCGACGAGGCCGAGTCGCATGCTGAGCAGATTCTCGGCATGCAGCTGGTGACCCCGCAGACCGGCCCCGAAGGGCAGGAAGTGCGCAAGATCTTGGTCGAATCGGCCGTTGATATCGCGCATGAGATCTACCTGGCGGTCACCCACGACCGCGACGCGGGGCAGCCGATGATCATGGCGTCGCGCGCCGGCGGCATGAACATCGAAGAAGTGGCGGAGGAAGATCCCGATGC
The DNA here is from genome assembly GCA_937948815.1 of uncultured bacterium. Taxonomy (GTDB): domain Bacteria; phylum Acidobacteriota; class Thermoanaerobaculia; order Multivoradales; family J023; genus J023. Next base: position 4,749 of record CALFAM010000362.1, read on the forward strand.
CATCGTGCGCCAGCACTTCGATCCGCACCTCGGGCTGCTGCCCTTCCAGGCACGCGCAGTGGTTGGCGGCCTGGAGCTCACCGGCACCACGGCCAAGCAGGCCACCAAGCTGCTCTTCGGCCTGGCCAAGGCCTATGTCGAGACGGATTCTTCGCTAGCCGAGATCAACCCTTTGCTGATCACCGGCGCCGGCGACGTCCTGGCCCTCGACGCGAAGATGACCTTCGACGACAACGCGCTCTTCCGCCACAAAGACATCGCGGCGATGCGCGACGAGGCCGAAGAGAATGCCCTCGAGGTCGAAGCCGGCAAGTTCGGGCTGAACTACATCAAGCTCGACGGCACCATCGGTTGCATGGTCAACGGCGCCGGCCTGGCCATGGCGACCATGGACATCATCAAGCTCTACGGTGCTGAACCGGCCAACTTCCTCGATGTCGGTGGCTCGGCGAGTCAGGATGCGGTCAAGAACGCGTTCCGGATCTTGGTTTCCGACCCGAGCGTCAGCGCGGTGATGATCAACATCTTCGGCGGTATTGCCCGCACCGATCGCATCGCGCGCGGCGTCGTCGGCGCGATCGAAGAGCTCGGCAACGTCACGCTGCCGGTCGTGGTGCGCCTCGAGGGCACCAATGTCGAAGAAGGACGGCGGATTCTCGAAGAGGCCGACTTCGACTTCATCGTTGCCGGACACATGGCCGATGCGGCCGAGAAAGCTGTGAAAGCAGTGGGCGGCGCCCCAGCCGCGGGAGGTGCCTGATGGCCATCTGGTTGAACAACGACACGCGTCTCCTCGTGCAGGGCATCACTGGCAAGGAGGGCGGCTTCCACGCCATCGGATGTAAAGAATACGGCACCCAGGTGGTGGCGGGCGTGACCCCCGGCAAGGGGGGACAGGACTTCGAGGGCATTCCGGTTTTCGACTCGGTGCACGATGCGCGTGCGAAGACCGAGGCCAATGCGACGATGATCTTCGTGCCGCCACCGTTCGCGGCCGACGCGATCATGGAGGCTGCGGACGCCGGCATCGAGCTGATCGTGGCCATCACCGAGGGCATCCCGGTGCGCGACATGATCAAGGTCAAGGCCTTCATGGAAGACAAGGACTGCCGCCTGATCGGCCCCAACTGTCCGGGACTGATCACGCCGGGGCAGGCCAAGATCGGCATCATGCCCGGTCACATCCACAAGCCTGGGCGGATCGGCGTCATCAGTCGTTCCGGTACCCTGACCTACGAGGCGGTCTGGCAGCTGTCGAACCTGGACCTGGGCCAGTCGACCTGCGTCGGCATCGGCGGTGATCCGGTCAACGGCACCAGCTTCATCGACGTGCTCAGCGCCTTCGCCGAGGACGACGACACCGACGGCGTGATCGTGATCGGCGAGATCGGCGGCTCGGCCGAAGAAGATGCCGCGGCGTGGGTGAAGGAGAACTACGACCGGCCCGTGGTCGGCTTCATCGCCGGTCGCACAGCACCTCCGGGACGACGCATGGGCCACGCCGGTGCCATCGTCAGCGGCGGCAAGGGCACGGCCGAGGCCAAGATGGAAGCCATGCGCGATGCGGGTATCCGCGTCGTCGAATCGCCAGCCGAGCTCGGCTCGACCATGGCCGCTGCTCTCGCGGGCTGACGGCGTTTCGATCCATCGAGATAGGCGACGCGAGCAAAGCCATGAAAGTTCGACGTGTGGTCCCCGGATCTGGCTGGCTGGCGCTCCTCGGGGGTGGCGAGTTCAGCTTCGAGGAGACCGAGGACGCTGACCGCGCATGGCTGAGCAAGACCCGAGAAGGTGAGGTGGTATTCGTGCCGGCGGCCAGTGGCTCGGCGGACTACGGACGCCACTTCGCCGTCTATCTCGACGAGTACTTCGAGCGTCACGCAGAGCTGCTGCCGATTTATCGGCCGCGCGACGCGCGTCGCGGCAAGAATCGGCAGCGCTTGGCCGCAGCCGCTGCGGTCTACCTCGGCGGCGGCGTCGCGGATCGTCTGATCGATGCCGTGCGGGATACGCCGGTGATCGAAGGGATGAACGATCTGCTCGCCTCGGGCGGTGCGGTCGTGGCCATTGCCGCGGCAGCGCAGGCCCTCGGTGCGCGGGCGCGCAGTCTGTTCGGCGGCAAGACCCTGAATGGCCTCGGCCTGCTACCCGACGTGGTGATCGAGCCCAACTTCGAGCCCGGCCACGACCGACGCTTGCGCACGCTCTTGCGTAGCGGCGGTTCCTGTGGGCTCGGCATCCCGGCTGGTGCGGCCGTCTTGGTGGCGCCGGACGGGAGTCTCGAAGCAGTGGGTAAGGCCTACTGCCTCGAATCGGCAGATGGTGCGCTGGAGACCCTTCCGGCACCGTCTTCGACCCCATGAGGCGAAGCCGGCTCACGCCTGTTTCGCCGACTTCGAATCTGAAACCACTCATGACCGTGCCGAGATGATGGCTACGGTCGTTCGAAAGGAGCAACCAACATGGCCCGCCATACGCTGACCATCGTCAAGCCGGATGCTGTTGCCGCCGGCAACACGGGAGCGATCCTCGCTCGCATCGAGAAGGAAGGATTCTCCATCCGCGCCGTTCGCAAGCTGCGCCTCACCGAAGCCCAGGCCCAGGCCTTTTATGCCGTCCACGCCGAGCGTCCGTTCTACGGTGACCTGGTGGCCTTCATGACCCGCGGCCCGGTGGTCGCGGCCGCCCTCGAGCGCGACAACGCTGTTCGTCACCTTCGTGACGTCATGGGCGCGACCGATGTTTCGAAGGCCGAGCCTGGCACCCTGCGGGCCGAATTCGGAACTTCGATCGAGGAGAACGCGGTCCACGGTAGCGACTCGGACGAGAATGCCGCCATCGAGACGGCCTTCTTCTTCAGCCAGACTGAGCTGATCGGCGCGGTCTAGCACCCCACCCGCATCGTTGCCGGCCTCGCGCACCCCGCTGGTCGGCAACGATGCTGTGTTGCGCACACGGCCTTCCTGCCCCCACGCCCCGACAGTCTCCACCACGTACGCTGGTCTGGATCCCCTGGGCTCTGATCACGTTGGATCGCCTCTGGCCGCTCGCCGCCGCAGGCGCTCGCGGGTTCCGATCAAGGGCGATCCGAGATCGATTCGTCGCCGGATGATTCCCGTGCCGGTTGACGAAGCCTCGCGAGGGTTCGCCAGTTGATGACCAGCAGCAACGAGGCCATGGCCGCATACAGGCCACCGGCTGCTGGCGACTTCAAGCTCAAGCTCTCCAAGTTCAGGATTTCGAAGCGGAAGGCCGCCGGAAGGGTGTGGGCTGCCCAGGCGAATGCAATGGCCGAAACGTGGACCACCAGAAAACAAGCTAGGAGCAGGCCCCTGACGTTCGGCGGCAGCCTTCCCTTGGCGCTGCGTAGGTGCGCGTCGAGGGCACCAACGAAGGCGATGTAGAGCAACACAGTCAGGGCATGGTAGTGACCTGACTGGGTGAACTGGTAAAAGGGATCGGCGTGAAAGCCGCCATGTGCTTGGAGGAGGGATTCCCAGCCCAAGAATCCACCCACGGTCGGGTCTTCGTGCGTGGGGAGGAAGAGGGGCTCGAGGTAGTTGGCGATCCAGGCACCGAGCTGGCCAATGATCAAGGACTCGGTGCGCAGATGCACGTCGATAATCAGCGACAGCACGCAGGAAACCGCCAGAATGCTCGGCGTGGCGGGGGATTCGGTGAGTTGCTCGATGGATTCGATCGTGACGCGATCCGAGGTCTTGAGGAAAGACGTGTGGGTCAGGAACGCGAAGAAGAGCGCGCCGACAATGATGAACTTGAGGTAGAACCAGTTGTCTTGGCGCTCCGTGCGCATCTGGATCTCGGCATTGGCCTTGGCGAACTGCGCGAGGAGGAACGCGGCCTTGGGCGAATCCGTGGCGAGCTTCGTCGAGTCGTTCTCGTAGACCGTCGTGGCGACGAAGGGCGGGGCTGAGAAAACCGGAATCAAGACCAGCAAGCAGAGCAGGATCTTGAGCCAATAGGAGCTTGTCTTCATAGGGATGCCTAGCCTACCCAACATCATGCCGACTTCAGCTCATTTTTGGACGGTCTTGCCGTACCTTCGCGACCGACTCCAGCCACCGATACCGCCGACTGGTGGGCCTTGGGATGCCCAGGTCGTGTCCGAGGTCGGGGTCGTTCCACTGCGTGGGACGCTGCACGTGCCGCCTGGCGCGCGCGATGTCGTGGTGCTGGTTCACGGATTGGGCGGCTCGGCGAGCAGCGCCTACCTGGCGCGTGCTGCGCGGGCAGCATCTGCGGTGGGAATGGCGAGCCTGCGGATGAGCCAGCGCGGCGCGGATGGCGACGGCGCCGATCTCTACCATGCTGGCCTCGGCAGCGATCTGCAGGTGGTGGTCGATCATCCGGCGCTGGCGCCCTTCGAGCGGATCTTTCTGCTGGGCTATTCCTTGGGTGGCCATATCGTGCTCCGTGCTGCCACCGGCGACATCGATACGCCTCGTCTCGCACGTGTCGCCGCGATCTGTGCGCCCCTCGACCTGGCACGCGCCCAAGCCGGAATCGACGCGCCGTCTGCCGCGATCTATCGCAAGGTGGTGCTGCGTAAGTTGCGTGCAGCCTACGAGGTCATCGTCGCGCGTCACCCGACCTTCCCAGGCGATCCGGAGGCCGTTCGCACGACCACGACCCTGCGCGGTTTCGACGCCGCATCGGTGGTGCCGCGTTTCGGCTTCGCCAGCGTTGCGGACTACTACGAGCGTGCCAGCGTCGGCCCCCGGCTTCACCGACTGAGGACGCCGGCCCTACTGGTGGCGGTTCGGGACGATCCGATGGTTCCGGCGGCCAGCATCAGGACGTGGGCGGCAGAGGCGGGCGATCTCGAGCTCAAGTGGCTGACGCGAGGCGGTCATGTTCACGTTCCCGCCAAGGTCGACCTCGGCTGGGGGCCCCCGCGTTCCCTGGAGTCACAGGTCATCGACTGGCTCCGCGCGGTCTGAGTCACAGGCGGGAAGAACGGCTGTCTCCTCCGAGGATGGCGTCTTCAGAATCGACCTGGCACGTCACTTGCTTTAGTAGAGAGTGTCGACACGAAACGCTCCGACCTAACACATCGTGCGGACCACAACGGAGCGATTCGCGGCGACACCCCCAAAACGCAAAGGTTGGGGGGCTCGCCTCCGAAAACGGATCCTTGCATTCGTTTGAGGGTGGGTTGCGTTGCGTGCGAGCGGGGCGAGCTCTCCTGCATTTCCCCGAACCCCGCCGGTGGCCTCGTCATCTTTTGATTGAGGTGGACGGTACCGGCGGGCTCTTTTTCCTTTCTGCAGTTTCCCTACGAAGTTCGTCGTGCTGGAGCCTTGCGGTGTCTGGCCGTGGGTCGTTCTCGGCATCGCGCATCGGGCGGCATCCAGGCGCGCTCTGATCGGCGCTTGCCGTGAGCGTTCGATGTCTCGCGTGTGCGCCGAATGCGTTCCGATTGTTGTTCCGGTTTGGGACGGTTGCACCAAAACGACGCGTGTCGGTCGGGCCCCAGTTTTGAGCGTTCGGGTGACGTGAGCGGATCGCAAGAAGGGCGTGGCGGCAAGGCATCCCTATGCTAGGGTCCGACGACCTCAGGGACCCACCGAATCATGTCTGAATCCGACCGCCCGCTGTTTCGATCGTTCCCCATGCCGAGCCGGGATGCCTGGCCAGGTTTGAAGGAGAGAAACGCCGAGCACTGGCCTTCGGGCTTTGCCTGGGAGGGTCTCTATACCGCGCTGGACGCTCTCCCGCCCACGCCGCCGCCGGGCACTGGAGACCACACGCGCGGGGTACGTCTCGCCGAGCACGTGCGACCGCCGCGAGTGGGTTGCCGGATCGAGCAGACGGACCGTGCTGCGGTGCGAGAGGCGCTCGCGCACGAGCGTGCCGGGGGTGCAGACCTGTTCTGGCTCCACGGTCGTGATGACCCGGGATCGCATGGCCAGGGAGGCGATGATTGGGGACCCGAGCCAGGTCTTCCTCCCGACTCCACTACCGCAGTGCCATGGGCTGATCTCGACCTCGAGGGCTGTAGCCTGGTGCTCGATCTCGGACCCGGGACCTCACGGTTCGGGCGCCAGCTCCCGTCTCGTTTGTCGGCCGGGAGCCTCGACATCGACCTCGCGATCGATCCCTTCGCCTGGCTGGCAGAAGGCACAGTCGACGGAGCTGGGGTGGACGCCAGCCTGGACGACCTGGTGGAGACCGCGAGCTGGGCCCACGAGCACGCGCCCGGTTGGCGAAGTGTGATGGTGTCCAGCGTGCCGCACCGCGAGGCCGGTGCCACGGCCACAGATGAAGTAGCTGCGTCGATCGCCAGCGCGCTTGCCTACATGCGCGCGATGACGGCGGGGGGGCTATCGGTCGACGCAGCGGCAAGCAAGCTGCGTTTCACCATGACGGTCGGCCGTGACGTCTTTGGGGAGCTGGCCAAGCTTCGCGCCCTGCGTCGTCTCTGGTCGCGGGCGATGTATGCAGCTGGTGCCACGGCCGGTGCTCGTGCCGCAGCGGTCTACGTGACCACCGCGGGGGTCGAGCGTACGGGCTATGGTCGTTGGATCAATCAGCTGCGTGCCACGGTGGAAGGATTCGCCGCCCTGGTCGCCGGTGTGGACGGCCTGATTCTCGAGCCGTTCGACACGTCGGACGAAGGCGAGATGCTGGGCCGCCGACTGGCGCTCACGACCCAGCACATCTTGGCTGAGGAAGCGCACCTCGGCCGGGTTGCCGATCCGGCGGGCGGAAGTTGGTTCCTCGAAGCCATCACCGACCAGCTCGCACGCGCAGCCTGGGAGCTGGTACGTAGCTTCGAAACGCAGGGCGGCATCGGCGTTGCCCTCCGTGATGGCTCGCTCGACGAGCGCTACGCCAAGCATGCGGCCAGGCACGCGCGTGACGTGGCCACGCGGCGGGATCGATGGGTGGGCGTGACCGCCTTTCCCGATCGCGAAGAGACCCGAGGAGCTGCTCCTGCCACGACGGCCGGAGACCCATCCGCGTCCGTCCGCCGATTGACGGTCCGCAGGCCGACCGCGCGTTTCGAAGCCCTGCGGGCGGCCGCCGATCGCGTGGCGGCCGATGGCATGCGGCCAACCGTGGTGCTGGTAACCGTCGGCGCACAAGCCGACTACCAAGGACCCGTTTCCGTCGCTTCCCGCGCGCTGGCGGTTGGCGGCGTCGCGACAGAGGAACACCATGCCTCGCGACAAGAAGATGCTTCGGAAGTCGGCGCGATGCTCGCTCGGGTCGGCTCGAAGGTGGTGGTTCTTTGTGGTGCGGACGCGGCACTGCGTGACGAAGGTCCAGCGCACCTCGGTCGCATGCGGGACGCTGGTGCGCGCTTGGTGCTGGTGACCGCCAAGCATGAAAGCGAGACCTTCTGGCGGGGAGCGGGTGCGGATCTTCTGCTCGATGACGCCTTCGACCTCTACAGCATTTTGTGCCGTGTGCACGCGGAGCTCCGCATTGAATCCGACCGAACCATCGATACCGAGGCGGAGGCTCGATGACACGCTGGCCTGACTTTGGCCGCCTGGCCTACGACGATCCGGCTTTTGCCGGCGCGGAGAAGGGCGGCGGGCTGAACCACGGCCCGTGCCTGGTCCCTCCGGCGGCCGAGGAGGCGGCCGGAAGCCTCTGGCAGACACCGGAAGGCATCGAGGTTCCGCCGGTGTACGGGCCCGAGCACCTCGCGCCTGTCGAGCACTTGGCCTCCTTGCCTGGCTTTGCGCCGTTTGTCCGGGGCCCGTACTCCAGCATGTACCTTCAGCGACCCTGGACGGTTCGCCAGTACGCCGGCTTTTCCACCGCCGAGGCGTCGAATGCGTTCTACCGCCAGAACCTGGCGGCTGGGCAGCGTGGGCTGTCGATCGCCTTCGATCTGGCGACCCACCGCGGCTACGACTCCGACCATCCGCGGGTCGCCGGCGACGTCGGCATGGCGGGGGTCGCGATCGACTCGATCGAGGACATGCGCATCCTCTTCGCGGGCATTCCCCTCGACCGCATGAGCGTGTCGATGACCATGAATGGCGCGGTCTTGCCGATCCTGGCACTCTTCGTGGTGGCCGCCGAGGAGCAGGGGGTGGCACCCGAGAAGCTCACGGGCACGATTCAGAACGACGTGCTCAAAGAGTTCATGGTGCGCAACACCTACATCTATCCGCCGTCGCCGTCGATGGCCATCATCGGGGACATCTTCCGCTTCACCGCCCGTCACATGCCGCGCTTCAACAGCATCTCGATCTCCGGCTACCACATGCAGGAGGCCGGGGCGACCGCGGATCTCGAGCTCGGCTACACCCTCGCCGACGGGCTCGAATACCTGCGCACAGGCATCGATGCCGGGCTTGCGGTCGATCGTTTCGCGCCGCGTCTGTCGTTCTTCTTCGCCATGGGCATGAGCTACTTCATGGAGGTGGCCAAGCTGCGGGCCGCCCGATTGCTGTGGGCCGAGATGACGCATGCGATGGGGGCCGAGAACCCCAAGTCGATGATGCTGCGGACCCACTGCCAGACCTCGGGTTGGAGCCTGACCGCGCAAGACGTCTACAACAACGTCAGCCGGACGTGTATCGAAGCGATGGCGGCGGTGCATGGCCACACCCAGTCGCTGCACACCAATTCGCTCGACGAAGCCCTTGCGCTGCCGAGCGAAGAGAGTGCGCGCATTGCCCGCAATACGCAGCTCTTCATCCAACACGAAACCGGTGCCTGCCGGGTGATCGATCCGTGGGGTGGCAGCTACTATGTCGAGCGGCTGACCCACGATCTCGCGGAGCGGGCGCGCGCGCACATTCGCGAGATCGAAGGGCTCGGTGGCATGGCCAAGGCACTCGAAAGCGGCTTGCCCAAGATGCGCATCGAAGAGGCCGCGACCCGCACCCAGGCGCAGATCGATGCCGGGGCGCAGACCATTGTCGGCGTCAACAGGTATCGGCCGGAGCACGAAGAGCCGATCGACGTCCTTCAGGTCGACAACACGGCCGTACGGCAGGCACAGGTGGCGCGCCTCGAGGCCTTACGGGCTTCGCGCGACGATCGTGCGGTCGCCGAAGCGCTGGCCGCCCTGTCAGCATGTGCATCGCGGATCCGCGCCGCTGAGCAGCGGCAGGATGACGACAATCTGCTCGCCCACTCGGTGACCGCCGCGCGGGCCGGGGCCACGGTCGGGGAGATGAGTGAGGCGATGGCCGAGGTCTTCGGGCGCCACCGCGCCGAGACGCGCGGCGTGACCGGGGTATATGGTCGGGCCATGGACACCCGCGACGAGTTGGATCAGGTGGTCGCCGTAGCGGATCGCTTCGCCGAGCAGGAGGGTCGCCGGCCGCGCATCTTGGTCGCCAAGATGGGGCAAGACGGTCACGATCGCGGCCAGAAAGTGATTGCCACGGCCTTCGTCGACCTCGGCTTCGACGTCGATGTCGGTCCACTGTTCCAGACACCGGCTGAGACCGCGCAGCAGGCCGTGGAGAATGACGTGCACATCGTCGGGGTCAGCTCCCTCGCGGCCGGGCATCGCAGCCTTGTTCCGCAGCTCCGAGACGCCCTCGCCGAGCACGGTCGCGAAGAC
>CALFAM010000363.1 GCA_937948815.1 uncultured bacterium
GACGTGCGTCGTGCCCGGGCTCGACGCCGATGCCGTGGCACGCGCCCGCGCCTTGCTCGATCGCGTGCCGTTGATCGATGGTCACAACGATCTTCCGTGGGCCATTCGGCAACAATTCGACCGTCAGCTCGCCCGCATCGACCTGAGGGCGGATCTGCGCCAGATCGAGGATCCGACTCACACCGATCTGCCTCGTCTCACCGAGGGCGGTGTCGGCGGGCAATTCTGGTCCGTGTACGTACCGGTCGATTTCGAGGGCGCCGAAGGCGTGCGCGCGGTGGTCGAGCAGATCGACGTCGTCCACCGCATGATCGCTGCCTACCCCGAGGCGCTTGCCCTCGCATTGACCGCCGACGACATCGAACGGCTCCATGCCGATGGCAAGGTCGGCTCGCTGATCGGCATCGAGGGCGGGCATTCGATCGGCGCGTCACTGGCCGTCCTGCGTCAGCTCTATTTGCTCGGCGCGCGCTACATGACCCTGACCCACTGGCGGTCGAACGCCTGGGCCGATGCCTCCACCTCACCGCCCGTGCACGGCGGGCTGAGTGATTTCGGGCGAGAGGTCGTGCGCGAGATGAATCGCCTCGGCATGTTGGTAGATCTGTCGCACGTGGCCGAGACCACGATGAACCACGCACTCGACGTCACCGAGGCGCCGGTGATCTTTTCGCACTCCTCCGCCCACGGTGTGACCGGACACCCGCGCAACGTGCCCGACGAGGTCCTGCGGCGGCTGCCCGAGAACGGCGGCGTGGTGATGGTGACCTTCGTGCCGAGCTTCATTTCGAACGCGGTTCGCGAGCATGGTGCCGAACGGGCGGCGGAAGAGGCCCGTCTCGGATCCATGATGATCGGTGACCCCGAGGGTGCCGAAGAGGCCCTGGCAGCCTGGGATGAGGCCCATCCCGCGCCGCGAGCAACCCTTTCTGAAGTCGCGGACCACATCGAGCACATCCGCGACATCGCAGGCGTCGACCATGTCGGCCTGGGAGGAGACTACGACGGCATCAGCACCGTGGTCCGTGGGCTCGAAGACGTTACGTGTTACCCGGCCTTGCTTGCCGAGCTGGCGAGACGAGGCTGGTCTGATGATGATTTGGGCAAGCTCGTGGGTACCAACGTCCTGCGAGTCATGCGCCAGGCCGAAGCCGTTGCCGAACGGTTGCAGGCCGCGCGCGGGCCATCCGAAGTCTTGCACCAGAATGATGACGAGGAAGCTCCATGAATCGATTCATCCTAGCCACGGCGGCCCTGACCGCCCTCGCCTTCACCTCGGCCGCATCGCTCGAGGCGAAGTCGGAGAACGCTGACGAGCCGATCACGGTGATCGTCGAGCTCTTTACCTCCCAGGGCTGCTCGAGCTGCCCGCCCGCCGATCAGCTCCTCGGCAAGATCGGTGGCCGCACCAAGGTCGCCGGCCGGGAGGTCGAAGTCGTGCCGTTGGCCTTTCACGTCGACTACTGGGACTACATCGGCTGGACGGATCCGTTCGCGGCGCCGGAATGGACCGAGCGCCAGCGGGCCTATGCGCGCTACTTCCGCGACGACCGTATCTACACGCCGCAGCTGGTTGCCGCAGGCGGGCGTCATTGCGTGGGCTCGAGCCGGGACCGGGTCGAAGCCCTGATCGGCTGGGCAGCGACCCAGGAGCGGCACGTGCGCCTGGATGCCGCGGTCGCAGCGGTCGACGAGCATCTCGAGATCGAAGTCGATGCCGAAGTCATCGCGGCCTTAGGGTCGAAACGGCCGGTGGTGAAGGTCGCGGTCTACGACAGCGGGCACGTTACCCCGGTGAAGCGGGGTGAGAACGCGCGGCGCTCGCTGCACAACGAGAATGTCGTTCGTCGGCTCGAGTCGGTCCTGACGATCGACCCTGCTGCCTCGGGCACGCAGCAAGCGTCGTGGCGGGTCGCCATTGATCCGGAGTGGCGCCGGGACGATCTCGGCATTGCCGTCTTTGCCCAGGATCCGGACACCGGTGCCATCTTGGGCGCAACGTCGTCGCCGGTTCCGATCGGGGCGAACGGCCAGGCGTCAGCGTCCCGCGGCGCGCGATGAGCTGGATTCGAACGGTCGGCCCGGACGAGGCGACCGGGCTCCTGGCTCAGCTGTACGAGCAGGCGCTTCGCCGGGTCGGCAAGGTCTACAACATCTTGCGCCTGCAGAGCCCTCGGCCGCCGGTGCTGCAAGCCTCGACGGCCCTGTACCTCGAGGTGATGCACAGCCCGGACAGCCCGCTGTCGCGTGCCCAGCGCGAGATGATTGCCACCGCAGTCTCGCGAGCCAACGCCTGCCACTACTGAACGGAGGCCCACGGCGAGGATCTCCGGGTCGAGATCCAGGATGCAGAGAACGGCGACGCGCTCGTCGACGCGGTCAAGGAAGCGCCGGAGCGGGCGCCGGTGAGCGCGGCGGACCGCGTCATGCTGGACTACGCGATCAAGCTGACCCGTGCGCCGAAATCGGTGACTGCCGCGGATCTCGACGCATTGCGCGACGCAGGCTTTGGCGACGTCGCGATTCACGACATCGCTCAGGTGACGAGTTTGTTCAATTACTACAACCGATTGGCGGACGGTTTGGGGATCGCATCCGAGCCAGACTGGTGAGCTCAGGGCCACGCGCAGTGTAGCGAGCCGCAAGGGTCGAAGGTTTCCGATAGAATCCGGCGACCACGATTACGTCACGCTTCGGCTCGCTTGCCCGCGGGAGCTTTCATCGTCCTATGGCTTCAAGACCGCCCGATTCATCCGAACCGATCACGCCTCCGGACGGCTCCGGCGTTACTCTCGAGCGAAGCTTCCTTCGCTTCGCAGACTTCGTCTCGGGCTATGCCTCACAGGTTTCGCTCGGGGGAATGTTCGTCCCATCGGTTGCGCCGCCTCCCCCGGGCACGATTGTCGACCTCGATTTCAAGCTCGACGATGGATATCGCCTGTTCCAAGGCGTTGGAGAGGTCGTCTGGGTCCAGGTCAAAGAAGGTGGCGAAAGCCGAACCCCGGGCGCGGGCGTGCGCTTTCACGCACTCGACGAGCGGGGGCGGGAGCTGATTCTCAAGGTTCTCGAAGATCACGTGTCGGTCGGAGGCGCGCCATTCGAGCTCGAGCCGCCGCCGCCAGGCGCAAAGCGGGAAGTCGATGGCGTTGGCCTGCCCTCCGTCAGTCCGACGGGCGACGACCCAGATACGGACCGCATCTCTACACCGGCCCTGCAAGACGAGCCCGCCGTGAGCAGAAGCACCGTGAAATCCGCCGGCCCGATTACCGAAGCCAGCGTCGAAGCCGAGATCGATGCCGCAGTCGGCGACCTGGACTTCAAGGTCGGCCCAATTGCTGCCGCCGCTGGCGCCGCGGCCGCGTCTTCGGCACCGACACCGGCCCCAGAGCCGCCCGTCGAAGAGCTGCCTATCGCAGAGCCGCCCGTCGAAGAGCTGCCTATCGAAGAGCCGCCTATCGCAGAGCCGCCCGTCGAAGAGCCGCCTATCGAGACGCAAGACGAGGCGCCGAGCGACCTCGAGCTCGCGCTGGCTCCGGAGGCATCTCACGAGACGCCCGAAGTCGAGCTCGTCGAGACGCATCCCGAGCTCGAGCTGATCGAGACGGGTTCTTCGGAAGCGGTCGACACACTGGCGACGGCGTCAGAACCAACGGCGGTGCCCGAGCTCGACCCCTTGCCCGAGCTCGATCCGCTGCCGGAGCTCGATCCGCTGCCGGAGGTCTTCGCGACCGCTGAGGGTTCTGCGGGATCAACGCCTGCGCCAACCGTGCCGGAGGTACCGGACGTTTCCGCGCCCGTTTTTGAGACCGTCGTTGATTCCGCCCCTGATCCCACCGCCGCACCAGCCCCCCAGTCCACGGCTGACACCTCTCCGGAAGCCCCAGCCTCCGCGCCGCTTGCTGCGGAGGCCATGGACCGCGCCTTTCTGCCGGTCGAACGTACGCTCGTCGAGTCGGCAAGCGACGCGCTGTTTCCGGGCGTGGCCGGCACCGACATCGAGGCCGATGCGCTCCCTGATCTGCTGAGCAGTGACTCCGGCAGTGATCTTGCGAGCGACCCGGCCTCCGCTGCGAGCAGCGAGCCCCTCTTCACCGAATCCCCTTCCGCGGTGCCGCGAGCAGACGAGCCACGGGCAATCGAGCCCCTGGAGACTGTGACGCTGCCGGACCTCGAGCTGTTGGAAGACACGGCGCCGGCCTTCGACGCCGAGATCACGGAGCCGGCTCGCGAAGGAGCGCCGCTCGTCGATACCGAGGTGTCGTTCGCATCGCTGATCGGGGATGAGACCAAGCCCCCGGGAGAGCTCGCTCCGTCAGTTCCCGATGCACTGCTCGACCATCAGGCCCCGGCGGGTCTGGCGTCCGCGGCCGAGACCGTCCACCTCGACCCTCTGTCGACAGATGCGCTGCCGACAGACGCGCTGCCGTCCGGCGACGCACTGGCCGCAGCCGCCGTGCCCGCCCCGATCACGCCCGAGACGACACCTTTCGGCGCGGCTCAGTCGATGGCTGGAGCGCTCAACGATGGCACGCCTGCGGCGGCCGCTCCCCATGACCTGGCTCAGGGGGCAGAGGTGCCGCAGGCTCCTTCGGTGCCGAGCACGTGGGGTTCGGATGCCACCGCACCGGCAGCGACCTCCGAAGCGGGCGCGTTGGAGGTTGGGGAGCGGGAGGCTGACTCTCAGGCGATCGATCCAGTCGAGCGGGCCATGCTCGAGCCGATCGACCCCAGCCCCTATGAGACCACCCATTTGGAAGTCGGCGCCTTTGCCCAGTCCGATGCGGCCAGCGCCCAACCGCTCGCTCCGGAACCGAATGCGTCGGCGTATCAAGCTGCGTCGGCGCAGCAAACGGATTCGGCGCATCGGACCACCGTGGACCTTTCGGCCTTTTCGCCGGTACCACCCGCCACGGCGACGCCAGAGCCCGTGGCCACCGAAAGCTACTTGACCCCGCAAGATGTAGCGCCACCGTCGATCTCCGTGCCTGATTTGCCGCCGCCCTCGGCGGCTTTCGCAGCGGAGCCTGGTGCACCCGGGGCGCAAGCCGCCCAGGCCCTGGCATCTTCGCCGGCGGCAGCCGCGGCGGCGTCGCCGTTCGCCACTGCTGAGCAGATTGATGCGGTTCCCGACGCGACTCCTGCTGCGGCATCGGAGCTCGAAGATCCATCGTTCGACCGGGCGCAGTACTTCGAAGCGGCAGAATCGAAGAGACGGTGGCCGCTCGTCGTGGTGGCCGTGGCAGCCGTCGCCGCCCTCGCCTTCTTCGGATACCGATGGTTCGTCGGTTCCCAACAAGGGGCCGGCTCGGGCAGCGCGGGTGATCCGGGGACCCTGGTCGCCGAGGCTGGCCTCGAGGCTGGTGACACCGCGGCAGGCCCTGATGACGGCGCGCGGCCGGCAGCCGAATCAGCTGAGGACGCAGCCGCCCCTGAATCTTCCGCGGTCTCTGGCGCCGATGGAGAGGTCGATCAGGACCCGGGCACATCAAACACAGCCGGTCGGCAAGACCAGGTGGCTTCAGCGCCGGACGCGGCGGGCTCGGCGACAGGTGGACAGGGCGCTGCTCGTGCAGGTAGTCGAACAGCTACTGACAGCGTCGTGAGCCCGGCATCGGCATCGAGCAAGCCTGCCGTCTCCATCCGCGAGATCGTCTGGCGTGAGACCGTCGACTCGACCGTGGTCACGGTCGTTGGTGATGGAAGCCTCCACGCTGGCCGGATCCGTGTTTCGGAGATGGGCGGGGAGACTCCGCGCGTCTTGCTGCGGATCGCCGATGTCACCGAGCCCTACCGGTCCGGGCGAGAAGCTGTCGAAGGTCGCCACGTACGCGCCATTCGCACGGGGCTTCACCCCGAGACGCGCGAGCTCCACATCGTTCTCGACTTAGCGGCCGGGGACGTGCGCGTGCTTTCGGATCCCGTCGCGGATGACGATTCCCGCATCCGACTCACGCTTGGCCGCTGAGCCTACTCACGGCCGACGACGTCCGGCTTGTTGGAACGTTTCATCTTGATGTAGGTCGGCGTAATTCGAACGTAAGTTGTGCGCTTCAGTTCTCACGACAGCATGCGGCAGTGAAGGCTGAGGAAAAGGCAGGGATGGAATAATATTTGTCGAGAGAGTTGATTTTTTGCGCCTATTCCGGATTCTGCCATCCGAAAAACCATGAGCTGAGAGGACTAGATCCAGATCTTCGGTGCCGCAGGCCCGAATCGGTACATTCTCGCAAGAATGAATAAATCTCTATATTAAAGAGTTCAATTCCATTAATTCAGAGACATTCGTGGGAATCTCCAGAATTCCTATAATGCTTTGACGCTAGGTGGTTTGCAGCTACAATGGCCACAGGCATGGACGTCAAGAAAGACATACAGCGAGCTCTCACCCTTCTCCGCAACAAAATTCGTGAGCGCGGATTCACCCAACTCGAAGTTCAAGCCGAGCTCAATTGGGGACGCAGCTACATCAGCCAGTTGCTGACCAAGCAGAAGGGGCTGCGCGTCGATCAGATTCTTCGCATTTTGGATGTGATCGGCGTCGAGCCGGCCGACTTCTATGCGGAGCTCTACCATCTCGGCAACTACGAGGCTGGCGTTCGAAACTACGACGACTATCTCGACAGGTCTGCCGTTCGCGGCGATACGGCGACCGCCGAGGCGCCCGAACCGACCGATGACGACCTTGCCCTGCGAGAGGGTTATCACGAGCTCCGGACGATGCTGCGCGCCGTCGTAGAGCTCTTGGTCAAGAAGGATGTCGTGAGTGAGAACGAGCTCAACCACCTGGCGCGCGAGCAGTTGAGCCTCGATCACCCGGCCGACGAGAACGACGCTTGACCAGCTCCCCGCCGGGACCCCGACACGGGGTCGCCGAGGTTCTCGAACGAACCTCGATCTACCGCGGACACGTTGTCGATCTCTCGACCGAGCGACTGCGGTATCCGAACGACCACGAAGGCACGCTCGAGATCATTCGCCACCCGGGTGCGGCAGCAGTCGTGTTGGTGGATGGCGACGGTCAGGTGGTCTTGGTGCGGCAGTATCGCCACGCGGTCGCAGGTTGGCTGCTCGAGGTGCCGGCCGGCAAGCTGGACGCGGGTGAGGAGCCCGAAGACTGCGCGCGCCGCGAATCCGCTGAGGAGGTCGGGCTTCGTCCGCGAACCCTCGAACCGCTCGGCAGTATCTATCCGACGCCAGGTTTCGCGGACGAGCGCATCTGGTTGTTCTTGGGGACGGATCTCGAAGCAGTCGCGGCGGACCAGGAAGCCGACGAGCTGATCGAGTTGGTGCGGCTGCCGCGTGCCGACGCGCTGGCGTTGGCCGCCGGCGACACGGTTGAGATCGGCGAGGCTCGAGAACCCGTCGAGATGCCGGACGCCAAGTCGGCGATCGCGCTCCTGCGCGCCGCCCCGCACCTCGGCTGACGCCCCCCAGCACCAGAGCTGCTCGGTAGCGCCACTAGGCTGTCGGGCGACAAGGCCGCCGTCAATCCATAGGCGTGAATTGCGATGCAACCGACGCGTGCAGGCGGGCGCCGAGAAGCTTGCGGTCGTCGGCGTGAACCGCTTCGGGCCCAAAGGTGACGTGGCCATCGAAGCCTCGCATGCGGAGCAGGCGCCAAAGGTGTGGGCGCAGAGGAGCGTCTCCCCACCAGCAGACGACCTCGGACGGTGGCGGCTCGTCTTCGTCCGTCCGATACCGAATCGTGGCATAGCGGACCGGCTTGCCGATCCGAACCGGCAACTCCAGGATCGAGGGCTTGAATGGCAAGACGCAGTCACCTTTGCCGCTGGTTCCTTCGGGGAAGAGGATGATGCCGAGGTCGCGGGCGAAGTGATCTTCGATCTCGCCCATCACGCGCACCACGTCGCGCCGCCGGCTGCGATCGACGAATATGGTGTCTGCCGTGCCGAAAGCCGTGCCGAAGATCGGCCACCCTCTCAGATCGGCCTTGGCGACGAATCCGGCGTCGACCTGTGCACTGAGCAGCACGATGTCCATGTAGGACGTGTGGTTCGAGACCAGAAAGAAAGCGCCGTCCGGAGGGGTGCCATGAACCGTCATGCGCATGCCGATGACCCAGGCCATCGAGCGTGCCCAGAGACGGAACGCGGCGTTGCGGAGGCGCAAATGAACGGCGCGAGAGATCGCGCGCACGGGTGCGATCAGCAGCAGGATGAGAAAGCTGCCGATCGTGAGCAGTACGGTCGTAGGCAGTCGAATCAGGGCGCGAAGGTAGCTCATCAAGCGGCGCAGGCTAGCATGGGCGACCGGGATCGGGCATTCGTCCGCTGCTTCTTGTCAACCGGTTGGCTTTTCTCTATTCTCCGCGCGGTCGAAGACCACACGTTCCGCACGGCCGTCCCGAATTCTCACGCAAAGGAGCGACGTGTCTACTCCCGAGATTCGCCACGATTGGACCCACGACGAGATCCGTGCGCTGCACGACGCACCGTTCCCGGATCTGCTCTTCCGCGCCCAGAGCCTTCACCGCGTCCACCACGACCCACGTAGCGTGCAGCTCTGCACGCTGCTTTCGATCAAGACCGGCGGTTGCCCCGAGGATTGCGCCTATTGCCCCCAGAGCGCGCGCTACAGCACAGAAGTCGAGGCCGAGCCGCTGCTCGACACCGAGGCGGTGCTGCGTGCCGCGAGGGCGGCGAAGGACAACGGCTCGACGCGGTTCTGCATGGGGGCAGCCTGGCGCAAGGTGCGAGACAATCGGGATTTCGACCGTGTGATCGACATGGTCAAAGGGGTCCGAGCCCTGGACATGGAAGCCTGCTGCACCCTCGGCATGCTGACGGCGGAGCAAGCCCAGCGTCTGGCGGATGCGGGGCTCACTGCCTACAACCACAATCTCGACACCGGTCCCGAGTTCTACGATCAGATCATCACGTCGCGTACCTACGACGACCGGCTCGAAACCCTGGCCAACGTGCGGGGTGCAGGGGTCACGGTCTGTTCGGGAGGCATCATCGGCATGGGGGAGGCCATCGACGACCGGATCGGCATGCTCCAGGTGCTGCAGGCACTCGAGCCTCATCCCGAAAGTGTGCCGATCAATGCCCTGGTTCCGGTTGCCGGCACGCCGCTCGCCGAGCTGCCGCGAATCGACGGTCTCGCTCTCGTGCGCATGGTCGCGACAGCGCGGGTCCTCATGCCGCGTTCCGTCGTCCGCTTGTCGGCGGGGCGGACCCACTTGTCGCGTGAGGCGCAGGCGCTCTGCTTCCTGGCCGGCGCCAACTCGATCTTCACTGGCGAGGAGCTTCTGACCACGCCCAATCCGGGCGAGGACGAGGATCGTGCCCTGCTCGCGGCCTTGGGGATGACACCCCTGGCGTCCACCAGCGCGGCCGGGGACGACGAGCTTCCCGCGTCCAGCGGGCCGCTCGCGGCCGTGGCCGGATGAGACAGTTGATCGAGGCGCTCGCGGCAGAGCGCGCGGCCCTCGATGCCTCGGATTCCTTACGCCGTCTGGAGACGCCGACCGGGATCGACGTCACCACCAACGACTACCTCGGATTGGCCAATGACACGGCACATGGCGCTGGGGTGCGCGCCGCCATGGAACGCGTGCTGGCCGCGGGGCAGCCACTCTTCGCTCCGGCTTCGCGGCTGCTTCGCGGCACGACCCAGCAGCATCTCGACCTCGAGAAGCGCCTGGCAGCGTGGAAAGGGACCGAGCGAGCGCTGCTCTTCTCGAGCGGTTATCAGGCCAACCTCGGCCTGATCACCGGACTCGTGGGGCGCCATGACCGCGTGATCTCAGATGCGGCCAACCATGCCAGCTTGATCGATGGCATCCGTCTCTCGGGCGCAGCCAAAGAGATCGTGCCCCATGCTGATCTGGACGCGCTGGCCACGGCCTTGGCGCGGGACTGGCCGACCGGCCGGACCTGGGTGGTGGTCGAGTCTCTCTACAGCATGGACGGCGACATCGCGCCGCTCGACCGGATCGCCAGCCTCGTGGAGGCTCACGACTCGCTGTTGCTGGTCGACGACGCCCACGCCGCCGGCCTCTTTGGCAATCGAGGTAGTGGGCTGGTGGAGCACTTCGGCATCTCGTCGCGGGTCGCGGCAGTGGTAACCACGTTCGGGAAGTCACTGGCGGCCAGTGGCGCTTGTGTTGCTGGGCCTGCAGCGGTCGTCGAGCATCTGGTCAATCGGTGTCGGCCGTTCATCTTCTCCACGGCGCCGCCGCCTTGGCTCTTGGCGGCGATCGAAGCCGGGCTCGACGCGGTGGCCGCCGAGCCGGCGCGTCGTCAACGGGTGCTCGAGCTGGCCGATCGACTGCGGGACGCCTTGACTGCGCGCGGCGTGTCGGTCCCGCCCGGTCCCGGACCGATCGTGCCGGTGATCCTCGGCGGCAATGCCCGTGCGCTGCGGGCTGCGGAAGGGCTGCAACAGCAGGGCTTCGATGTGCGCGCGGTGCGCCCACCGACGGTGCCTCCGGGCACTGCCCGCTTGCGCCTGTCCATCCACGCGGACCACCAAGGCGACATGATCGACCGGCTCGCCGACGCCGTGGCGTCCGTCGCCGAGGGCGCTGCCGAGCCGGTCGACCCTGCCGCTCTGGTCATGCCTTCTGGGAGACGCGCGTGAGCCTCTTCGTCCTCGGCACCGACACCGAAGTCGGGAAGACTGTGATCGCGGCCTTGATCTGCCAGCGCTATCGTCACCTTCCGGGGCTGGCCTATTGGAAGCCCGTAGCCTCCGGTAGCGCGGTGACGGAAGACGATGCGCCGGTCGATGCGCCACCGCTTGATGGGGCCGACCCCTTGGATGCAGTCGACCGGCTGGCGGTTCGCGCGCTCGTCGAGAGTGTCGACTTCGCGGACGGCGTGCCGGCCACCACCGATGGCGTCGTCATGCTCCCGGACGGCTATAGCTTCCCGGATCCGGTTTCTCCTCACCTGGCCGCGCGGCGGGTGGGACAACGGGTCGATCTTCGGCATTTGTCGACCTTGCTCACCGGCTACCGCGAAGCCGGTTGTCAGGTCGTGGTCGAGGGCATCGGCGGCGTGCTCGTACCGGTCGATGACGACGGCAGCTTGTTCGCCGATTGGGCGGCTGAAAGCCAGCTGCCGGCCGTGGTCGTGGCGCGCACCGCGCTCGGCACCATCAACCATACGCTTCTGACCCTCGAAGCGCTGCGCAGCCGCGGCATTCCGATCGCTGGCGTGGTCATGAACGGCTGCCCGGAAGATGAGAATCGGCAGGCGATCGAGCGTTTCGGAAACGTTCCGATCATCGCCGAAGTACCGCGTGTCGAGTCTCTGGACGCGGCGGCCCTGGCCTGCTTGGCCGAGGACTTCGACCCCGAGGCCCGCCTGGCTCCGTTGTTTTCGAGCACCGCAGCGAACGCGACGCCGGAGCCGCCCAAGGGCCACCCATAGCCGCCTCGGCAAACCCACTTCAGGAGGTCCCGTGCCCGAAGACAGCGCGACAGATCGGGGAAACCATACCCCTGCGACCGGCCAGACGGACCCGACCGCCGACGGTTGGTTGGCCCTCGATCGCCAGCATGTCTGGCGACCCTACACACAGATGAAGACAGCGCCGCCGCCGGTGCCCGTCGTCTCGGGATCTGGCGTGTGGTTGCAACTGGCGGACGGCAGGCGATTGCTCGACGCGATTTCGTCCTGGTGGGTGAACATTCATGGCCATGCCCACCCTCGGATCGGGCAAGCACTCGCCGAGCAAGCTGGGCGGCTCGAGCACGTCATCTATGCCGGTTTCGCCCACGAGCCCGGAGCGCGCCTCGCCGCCGAGCTGGCTGCGCGGGCTCCCGCAGGGCTTTCCAAAGTCTTCTACTCGGACGATGGGTCGACTGCCGTGGAAGTGGCCCTGAAGATGGCGTACCAGGCATGGCGCCATCGCGGGCAACCCGAACGGCGGCTCTTCGTGGCGCTCGACGATGCGTACCATGGCGACACCTTCGGTGCCATGGCAGCGGGGGGTGTGCAGGCATTCCACAGCACCTTCCACGAGCTCTTCTTCGCGGTTCGCAGGGTGGCGACGCCAGCCTCACGGGCGCGGGGCTCGAAGAGCCCGGATCTCGAAGCCGTGCTCGATGCCGAAGGCGACCAAGTCGCGGCGGTGATCGTCGAGCCGATGCTGCAAGGGGCCGGAGGAATGGTCGTCAATCCGCCCTCGTTCCTGGCGCAGGTCCGCGCGCTCACGGCCGCGCGTGGCATACCGCTGATCGCCGATGAGGTGCTCACCGGCTTCGGGCGAACCGGGCGCTTCTTCGCCTCCGAGCACGCGGACATTGCACCCGACTTGATGTGCGTCTCCAAGGCTCTGACCGCCGGCTACTTACCGCTCTCGGCCACCCTCGCCACAGAAGAGATCTTCAACGCCTTCCTCTCGGAAGACCGTGGGCAGACCTTCTTTCATGGTCACTCGTTCGCCGGCAATCCCCTGGCGTGCGCCGTCGCCCTGGCCAGCCTCGAGCTGTTCGACGAGCTGGATTGCCTCGGGCGGGTCGCGCGTCTCGAACAGCAGTACCGGGAACGGCTGGCCGCGCTCGAGACGCTACCCGTCGTCGCGTCGACGCGGGTTTTGGGCGGCATGGCGGCGATGGATCTCGTGACCCGTGGAGCCGGTGGCTACCTCGACGATTTAGGGCCGCGTCTGACCCGAAGCTTCATCGACCGAGGCTTTCTGCTCCGACCGCTCGGCAACGTGCTCTATCTGCTACCGCCCTACGTGATTACCGACGACGAAGTCGATGCATGTTTCGACGCGGTGGCTGCGGTGCTTGCCGAGATCTGAGGTGACAGAGCAGGCGGCTTTGTCTCAGATGGGTTGCCAGCAGGGTGGTCCGTAGTAAGCTTCGCCGCTCTCGGCACAAGGATCGAGCTTGCCCATGAACACGTCCATTCGCAACATTCTCGTCGTTGGCGTCAGCCCTGAAGAGTTTGGGCGCGTCGCTCCGTTCCTCGACCGTGACGGATTCGATGTCGACCGATTCCCAGGCGCCGACGGCGCGCTGGATCTGTTGTCTGCGGTGGCATTCGAAGTCGTGATGGTGCGTTTCCCCTTGCTCGATATGCCGCTCGAGCAGTTTCTCGGCACGGTGCGCGGTGTCGGCAGCCCGTGTCGACAGTCTCCCCTCGTGCTGCTCGCCACCGACGGTGCACAGGCCGCGGAGGCCTACATCGGCCATGGCGCGAACCGGGTGGTTCGTCTCGAAGAGTCGGAAGCGACCATTCAGCTTCAGGTGTCTTCGCTGCTCAACGTCGCACCGCGCAAGGCTGCCCGCTTCATCACGCGGCTCGAGGTCAAGATGGGTGGGGCCAAGGACATGATGCAGTGCCAGACCGAGAACATCTCGGAGACCGGTCTCCTGGTTACCACGGACCGGCGCTACGATCTCGGCACCAAGATCAACCTCGAGCTCAACGTCGAAGGTGATCAGCGTGCAATCGTGGCGGTTGCCGAGGTGGTGCGACACACCCTGACGGGACGCGACGAAGTCAGCGGCCTGGGCATGCGGTTCCTTTCGTTTGCCGGTGATTCCCAGCGCCGGTTTCAAGCCTTTCTGCAGCGACTCTAACCAACTGCTGGCTGAATTGACGCGGGACGGCATGCTAGGATGCCGACCCATTGGGGTGACCGCGGGGCGTCCCCACATCCATTGAACTGACGACCTGCCTATGACTGCCCACCGTGAACGCCCACAGTGACTGTCAATCGGCGCCGAGATCTGCGCAATCGTGGCTCGCGCAGACGGATATTGCACGCCGGCTCGAGTTCCGGCCGAGGAGGAGAGATCGATGAGCGTGTTTCGGATAAACGTTTGGCTTGCGGCACTCGCACTGACGCTGGGAACCGCCTGGAGCGCGCCAGCACGTGCGGCCGATGGCGAGACGACCAAGATTTACCGCCTGGGCAATCCGGCCACCACGATCTCGACCCGCGACACCAAGACCGCGGCCGAGCTGAAAGAGCGGGTCAAGGAATACGAGTCCGCCTTGCAGGTGGTGCTCGCACAGTCGACCTTTGATGGCGATCCGCAAGATTTCTTCGACGCGATCGAGAACGATCAATTCGAGGAGACGATGGTTCAGCAGGGCGCGACCTTCCCCTGGATGTCGTCGCGCAAGGACGGCAACCCGCGGCTGCTTCACAACGTCGAGTGGGCATCTTCCAAGCCCTTCATCGCGTGGCGCGTCAAGGTCGAGACCAAGTCGGCGACCTACCACTTCATCATTCCGGGCACCTGCCTGAACCTTGCCCTCGAATCC
The DNA here is from genome assembly GCA_937948815.1 of uncultured bacterium. Taxonomy (GTDB): domain Bacteria; phylum Acidobacteriota; class Thermoanaerobaculia; order Multivoradales; family J023; genus J023. The sequence goes on from CALFAM010000363.1 coordinate 14,256, forward strand.
AAGGTCGATCGGGCACCGCTCAGCTGTAGCCTCGGCGCCAGCGCCGCCGCGAGCACGGTGGATCGCTTGGGCGCCATTGCCCTGACCGGCAGTGTGAAGCCGGAAGGCGATCTCGAGATCACCGGCATTGGTGGTCCCGGTGCCGTCGTCGATGCCAGCAAGGCGCGCGCGCAGGGTGCGGGGCGCTGGACGTTCCAGCCCGAGAAGCCTGGCACCTACAAGTTCTCGGCCATGGCACGCGATCCCTACGGCCGTGAGGCGCGCTGTGCCGCCGAGGCGACCGTCAAGGCCAAGTTGGCACCGCCCAAGCCGAAACCGATGTGCCAATTGAACGTCTCATACGACGAGACCACTGGCGTGATCACTGCCGATTCCAGCGGCTCCAAGGGCACCGTCACGATCACCGATCTGTCCGTGCCCGATGGCGCGACCGGTGGCCTGGAAGGTGGCAACGGCCGCTGGACGGTCAACGTGGACAAGAAAGTCCGGCGTCGCGGTGGTGAGTACGTCTTCCGCGCTCAGGCCGAGCTCGACGGTGAAGTCGACAACTGTGGTGATTCTCGGGTGAACATCCCGGTGCCACCGGGTCCTGATCATCGTTGGATCGCACGCGGCTTCGGCTTCGGCAGCGACGGCGGCGAGCGGCGGGCTTTCGAGGCCATCGGTCCCACTGGCGGTCTGGAGCAGAACTCGGTGGCGCTCGATGGCCCCACGGGCGTCGGTGTGGCCCTCGAGTACCTGTTCAACAAGCGGATTGGCATCGAGGGTGCGGTGCTGATCGGCAACGCCGACGGCAACGTCGATCAGGATCGCTTCGACTTCGATCCGATCGCCAACACCTTCGTTCCGGTCTGGATCGGGGATGACGATGACGTGTCCTTCACGGCCTTCACGATCGGCGTCAACTTCCACCTGACCCCGGACCGCCGTGCGGACCTCTACATCGGCCCCTTGCTCGGCTTCACGCAGTACGACGACGGGCAGTTCAACCTTGGGCGCGGCGGCTTCCGTGTCGACTTCGACGACGACTCGGCCCTCGGTGCCCAGGTCGGTGTCGATGTGCCGTTCAAGCGGGACGGTCGGTGGGGCTTCAACAGCGCCCTGCGCTACCTGCCCAGCTCGAGCGAGGTGACCAACTTCGGCGTCCCGGTCGGTGGCGAGGACATCGAGATCGACGTCGATCCATTGCTCTTCTCCGCGGGAATCTCCATCCGCTTCTGATCCGAGCGCGATCCGCGTGAACGAGCCCGTCGTTGCCAGTTGGCATCGACGGGCTTTTTTGATGCTTCGGGAGTGCAAGAACCCGGCTCTCCCTCGGGCGATTGAAGGGCGGACGAGAAGGGTTGGCGGAAGAGCCTGACACCAGCGACATGCCGCCTGGGCAGAGCAATCTCACAGGAATGGGATTGGGAAACGTCGGAGATGTATGTGTAGAGATGGCGGAAAGGGTATGCCTGACAAAACGCTTGGCCAGATCTAGATGCCATGGTAGATTGCCAAGAATCAGGTGCTACAAGATGAGAAACCTGCTCGGGTATTGGACACCACGAGCGCTGGTTGCATCAGGCGGCTGCACCGACTCGACATGGGCCCAACCCTGTCAACCGCCTGGTCGCTGAGGAAGACTCGAGTGGACCGTCAAGACGTCGTGCCTGCAGCTCCGATCCGTGTGCCTATGCTCTCCGTGCTCGTCGCGGCTCTGTTCGCCGTTCTGGCGTTCGACACAGCCGCCGATGCCGACGACGCCACAAGCGTCCCAGCGGCGCCCGTGAGCTTCCCTTTTGATGTCGGTGACGTGCCCGCGGGGGAAACCCTGGTGATCGAGTTCCAGGCATCGGTCCCCGCAGCACCTGTTCCTGCCGGGGTCGAGTCGGTCTCGAATCAGGGGACCGTGAGCGGCACCGGTGTCGCCGACGTTCAGACGGACGACCCGGACACGGCCGCGGCGAACGACGCGACCGTCACCTTGATCGCTGCCGCGCCCGATCTCGCGGTGGTCAAGACCGTTACCGACATTCTGGACGACGCGGGGGTCACCACGGGCCAGACCGCCGTTGTCCGGCCGGGCGGAACGATCGTCTACCAGCTCGCCTACCAGAACAAGGCATCAGCGACCCAGATCGCGATCGGCATTCTCGGCGACACCGTGCCGGTCGACACGACCTTCGACGCGGCCAACAGCACAGCGGGCTGGACCTGCCCGGACAACTCGATTGCCGGGGTCCGCTGCTCACTCGACGTTGGGGCGCTCAGTCCAGGCAACAGTGGCACAGCGGCCTTTGCCCTCACGGTTCTCGATACGGGCTTGTCGGGCGCTGCGAACATCTCGAATACGGGCGTGATTCTGCTTCCTGACGACGATCCGATTCCCGCCGACAATGCTTCGACCGTCTCGACACCCCTCCGCATCGAGGCGGACATCGCAGTCACCAAGGTCGTCGATCAGATGATGCCCATCCGCGGTGAGCAAGTGGTGTTCACGGTCACCGCGACCAACAACGGACCCGAGCCGGCGACCAACGTCTTGATCAACGATGCCCTACCTTCGGGGCTCGACTTCGACGACGCCGTCGAGAGCCAGGGGACCTACGTCAGTGCGACCGGCATCTGGACGCTCGAAGATCCCATCGCGGTCGGTGCCAACGCCACCCTGATGATCACCGCGACAGTGAACCCGGGTGTTGGTGATCCGCTGATGATCACCAATGTCGCTTCGGTGAGATCCCTCGATCAAACGGATCCCACGGCCGGTAACGACTCGGACTCGGCGACCATCGAGCACAAGGCGGGCGACTATGGCGACGCTCCGGATCCGCTGACGGCGACTGCTGGCGAGCTGCCGACCTTGCTGGCCAACGATGGCGCGCGGCACGCGATTCCCAACACCGGTGCGGTCCTCTTCTTGGGCGCGGCGATCGATGCCGATGTCGACGGCCAGCCAAACGCAACGGCCACGGGTGACGATACGGACGGCGAAGGCGATGACGAGGACGGCGTGACCTACGACGCCCTGATCGAAGGCCTGCCGGTCGAGATCACGGTTGTCGCGTCGGCCGCGGGTCTGCTTAATGCCTGGATCGACTTCAACAACGACGGCGTGTGGGCTGACAACGAGCAGGTCTTCACGGACGAGCCGGTCGTCGCCGGCTCCCAGAGCCTGACCAGCACGGTCAGCGTACCGACGCCAGGTTCGGAGGGCGATCGCTTCGCCCGCGTGCGACTGTCGACGGCGGGAGGGTTGGCACCCACAGGTCGTGCCGATGATGGTGAGGTCGAGGACAATCAGGTCACCATTCTCGGCCCCGCGGCCTTCTCGGTCGACGATCCGATGGTGCTCGAAGGAGATGCGGGCACCACCCAGCTCATCTTCACGGTCAGCCGCTCGTTCAACGTGACCGATGCCAGCGTCACCGCGACCGTGACCGCGGGCACCGCAACGGCGGGCACCGACTTCACGCTCCCGGCGCCGCAGGTGCTGAGCTTCCCGCTCGGCGGCGTGCTCAGCCAGCAGGTCGTCGTCGACGTGAGCGCGGATACGCTCGTTGAGCTCGACGAGACGGTGCTGCTCACACTGTCCGCAGCCGTCAACGCGGGAATCGCCGACGGAGACGGCGTTGGCACGATCACCAACGACGACAGCGCGATCGTCTCGATCGACGATGTGTCGATGGTCGAGGGCGACGCGGGCATCACGGACTTCGTGTTCACGGTCGGCCTCAGCAACCCGGTCGACGCCGCGGTCGGGATCTCGTTCCAGGTGGTCGGAGACACGGCCATGGCGGGCATTGACTTCGCGAAGCAGGAAGGCTTCCTGACGTTCCCTGCCGCGGGCCCGATTCCAGGCAGCCAGACTCAAACCATCGAGGCTGATGTGTTCGGTGAGGCCTTGGTCGAGCTCGACGAGACGTTCGAAGCGCTGTTGTTCAACCTCTCGGCGGCGGGCCGCGATGTGACCTTCGAAGGCGGTGAAGGCAGCGAGATCGGGGTGGGCACGATCGAGAACGATGATGCGGCGACGCTGACCATCGACGACGTCTCGATGGACGAAGGCGATACCGGCGATACGACGGTCTTTACCTTCACGGTCTCGCTCGACGCAGAGGTCGATGTGGATGTCGATATCGATTTCGCTACGGCGGACGACTCGGCCACCATCGCGGACAACGACTACACCGCGACCTCCGGCATGCTGACGTTCAGCGCTGCCCCGCTCCCGGGTGCGGGCGAAAGCCAGACCATCATGGTCGATGTGATTGGTGACGATGATGGTGAGGGAGACGAGCGCTTCTTCGTCGACCTGACCAATTTGATGGCCGGCGGCCGCGACGTGACCTTCGCCAGCAGTGTGGGTGAAGGAACGATCGTCGACGATGACGACGCCATCCCGCCGACCATCACCCAGGTCGATGTGGTGGGTGCCGGCGAGCTGACCACGTGTCGCACGGTTCTGGGCGACGTGTCACAGCTTGCGGTCATGTTCGACGAGCCGATGGCCAATGCCGAAGATCCGCTGCAATACCGATTGATCGCGGCGGGACCGGACGGCGATCTCGATCCCACTGCCTGTGGCGCGATGCCGATCGGGGACGATCGTGAGGTGGCCATCCTCGCGGCCGTTTCCGACGGTGATCCGATCACCCCGACCATCACTCTCGATCTCGCGGGTGCCCAGCGCACCAGCGACGCCTACCGTTTGCTGGTCTGCGGCACGCTCACCGACATTGCGGGTAATGCCCTCGACGGTGGCAACGGTGAAGGGAGCGACTTCGATCGGCTGTTCCGCATCGATCGCTTCAACCAGTTCATGAACGGCCACTTTGATGACTGCGATCCGGCTGACGTCGCACCGATCCAGGCCGAAGGTTGGGATCTGACACCGCCAGCGGTCGTGGCGCCGAGCCGAGACGATGCGGATGACGCCGGGATTTCGGGTTCACTGCTGGCCGATGTCACCAGCGACGAGATCGCCTCGGCGGCACAGACCGTGCCGGTGATGGGCGGCCAGCGCTACACCCTGCGGAGCCGCTACCGCTTCCAACTCGATGGTGGTCTGCGAGTCGACTTTGCCCAAGGCTGTGTGTTCTTCGATCAGCCGGGCGGCGCCGGCATTGCCCTCGAAGCCACGCAGGACATACTCGCGCTCGAGGCCAGCAACGCGGACTGGCAGTCACGAAGCACAGACCTGATGGCTCCGGCGAGTGCGCAAAGCGCCCGCTGCGCCTTCTCGGCCGTTGGCATTCCGGACGGCGCCACAACGCCGATGTTCCAGCTCTTCGTCGATGACCTATCCCTGGACATCGACCTGTTCGGCGATGGCTTCGAATCTGGAGATACTTCGAGCTGGTCGGCTGCGGTTCCCGGGAGCACGCCATGAGTCACAGCCCCATCGTGAACCGAGCAGAACCGATCCCGAACCGATCCGCCATGATCCTGATGAGGACCGAGAACGTGACAGCCACCCGCCCAGTCCGATTCGTCCGTGCCTTGCCCCGCGCCCTGCGTGCTGGCACATGGATGGCCGCCCTTGCCGTTCTCGTGACGGGCGCTGCAGCCGGTACGGTGATTGATACCTACGACACTGCGCAGGGCGAGATCACCGCGCCCGAGCCGGGGCCGCAGAGTAGCAGCGTCAATGGCGCCGGTATCCTCGGCGGTGACCGCGACCTATCGATCGAACGGCTCGAAGGGGCGGATAACTTCGTCGCGGCCGAAGTCATCGGCGGCGTCCTCGAGATGGCGGACGGTTCGAGCCGCGGTCAGCTCACCGTAACCTACGACGCGGACAGCGATCCCGAGACCCTCGATCCGACCGGGCTCGGTGGTGTCGATCTGACCGACAGCGGTGCCGCCACGGCCCTGCGGCTCGTGACCACCGCGCTCGCCGCGCCGGTCGACCTGACGGTCACGGTCTACACGGACGGAACGCTGGTATCGATGGCTGCCCGGCGCATGGCCGCCATGGGCACCGAGATCATCGACTTTGCCCAATTCCGCGCGGTCGGCTCTTCTGGTGCCGCCAGCTTCGACAACGTTGGCGCGATCGTTCTCACGCTGACGACGTCGGTGTTGCCCGCGCCGCCACCGCCCACTTCGGCTCCGTCCACCGGTGAAGCAGCCACTGGGGAAGGGGCGCCTGAGGCCAAGACGGTGTTGCCTGACGTGCTGATCGAGGTCGACATCGTCGACACCGTGGGCCCGAACCTCGCGAGTGCGACCAAGGATGCGCTCGACGTGACCGGCACCAGCGATGTCGATCCGGCGGTGCCGGGGCAGGTGCTGACCTATCGCATCGAGGTTCCGAATACGGGCGGCGTGGCGGAGGGGGTCTCCTTCGACGACGTCATCGACGCCAACCTTACGGTGGTGCCGGACAGCCTGACCACCCTCCCCTTTGGCGTCGACGATCTCTACGAGGCGGTCGGCAATGTCCAGCTCAGCGTCGATGTGGCGAATGGCGTACTCGCGAACGATCGCGATGTAGACGACGGCGCTACGCCCCAACCACTTACCGTGACCGCGTTCGATGCGACCAGTGCCGGTGGCGGCTCGGTGAACGTTGCCGCGAACGGCTCCTTCACCTACACCTCGGCCGGTGGCTTTGAGGGCGTCGATTCGTTCGTCTACACGGTGACCGACAACGAGGGGCAGACCGATACCGGCACCGTGACCGTGACCGTGGCGGACACGATCTGGTTCGTCGAGAACACGGTGGATCCGGGCGGTAGCGGGACCTTCGAAGATCCCTTCCATACGCTCGCCGCAGCCGAGGCCGTTGCCCAACTGGGGGATACCATTCGCGTGCGCCGCGGCGACGGTACGGACACGAACCACGACGCCGGAATCGTGCTGCAGGCGAGGCAAAGGCTGATCGGTGCGGGCGTGCCGTTGGTGGTCGGTGGTGTCGAGATCGAGCCCGCGGACCCCATGGGTGCGCCGACCATCAGCCACACGGATCACGTCGTCAACTTGGCAAATGATGTCGAAGTTCGCGGCCTGGCGATCGACACCAACGCCGCGGTAGCCGAGCACGGGATCCGTGGCAACTTCGTCACAGGCACGATCGAGATCAGCGATGTCGTTGTTACGGGCAATGGCAACCATGGCGGAATCTTGCTGACCAACAGTGCGTCGGCGAATGTCAATCTGACCGATGTCGATCTGACCGCGGGCGATGATCCCGCGCTACAAGTCAGCAACGTCTTGTCGGTCTCACTCACAGGCGCCTGCGACTTCAGCTCGGCTGGCACGGTGATGGATGTCGTCCAGACCAACCTGACTGGCACTGTGCAGACCCTCGTCGGCGCGCAAGCACGTTTCGCACAACTCGCGGCGGCCTCCAACTTTGCGGTAACGACTTCCACGACGCTGACCAATCCCTCCGGCATCGGTCTGCGGGTGATGAGTAGCCCGAATGTCAGCCTCGCCTTCGGCGCAACGTCGGTAACCGATAACAACATCGGTGCCGGGGCCAGTGGCACGGCTGTCGACCTGGCCACGGGCAACGCTGGCGCCACCCTCGGTTTCGCCAGTCTGGCAGTGGTCGCAGACGGCGGCACCGGACTCCTGAGCGCGGCCGGAACGGTCGACATCGCGGCCGCGACATCGACGATCGCCGCGACCGGCGGACCGGCCATCGATGCCGCGGGCACGGCGTTCGCGACCAGCGGAGCCGCCGGCGCGACCTTCGCAAGCTTGACTTCGACCAACAGCACCGGGCGCGGCCTGCGCCTGGCGAATACCACCGGTACCGTGACGGTCAGCGGCACGACCATGATTTCCGGTGCCACGACCACCGGCCTCGACCTTTCCGCTGCGGGCGCGTTTGCGACCAACGTCTTGAGCGTCGGGGGGGCAACGGGCTTCGTGGCGACCAACTCGGGTGCTGTGTCCGTCGCGAACGCGACCGGCAGTCAGGTGGCGTCGACCGCCGGACCGGCGATCACGATGCAATCGACCGATATCGGCGCAGCAGGCATGCGATTGACCTCGGTGATGGCAGGAACGACCGGCGCCGCGCCAGGCATGCTTTTCGACAACGTTGACAACGGGCAGTTCTTCACCGAGTCGACGACCATCGCTGGCACGGGTGCCGGCCAGCATGGCATCGTCATCAACGGTTCGGCCGCGGGCTTTACCTTCAATGGCACCACTGCGGTCGACGACACGGGCGGCGACGGCATCAATCTGAACGGGCCAAACGGTGCCGTGTCCTTCAACAGCGTCGCGATCGACGATACCGGCGGCAATGGTGTGAGCGTGATCGCCAACACCGGGACGGTAGACATCAACGGCGGAACGATCGGCGAGACGGCCGGCAGCGGGACCACCACCGCTGGGAACGGCGTCGATATTGCCAGCGGCATGGCGAACGTCACCATCGCGGCGGCCATCCGCAATACGGCAAACCGTGCGGTGGAGGTCACGGGGCGCGCGGCCGGAACGGTCGACATCAGCGGTGCGATCAATGACACCGCCCTGGGCATCAACGTGGCCAACAACACGGGTGGCACGACGCGATTCAGCAACAGCAGCAAAGTGCTCAATACGGGCGCCAACCAGGCGGTCACCCTGGCCACGAACGGCGGGCATACCGTCTCGTTCACGGGCGGCGGTCTCGATATCGATACCACGACGGGTAGGGGCTTCAGTGCCGAAGGTGGCGGCACCGTGACCATGACCCGCGACGCTGGCCCGGCCAACAGCGTGACCACGACCACCGGCACGGCGGTGCGCATCGCCAACACCACGATCGGTGCGGCGCACCTCGAGTGGACGCGGATCGACACCACCACCGCGGGCACCAACACTGCGATCATTCTCGACACGACGGGCGCCGGCGAGTTTCGCGTCACGGGCACGGGAACGACCGCGGGCAGCGGCGGCACGATCTCCAACAAGACCGTCGATGCCGCCACCCTGAGCAACACCGGTGGTCTCGTTCATCTGCGCAACATGATCTTCCAGGACATCGGAAACATGGCCGGGGGCAATGACACGGTCAGTGGTCATGACGCGATTCACGGCGAGATGGTGATGGGAGGCCTGCGGCTCGAGGGCGCGCGCATATCGCGTATCAGCGACATGGCGGTGCACGGAACGGCCCTGGCTGGTGGCGGCGCCACGACGTTCAGCGGTCTCGAGATCCTGAACAGCACCCTCGAGGACACCAACCGCTACCACGTGGCGAACATCGGCGATGACAACAACGAGGGCATGGTCCGCGTGCGCGGTCTCACCGGCACCGTGCGCGTGACCGGTAGCACGCTGCGCCGGGGCGCCGAGTTGCTCGACTTGAACAGCACCACCTCCGGCACGTTGTCGATGACAGTTCAGAACAATGCCTTCTCGGACTCGTTCAAGGGCCTCGCCTCCTCGACGTCCGCGGCCGGCCTGGCGTGCGTCAACGTCAAGATGGAGCAGGGCGCCGACTCGGTCATTCACATCGGTGATCCGCTCGAAGCCAACGCAGCGCTGGGCAACACCTTCGACGACTGTGCCACGGTCGCCATTGGCATCCGGCATTTCAACGAGAATCACAACGGTGACACCGATGTGATCATCTCTCGGAACACCCTCACTGCGGATCTGGGTTTCGGCGGTGTAGGCGGCAACCCGTTTGGCTTTGGGAACATCCCGAACAACAGCATCCTGCTTCGTCCGCAGGGAACGAGCGCATCGACTTTCGACGCCGTCGTGTCGAACAACAGCCTCACGCGTTCGGGACTTGCTGAAGGTCGGATTGGTGCGATTACCGTGTTCTTCGATTCGGCGGGCGGCGTGACCAGCGGTGCCTCACAGGTACGTGTTTCGGACAACACGATCACCACACCTGTGGCGGCACCGATCGAGGTGCTCGCTGAGCGAAACACCTCGGCCGCCGTGTTGCTGCGCAACAACAACATCGTCCCCGGCGTCGTCTCGCTGCCAGACTTCGGACCCTCGGACTTGCCAGGCAACTCGACCCAGGTGAACACCCGAGAGGACGGCCGGCTGGACGTCACCATCGAGGATCACTTCTTCCCGCAGCAGGACATCATCTTCGTCGAGCCAGGGGAGAGCTTCAAAGCGCGAACGATTGGAGGCGGAGTCGGGGCGGATGTCCTGTGCATCTCGCTGACCGACAACACCAGCGATCGGGGCTACCAACTGCGCAGAGACGCCGGCACGTTCAACTTGCACCAGGGCGTGTCAGCATCCACCTCGCCACAGGCCATCCTGCAAGACAATGGCAACCGCGGCGGTCTGACCGGCGGCGTGGCAGATCCCAACAAGAATCCGCCCGACGTCGGCGTGATAGGCACGGTGAGCACGACGGGGACCGCGTGCACCTTGCCAAGCGGGTCGGTGGGCGACGGAAGTTTCTAGTGTAAATCCGTTCGATTGAACAGGTCCGGAGTGAGCTGAGCCAGCCTCGGCCAGAGGTCGAGAGAGGCAAGAAATGAGACCTTCGATGTCAGAGCCGTTTCTAGCCGAAGTCCGCATTATGGGCTTCAACTTCGCCCCCAGAGGTTGGGC
>CALFAM010000364.1 GCA_937948815.1 uncultured bacterium
ACCCCTTGCCATGTCTCCCGCACCAAGCCCGCCTGCTCGGGAATCCGCGTGAGCGTCTCGCCGGATTCGCGATAGAGGCCAACGTCGACATCGCCCTGCGCAGCTCCGCGCACCACGGCCCTCACGGACACCTGGGTATCCGAGAAGGCTGTCGCTTCGGTGCTCGCGGTGTCTTGGTTTGCGGTCGTGCTGTCCTGGCGCGTCACCTGCAAACCCTGGATGGCCACGTCGTAGGGTGGCGGTAGGGGCAGCGGGCGCAAGAAGATGCCCGCGGCCACGGCCGTCAGCAGAACAGCTGCCAGCGCGACCCAACCGTAGCGTTGCCTCGGCGACTTCGGCACCACCTCGTGCTGCTGCCGGCCGAACTGCTCGATCAACGCCTGCCGAACATCGGAAGGCCTCTCGGCGGGCACGGGGTCGGCCAATGTCAGCAAGCGTCGGCGAGCCTCGGGGTCGCGCAACAGAAGCGCCTCGACCCGTCGGCGTTCCGCCGGGCCGAGGGACCGATCCATCAAGGCGATCAGCAGCTCGTCGGGTACGGAGGACGGCAGGGCCGGTTCGCGACCCTGGCTCGTGGCAGGGTCATCGAGCTCGGTCAGAGCCCATAGGGTCTGTTCACGGTCTCGCGTCTCGTTCGTCACATCTCCACCGCCTTACCCATAGTCCGGCAAGGAGGATTCTTGCCCGGAATCGATCGAATCGGTGCCGATGAGGAGCAGGGTCGACCATGCGGCTGCAGGTTGGTTCGATCGTAGCTCGCCCAGCGCGTCGCCATACGCTTGCGGGACGCTTTGCCCCGCGGCCAGACGCCGATAGAAACCTTCGTTGAAGGCTGCGAGCAAGAGGTCTGAGCCCGCGGCACGACTTGCCACCACCCAGCGAACGCCACGCAAGGCAAGAAAGCCTGCCAGCCCGTCGAAGCTGCTGGTGCCCGAGTCGGCGGACTTGCCGGTAAAGCAACCGCTGAGATTGACCAGCCGCTCGGGGAATCCGCTGGCCAGGAGGTCGCCGATGGTTGTCAGACCGTCGTGAAGCTGCAGCCCTGAGAGCGTCGGAAAGGCCCCTTCGAAGCGTCCGTGTGCGTCCACGTGGAGAAAGGCGGCGGATGGCAGTGCGGCGTCGACAGCCTCGCGCGTCGCGGCCGCGCCGTAGAGAACCGTGGCCTCGGGAAAGCGTGTGCCGAAACGCTGCTGCGCCGAGCGCCCACTCGCCAGGTTGCGTTGTGGGTCGACGATGAACAAAGGAGGACCTGCCGGCTGCGGCGAGGCTGCCTGCTGCCGGAGCACGATCGGTGGCCGGTGGACGACCGTGGTACGTTCGCCGAACCAGGCCGGGCGATCGTCGATGCGAGTTGGCAGAGCGGCCACGGGTACCCGCTGAAGTCCTCCGTACAACGCAAACCGCACGGTTCGGCCGGATGCCATGTCGGCCGGCGGCAGCAGTGCGTCGGCGAAGGGCTGGGCCAGCGCTCGCCAACGCTGGTCGTCGTCGCTCCTCGAGCTTGTGGAATTGTGTACAGCAGCGCCGCCATCGGATGGCGCGGTCCGTTGCTCGGACTCGCGGTCGTGCACGACGCGCTGCTGCTCGGCCTCGAGCTGGGCGAGACGCTGGTGCAACGCGCCGCGTGCCATGGGAGTTCGGCGCGCGACGATCCGACCATCTGATCGCCGGAACAAGGCAATGATCTCGTCGGGAAGTGCGAATGCTCGTACATGGGGAGGGGCCGGGATCTCGACCTCGGTATCGCCACACTGATTGAGCATCTGGCGATGAATGGACTCGAGCGTCTGGCGCCATTCGAAGCGCAGACCGTCGAGCTGCTGCTGACGGCTGGGTGTCTGGGGACGCTCCGCCCAGGCAAGGCGATCTCGTAGTGCCTGGCGTTGCGCGTCGAGGTCGGCGGTTGCCGCGCCGCGCGGCGTCGAGCAGTTCGGGTTCGGAATCGTTCCGAGGTGATCGAGCATGTCGAGACCGTGCCAGGCGTCTCGTGTGCGCCCGCGCTCGATCGCGACGCGAGCAGCTCGATAGGTGTCGTCGGTTCGTTGGCCTGGGACTTGACGGGTGTGGTCGTTGTCGTGGGGTGCAGCCAGATGGTGCCGGATGAGAGCTTCTTCGAATGCAGCCGCGGCCGCGGCGAGCGCGCCATCGCGGCGGTATGCGCGGCCTTGGCAGCTCCACGCCCAGGCCGCGACCCTCGCAGGCGGGGAAGAGACTTCGGGGCCTTCGATGCCGACTGCGCCTTCGGCCCCGTGACCGCCGGCGGCGCGTGTGCACAGACGAATCGCCTCGGCCGTATCGTCACGATCGAGCGCAGCGAGACCTTCGATCAGATCAGCCCAGGCACGGAGTGATGCGACGCGTGGCGTCGTCTCGGCCGACGCGAGCCTCGACCGGGCCGCCGCCAGATACGACGCTGGCTCTTGCCCGGCCAGCCGTTCCGCGAGGGCGCGATTGATGAGGTGATTGGCGATCTCGAGTGGATTGGTTGCAGGCGAAAAGAAGGTCGCTTCGGCTTCGAGATGAGCGCGGGCGCGTGTGACGTTGGCGCCGTCTGGATCTGCGTCGGTGAGCTCGATCCAGGCGAGCAAGCCGTGGGCCGCTGGGACCTGCCGCGTGTCACAGGGCCAACGGTCGCAGTCTTCCAGAGCCTGAGCCAGGCGCGCGGCGGCGTCGGTGGCTGCGCCTTGGCGACGAAGGATATTCACTTGGTCCACCAGGATCGCCAGCCGCTGCCGTCCCGCGACCCTGCGCGCTTTGGATTCTGCTTGTCGAAGCCAGAGCCAGGCTTGGCGTAGGTCATCGCGGGCCAGGGCAAGCTTGGCCCTGCCACTGTCCACTGCCAGGGAGAGGGCTGCTGCCTCGTCCTGGTCGAGCCAGGCTGGGAGCGCGTCCAGCCGCTGATCGATCTCGCTGAGGTGAGCCGATGTGGGCTGACGGCGGAGCGCGTCCACCGCGATCAGGCGAAGGCGCACCGCAAGCGCCGGGTAGTCCTTCTCTGCCGCGTCCACAGCGAGCCGATCGAGGGCCGTAACGTAGGCTCGGCGATCTCGTTCCGCGTCCGGTTGTTGGAGCTTGTTTCCGCGCTCCAGCATGGTGAGAAAGTCGCTGGCGTCAGCGGTCCAGGCGGCGGCGAGGCATGGTAGTCGGAAGCGCTCTTTCGTAAAGTCGTCCCGCAGCTCGGCGCAGATTTCCAGGCGATCCGAGGCGCGAACGCCGGTCGGAATCTCCCAGGCGAAGCACACGCTGGTATCGGTAGACCATCTGGCGTCCGCCGGCTCGGGCGGCTGGGCCACGACATCGTTGATGCGCGCGCTCGCGCGCCATTGGCTGGTGTCGCGGGAGAGCGGAGCTTGCAGGCAGAAACCAACTTCCCGGTCACGGCCGAGCCAGTGAGCACGCAAGCGGCCTTCTTCGACTCGTAGCTCCTGGTGTCCGCGCGGTGTGAGGGTCACGCCAGCCGGGGGGCCAGGGATGGTCTCTTGCGTGCAGCCTACGAAGAAGACGCATGAGGCTAGCCAAGCTACTTGTGGCACACGCTTCAGCTTCATCGATGGAGACCCATTTCCTCGAGACAGCGATCCACTGCCCGATCGAGCGCTTGCTTGAGCTTGTAGGTGGCACGCTGCGACCAGCCCGTTGCACGGGCCACTTCGGTCGGTGTGAGGCCATCGCGATACCGCAGCTGGTAGTAGAGGTAGCTTCGGTCGCCGCGGCGGAGTAGGCAGCGCGCCAGTCGCGCGAGAACGTCACGGGCCGTGGTGGCCTCCTCGTCGCCGCCGGTGGCCAAGGGGCGCTGTCGGGCATCGAGTGATTCCGTCGGATGGCGTGCCTGCGATCGCCGACGATTGGAGGCGATGCCGCAGGCGGCGCTCCACAGGAATTGCGCGAAGGCTGCTCTGGTGGCTTCGGCCGAACGCGCCAGAAAGCGTTTCAGTACCCGCCCGTCATGGCCCAGAAGATAGACGAAAGTGTCGTGCAGGAGGTCGGCCGGGTCGAGACCGGGGACCGCGCCGAACCGGCGTTCCAGCTTTCGCAGGAGCGCGGGTGCAAATTGATCGTACAGCCAACCAATGGCATCGGCGTCGCCAACGAGCGCCTGGTCGATCTGTGTACGAACGTTCGCCTCGGGCATCGCGGACACACGATCAGGCGGCCGGAACGGCAGCACGAACGACCAGGGGAAGGACCCCCTTGATGAACGGCTGGTGCCTACGAGAGGCTCGACGAAGTGCCATTTGATCGTTATCGAGGGCGGTCAGGGATGACGTTGATTCGGGTCATGCGGCGCGGGCCAGGAACGACGTGCGATGGAGACGGTACGGTGAACGTAACATGTCCGCACGACTGCTTGCCCGAAGTGTTGTGTCGTGGCCTCGAGTCGTTGTGAATCGGTGTCGATCTGGTGCCGGCTGGTGCGTCTACCCTGCAGACCAGCCCGTGTGGAGCTGGACGAACCGATTCTCGCGTACCGCAGCGCAAGCTGCCGTAAGGAGCGGCATCATGGAGCCACGACACCGAATCGTCCTGTCACTTTTTCTACTGATCCTCGCGACGGCGCCGGTCATGGCTGTGCTCGAGCCGGCCCGAGACATTGCCTTCGTTCCGCTACCGATCCCGATCCAGCAAGATGTGGAAGGCACGGTCGAGCTGACCGTTCGGATCGATGGGGAAATACGCATCCGCGAGATCGTTGCATTCGATCACACGTTGCGCCCCGCCTTCGAGAAGCGTGCGGTGGAGAAGGGAAGAGCCGAGAATGGGGTGGTCGAGCTGTTGGCGACGGCCCCGGAGCTTCTGGCGCACCTGCGCGCGCTCGAGTCGGATGGCGGCGTGGTCGAGATCGTGGCGGAGATGGAGGGCGTTGCCGGTGAGACGTTTCACCTCCGTGACATCGGCTCGACGCCCGAGGAAGGCTGGGCGCCGCCAGCGCGGGCGACGTCGATGATCGAAGTCGACGGCATGGCCTGGACGGGGCAGCCCGTGGCGGCCAAGGTTGGAACCTGTCTTTCGCTGTGCGAGACGGTCTTCAACGGCTGTATGTCCGCGTGTGCCGGAAACGCCGCGTGCGAAAGCGCCTGCACGTTCCGTCGCAATCGCTGCGTGTCGAGCTGCAACCAGTGCACCCCGGACACCTGGGGGACGATCGATCGGGTTCCGGTCGGCTCGAGCCCCGCGAGCCCGGTGCTACGTTGCTATCAGCAGCTCTTCGACCCGGCGCCGACGTATTACAACTACCTCGATGTCGATCGCAAGACGACCATCACCACGTACAGCCGTGACACCAGTTGCACCGTGACCACGCAGGTCGACGTGGCCTACGACATGGTGCGGTGTTGGAACGACCTCGGTGGCTCGAGCATCGGATGCCCGTCGTCTGCCGGGCCGCCACCCGTCGACTGTGGCCACCTCTTCTTGCTGACGCACTTCTGAGCCGATTGCGATGGCAAGCGCGTCCCCCGCTGCCGCGCAATGAAAAGGGGCCTCGCCGCATGCGGTCGAGGCCCCGGGCTCACGGCACGGCCGTGAAATCTGCGCTAGCCAATCATCAGCGTTTGGCGTTCTTGAGCCAGGGCTTGCGCTCGAAGTAGCTGTTGGTCAGCTTGACGACCAGGCCGGAGAGCATGACCACGGCGATCAGGTTCGGCAGGATGACGATGCCGAGGGCCACGTCGCCCAGCGTCCAGACGAAGCTCAGGCTGACGATCGCCCCCAGGAAGTGGGCGACGATGTAGGCCACCTTGTAGGGCATGATCGCGCTCTTCCCGAACATGTAGTTGGCACAGCGGTCACCGTAGTAGCTCCACGAGATGGCGGTGGAGATGCCGAACAGGATCACCGACAGGATCACGATGTAGTGACCCCAGTCGCCGAGCGGTGAAAGGCCCTGGCGGAAAGCCTGCTGGGTGAGCGGTGCGCCGGTCTCGACGGCTTCGCCGAAGAGGGCGGTGTAGGTCGTCGAATCGGTGCCGGTCGCGGTGCCGTCACCCGGGGCAATCGTGCCGGAGAAGGGCGTGCTCCGTGTGGCGTCGACGAACAGGCGATCGACCGCGACGTCGTGCCAGGCGAGCTGCGGACCATCGACCACGTGTCCGTCTTCGACACGGATGCTCGCCGGAGCGTCGGCGGATTGTGCCGAACCGTCGGCGCCCACGGTCACGTAGGAGCTGTCGCCGCTGGAGAGCTGCAACTCGGTGGGGAACGTGCTGTTCCAGACGCCGGTCATCAGGATCACCAGGCCGGTCATCGTGCAGATGACGATGGTGTCGATGAAGGGCTCGAGCAACGCGACCACACCCTCGGAGACCGGCTCGTCCGTCTTCGCCGCAGCATGGGCGATCGGTGCCGAGCCCTGTCCCGCCTCGTTCGAGAACAACCCGCGGCGCACGCCCCACATCAAGGTGACGAGGATCGCGCCAGTGCCAGTACCCGCCACACCAGCGGTCGGGTTGAAGGCTTCGCTGAGAATCAGCCCGAAGGTGGGCATGATCTCGCCGAAGTTCATCATCACGATCACCGTGGCGCCTGCCAGGTAGATCGCCGCCATGGCCGGCGCCAGGATGCCCGTGACCTTGCCGATGCGGCTGATGCCGCCGAGGATCACGGCCGAGACGATGCAGGCGCTCACCAGGCCGGTCAGCCAGACCGGCAGACCGAATTGGGTGTGGACGGCGTCGGCTACGGTGTTCGACTGGACGCCGTTACCGGTCAGGAACGAGGTGAACATGAGGGCGCCAGCGAAGAACATCGCCATCGGCTTCCAGGACGCACCGAGACCACGCTCGATGTAGTACATCGGACCGCCGGATACCGAACCCTCCCATGCAGTGGGATCCTTGTCGGGCTTCTCGACCTGGCGGAAGTGTTGCGCCAGGGTCACCTCGGCGTACTTCAGGCCCATGCCGAAAAAGGCTGTCACCCACATCCAGAACAGCGCGCCGGGGCCACCCCAGTGGATCGCGATGGCGACGCCGGCGATGTTGCCGATGCCGACCGTGGCGGAGAGGGCGGTGGTCAGCGCCTGGAAGTGCGAGACATCACCGGGCTCGTCCGGATCGTCGTACTTGCCGCTGGTGACTGCGAAGCCATGAGACAGCTTGCGCACCTGGATCAACCGCAGCTTGAAGGCGAGGAAGACGCCTGTGCCGAGGAGCGCGATGACGACGAACGGGATCGTCTCGCCGGCGATCGGGATCCCCCAACTCCAGACGATATTGTTGAGGAAATTGACGACGTTATTCAGCGTTTCCATCGCACGTCTCCCGGCGACCCTCACGCCAGGCCAAGGCCCTCGATGGACCGCCCGGCGCACCTCCGCCGCTTCGCATTGTGATTTGCCCTGAGGCAGGCTGTTCCGCGGCGCGATGGTAGCACGCGATTCTGACCGAACGATCGCCTGGCGGTGCAAGAGGCCCGGCGGGCGGGGCCGGCGCGCTGATCCGCGCGGGCGACGAATGACAGCGGCAGTGTGAATGCTGGCGGAGCGCCACGCGTAGTTGGTTCAATACAACTGATACGAAACGAGGAGAAGCATCCATGAACCCATCGTTCTTTTTCACGGTCGAGCAGCAGCAGGCTGCGCTCGTTCAGCGCATGGGAAAGTTCTCTCGCGTCGCTGCGGCAGGCGCTCACTTCAAAATGCCGTTCGTCGAGAATGTCGCGGGTCGCGTCAACCTGCGCGTGCAGCAACTCGATGTCGAGGTGGAGACCAAGACGCACGACAACGTCTTCGTGAAGGTCGTCGTCGCGGTGCAGTATTTCGTGCTGCCGGACAAGATCTACGAGGCGTTCTACAAGCTCAACAACGCCGAACGCCAGATCACCTCATTCGTGTTCGATGTCGTGCGGGCGCGTGTACCCGGAATCAAGCTGGATGACGTCTTCGAGAAGAAGGACGACATCGCCGATGCGGTCAAGAATGAGCTGACCCAGATGATGGACGACTTCGGCTACGGCATCGTCAAGGCGCTGGTCACCGACATCGACCCTGATTCCAAGGTCAAGGAGGCGATGAACGAGATCAATGCCGCCCAGCGACTGCGCGTCGCGGCAGAGGAGAAGGGCGAAGCCGAGAAGATCTTGAAAGTGAAATCAGCCGAAGCGGAAGCCGAGGCCAAGGCGCTGTCCGGCAAGGGCATCGCGGATCAGCGGCGGGCGATTATCGACGGGCTGCGCGAGTCGGTCGACGAATTCCAGAAGTCGATCCCCGGGGCGTCACCCCAGGACGTGATGAACGTGGTGCTGATGACCCAGTACTTCGACATGCTCAAGGAGCTGGGCGCCGCGTCTCAGAACAACACCATCATGGTCCCGCACTCGCCGGGCACGGTCGCGGACCTGGGCAGTCAGATCCGCGACTCGATGATCACCGCCAACCAGGTCTAGCACTCACTCTCTGCGGCCCGCTGCCGACGTAGGCGCCACGTGCCCATGCGGGCGCCCGTGCAGGCTCAGGGCTCGGACGCCGTTGGCTCGGCGGGCTCGGGTGCTGCCGCGGCTTCCGGCTCGGCGGGCTCGGATGCTTCTGCGGCTTCCGGCTCGCCTGCGAGCTGATCTTCCGCATCCTCGCCGGCAATCGGCGGGCCCGCGCCTTCGCGGCCCGCTTTGGCTTTCTCGAGCTTGCGGAGACGCTTTTCTTCGAGCTTCTTTTTTTTGGCCAGTTCCCTCTGACGCTTCGCGAACGAGAAGTTTGTTCGTGCCAAACTAGTTTCCTTTGTAGAGCGAGAAGACCAAGCGCTGTGCGCCTTCGGCGGCGGTGCTTCGGCAGGGTGCTTCTCGGTTCATGTGGGCGCCCGCTGGGTACCGCGGCTCGGTCGAGCCACGACACGAGGACGCCGGAGCAGCACTAGCTTACCGCGACCGGTCTCGAGACGGTGTGGGACGGCAGTTTCGGGTACCTGCGAAGGACGCCACACGCCCCAATCTCTCGGCCCGCTGTGAAGATCTCTGGGCCTGCCGCGAAGGATTCCTGCCAGCCGCCCCTTCTTTCCTGACACGAGTAGGGTGATCACGGGGTTCGAGGCCGTACGGCGTGTTGGAGACACGGTACGATGACGAGGCTCGCTACATGACCCGTGTCTGCTTCTGTCCAGTCGAGACCGCAAGATCTCCATCTTCGGCACAACCTTCGGGAGAAGTGATCATGATTCAGACCCGTCCCTTCGCAGTTCTTGCCTGCGCTGCGGCCTGCGCTGCGGCGCTTACTGGTTCGGCATTTGCCAACGTTGCGCCTGCCAACGACGAGCCTGCCGGCGACGCCACATGGCGGCAGAAGGTCGATCCGTGGGTGTTCGAAACCACCCGCAGCGAGGCGCTGACCGAGTTCTTGGTCGTGCTCGACGAGCAGGCGGATGTGAGTGGGGCCGCAGCGCTCGCCACCAAGCGTGAGAAGGGGCGCTTCGTGTTCGACAAGCTGAACGAGGTGGCGGATCGCACGCAAGGCCCGGTGCTCGCATCCCTGCGCGGGCGCGGAGTCGACCACCGCCCCTATTGGGTCGCCAACATGATCTGGGTACGCGCCGATCAGTCGACCGTCGAAGCCATGGCGCGACGGGCTGACGTGGCCCGCGTCCATGCCAACCCTCGGGTCGCACTGGATGCGACGCGCCTCAACCGCGAGCCTGATGGGGCCTGCCCGCCAACCGTCGAGGCCAGCCTGACCCATGTCGGTGCAACGGACTTCTGGGCGCAGGGCGTGGATGGAACTGGCGTGGTGGTCGGCGGCCAGGACACCGGCTACGACTGGGACCACGAAGCACTCCAGGCCAACTACCGCGGATGGGACGGCACCACGGCGAATCACGATTTTCACTGGCACGACGCGATTCATAGCGGCGGCGGTGTCTGTGGGGCCGATTCGGTCGAGCCGTGTGACGACAACGGCCACGGTTCTCACACTATGGGCACGATGATCGGCAATACACCGACGTCAAACATCGGCATGGCGCCCGGCGCGAAGTGGATCGGCTGCCGCAACATGGATCAGGGCAACGGTACGCCCACCACCTATAGCGAGTGTTTCCAGTTCTTCCTCGCACCGACCGATCTCGCGGGTCAGAACGCCAACCCGGACATGGCGCCGGACGTGATCAACAACTCGTGGGGTTGCCCGCCGGTCGAAGGATGCACGGATCCGAACGTCATGCAGGCAGTGGTCGAGAACCTTCGCGCGGCCGGTGTCGTGGTCGTGGTCTCGGCGGGCAACAGCGGTTCGAGCTGCGGCACGGTCAACTGGCCGGCACCGATTTACGACGCCGCGTATTCTGTGGGCGCCACGGATTTGAACGACAACATTGCCGGCTTCAGCAGCCGTGGACCGGTCACCGTGGATGGCTCCAATCGACTCAAGCCGGACATCTCGGCCCCTGGCGTGAACAGCTTCTCGAGCTTTCCGGGAGGCTCCTACGGCACGATCAGCGGCACCAGCATGGCCGGGCCGCACGTGGCTGGCCTGGTCGCACTGCTGATCGACGCGGACGGCTGCTTGCGCGGGAACCAGACGGCGATCGAGGATCACATCAATGAGACCGCCGCCCCCCGCACGTCGACCCAGACCTGTGGTGGTGTCTCGGGATCGCAGATTCCGAACAATACATTCGGCTACGGTGTCATCCGCGCTGTGATGCCGACCGGAGGAGCATGCGGCCAGATCTTCGGAGATGGCTTCGAGAGCGGCGACACCTTGGGTTGGTCGAGTACGTCTGCGGTCTCAGGAAGATAGAGGCGAGACACACTCACAGCGGCTCTCGCTGGAGAAGCGAACCTGCTGCTGCCATCGGCAACGGCACCGAGCAGTAGATCACGGGAGCTGATCGGAGGTGAGCGCGCCTCGGCCTCGTCCGTGGCGCGACGCTCTAGTCGCTGCTCGCCGAACGCGTCTCGATGTTCGCGCGCGTGTGCGGCCCGAGAGATGACCGAGGCGGGCTACGCGATCCGTCTATTCGACCGTCTCTCTCGCTGGGTAGCGCGCTCCCGACACCCACCTGGCGTGTCGTCTATGCTGGGCGCTCACGCTGCTGGAGGATGTCGATCGTGGGAATACCATCCGTACCGCGAAAGCGCGCTGAGGTCTGTCGAGAGGTTGCACGTGGTCACGTATTGGGGGCGCTCGTGCTCTGGTTCGTGCTTGGGCTCGCCGCCTGTGGCCGCCCGCCTGCCGAGCCAAGCGCTAACCCACCCGTCGACCAGACCTTTGACGTCGTGCTGCGCGGCGGCACGATCTATGACGGTTCCGGCGGCGAGCCCTTTGTCGGTGACCTGGCCGTCACGGCCGGCCGGATCGTGGCGGTCGGCGAGGTTTCAGGCCCGGGGCGCCGAGAGATCGATGTGCCCGGCCTCGCCGTGGCACCAGGATTCATCAACGTTCTGTCCTGGGCGGTGGATTCGCTGATTCTCGATCCACGGTCGCTTTCGGGCATCAAGCAGGGCGTGACCCTGGAGGTTTTCGGTGAGGGCGTTTCCTATGGCCCGTTGAACGAGGGCATGAAAGCCGAGATGTTGGCCCGTCGCCCTGCCGAGGTCGACTATCCGATCGCATGGACGACCCTCGGCGAATACCTGGAGCACCTGGTGGACCGTGGGGTAGCGCCGAACGTGGCGTCCTTCGTGGGCGCGACGACGATTCGTATGCACGAGCTGGGCGAGGCCAACCGCCCGCCGAGCCAAGACGAGCTCGGGCGCATGCGCGCGCTCGTCGCCCAGGCCATGGAGGAAGGCGCGCTTGGGGTCGGCTCGTCCTTGATCTATGCCCCAGCCTTCTACGCGTCGACGGATGAGCTCGTTGCCTTGGTCGCAGAAGCTGCGCAGTACGGCGGCCTCTACATCTCTCACCTGCGAAGCGAAGGCAATCGGTTGGTCGAATCGGTCGACGAGCTGATCGAGATTGCGCGCCGCGCGGGCGCGCCGGCGGAGATCTACCACCTGAAGGCTGCCGGGCAGAGCAACTGGTCGAAGTTGGACGCGGTGATCGAGCGGGTCGAGGCGGCCCGCGCCGAGGGCTTGCGCATCACCGCGGACATGTACACCTACACCGCGGGTGCCACCGGGCTCGATGCCGCCATGCCACCGTGGGTTCAGGAGGGCGGCTACTCGGCCTGGGCGGCACGTCTGTCGGATCCTGCGATTCGGGCACAGGTGGCGCGCGAGATGCGGATGCGCACGGACGCGTGGGAGAACCTGCTGCTGGCTGCCAGGCCCGAGAAGGCGCTCCTGGTGGGCTTTCGCAACCCTGACCTCCGCCATTTGACCGGCAGGAGCCTGGCCGACGTGGCGGCCGAGCGTGGGGTCTCGCCCGAGGAGGCGGCCATGGATCTGGTGATCGAAGACGGCAGCCGGGTCGGTACGGTGTACTTCCTGATGTCAGAGGAGAACGTCGCCCGCCAGGTCGCGATTCCGTGGGTGAGCTTTGGCTCGGACGCCGAGTCGTTGGCCCCCGAAGGGATTTTTCTGGAGTCGAACCCGCACCCGCGTGCCTACGGAAACTTCGCGCGACTGCTCGGGAAGTACGTGCGCGAGGAAGGCGTGATCACCCTCGCGGAGGCGGTCCGCAAGCTCACCAGCTTGCCCGCCGAGAACTTCCATCTCCGCGACCGCGGTCGGCTCAGTGTTGGGTTTCACGCCGATATCGCGGTCTTTGATCCCAATCAGATTCGGGACCTCGCGACCTTCGAGCGACCCCACCAGCTTTCCACCGGCATGGTGCATGTTTTCGTCAACGGCGAAGACGTCCTCCGCGACGGTCAACACACTGGCAAGACGCCCGGGCAGGTCGTCCGTGGACCGGGCTGGACAGGCTGGTCGACAGCTGAGGACGCGGCCGAGGAATCGGTCCATCAGCCCTGAGCCAGCACTCCGCTTCGACCAACGACTGCGCGTTACGCCACCAAGAGGGTGGCACCTGCACCCGGCAGCTCCGTCACCAAGAGGGTGGTACCTGTTCTGGCCGGCCGGGCTCCGTCACCAAGAGGGTGGTACCCGGCACCGGTTCTGGCCGGTTCTGGCCGGACTGGTTCTGACCGGCACGAAACGGGCGGGTCGGCGGACTATCGACTGCGAACGTGCTGGGTGAGAAGGCGACCCGCCACGCGGTTGCCGGCGACGTTCCAGTGCGGGTCGCGCTCCCAGTAGAGGGCTTCGTCTCGACCGGCCGCTCGGAGTCCTGGGGTGAGGTCGAAGGTCGCGATGCCGGCCTCGGCGAGGTGGCGGATGAGGATTCGTTGGGGGCGGTCGAGGTCGATTTCTGGACGCGTGAGATCGAGCCGATCGAGGCTCCGATCGAGGAGCTCTTCATCGATCTGGAAGGCTTCCGGAATCAGGACGACGAGGAAATCGGCACCGTAGGTCGTGACTTCCTGGTGGAGGCGCTCGAGCACCCCGGACACGTGCGCGGCAAGGATATCGAGGCGCTCCCGGTTGTCTGGGGTCCACAGGAGCAATCGCGTGGCCATGAGACGGCCGTGTTGCTCGTCGGTCATCTCGACCGGCGGGCGATCCGGGACGGTGCGGTCGGTGATGTAGCCGCCGTTGCGGGCGGTGGTGGCGCTGCCGGTTGCAGCGGCCCTGGCGTGGCGATGGTCGGCTACCTGGCGCAGGCGCATCAGGTTGCGTCCGAGGCGCAGCACGGTCGAGGCGCGGAATAGTGGCGACTCGAGGCGGGGATCGGCCAGTCGCCCTTGTTCATCGGTGAAGTCGTTGCCGACGTAGAAGGCGGCGATCACCAGGTCGGGGCGCACGAGCTCGTGCTCGAGCTGCCACATGCGGAGCTGGAACATGGGGCCTACCGCCGGAACCCCGAGCGAGAAAACCTCGACCGGTTGCGGCTCCGTTTGGTTGAGGCCATCCTCGATCAAGGTGTGCCACATCAGGTGGAAGGGCACGCCACCGCAGGCAAAGGCGTAGGAGTCGCCCAGCACCATGATGCGTCGCGCGCCCGGCCTGCCCGGTTTCGTGTATTCCCGGGTACAGAGTGAGCGCGAGTTGAGCCGAAATCCGCCACGGATCTCGAACGGCACGAAGCCGAGGACGCTCTGCTCCAGCAAGGCTTCGAGGGTCTCGACCTCGCTGTAGTCCGTTCCTTGCGCTGCGGTACCGAGCAGCGTGCGGAGACCCGGCGCGTGGGGTGCCGCGATGCGCAGGCTCGCTTCCAGGAGCAAGGCTGTCAGGACGAGCTGGACGAGCAGAAAGAGCGCGATCCGCGCGCCACGCTTCATGCGGCCGAAGGGTAGCAGCTGCGACCCGTCGCCTTGCTGGGGCGGCGGCGTCCGGCACCGTCTGCCGGCGGTCCTCCGCGAACTCGCGAGGCTCAGACATGCTCCGGCCACTCTCGATCGCTGCCAGTCGCCGCCTCGGCCGCAGCAGGTCTGTTGTACGGGCGGTCGGCGGTGTTTGGCAGCGGGTACGGAGCCGTGGGTGGACTTAGTTGGCGGTGGTGTCGGACCAGCGGCAGAGGTCGGTGCTTTCGAAGCCGTCGGCGAAGTCGGCGCCGGCCGCCCACAGGATGCCGCCGCGGAGATGTTCACGGAATCCGGGGTCAGCGTAGGTTTCGTTCCGGTGCCCGAGGTTGGTGTACCAGGCCCGACCCTGGCCGACTTCGTGGCGCCAGGCGATCGGATGGTCGGCTCCCATGGCGTTGGCGCCCGGATTGTAGCTCGACTCGTCGATGGTCATCAGCACTTCGACCGGCCCTTCGACCATGGCGTCGCGCGGGTTGTTCAAGAAGTTGTACCACTCGTCACGCATCGTGAAGCTGGCCGGGTAGCAGCCGGTCGACGGTGTCTCGAGCAGCTCGAGATCGAGGCTGGCATCCTGGATGGCAGGGTGGGAGACGAACCAGGCATCGCCGCCGATCAAGGTGCCGTACCAAGGCCAATCGTGCTCGGTATCGGTCGCGGAGTGAACGCCGACCCAACCACCACCACCTTCGATGTAGGCGCGAAACGCCGCTTCCTCGGGCGGGTCGAGCACATCTCCCGTGGTGTTGAGAAAGACGACCACGGCGAAACGAGCGAGGTTTCCGGCGGTAAAATCTGTGGGCTCTTCAGTCTCCTCGACAATCAGCCCGCCAGCATCTGCAATCGCTGCGACAAGGTCCCGACCTGCCGAGATCGAGTCGTGGCGAAACCCTTCGGTGCGGGTGAAGACCAGGATTCGGTCCTCTGCGCTGATGACGCCCGTCTGTGCAGGGAGAGCGCAAAGGGCAGCCAGGACGACTGTCGCTGCGCGGATCGCGATCGTTCGGATCCGTCCAACGGCCGGGAGCGATTCCACGTTTGGCCGGCAACGGTGGGTTGAAGCCCACGTTGGGGCAGGAAAGTTTGTGCTCATCTCATAAGCATACAGCAATGGGTCGATTAGTAGGTTCCCGCCAGGTGCTCGAACGATCTCGACCCGGCCTCTTTTGTCGCGAACGCGGCAACGTCTGTCGCCCTCCCGCGACCCGCCGGCTGGCTGCGAAGCCTAGGCTGTCTCCGGTCAGGCCTCCCTGCCGCAGACGCCTTGCCAGGAGGCCTGCTGCCAAACCGTTGGCAGCAGAGTCGCGGGGTGCGGCGATGGCCTGATGAAGGGTTACGCTATTCTCGATCGATCATGACCGAAACACAGCAATCTGCCCTCGATGCCGAGGCGCTCAAGGCTTTCCATGCGCGCGCGCAGGAAGGGCCGGTGCGCATGCTCAATCTCCTGAAGTTCAATGCCGACGGGGCTGCCGGCTACCAGCGCTACATGGCGGCGACGGCACCGCTCCTCGCGGGAGTCGGCGGAAAAGTCGTGCTGGCGGGCAAGCCTGCCGAGCTGCTGATCGGCGACCAGACCTGGGACCTGGCGCTGATCGTCGAATACCCCACGCGGGGCGCGTTGCTGACCATGCTGGGCTCGGACGCGTACCAGGCCATCGCTCACCTGCGCACCGAAGCCATCGAGCGTTCGGTGCTCTATGCCCTCGACCCCGTCCCGTCGTGAGCCCGAGCGGTCGTACGCTCATCCCGTACCGCCGCTGGTCGGCAGCGAGCCGCTACTCACCGATCACGGTCAGTCGACGGACTGAGATCCCCGTAGGAGCACGTGTGGAGATCACCGGATGAACGAACGCAATCACAAGCTCGACGACCTGCGTATCGATCGCAGCGAGCAAGAAGAACGCAGCCCTCGGCTGCTGCTGGCGCTCGTGGCGCTACTGTTGCTTGGAGGCGCAGCGGCGGCTGCGTGGTTCTTCCTCCTTCCGCGTGCGGCGGAAGTCACGGCGACGGCGGTGGTTTCCGAGCGACCGAGCGAGCAGCGGAACGGGAGTGCCCTTCGAGGCACCACCGTGCTCGATGCCTCGGGCTACGTGGTGGCGCGGCTGCGTGCCACCGTGTCTTCCAAGATCACGGGCAAGCTCGAAGAAGTGCTGATCGAGGAAGGCATGGCCATCGAAGAAGGGCAGGTGCTCGCACGCCTCGATAACGCCTCGCAGTCGCGCCAGCTCGCGCTCGTCGAGTCGCAGGTACGCGCAGCCCGTGAGCGCCTGAAGGAAACCGAGGTGCGCATCGCCGAGGCCGAGCTCGACCTCCAGCGCACGCGAGCCCTGGTGGAGAGCGAAGTCGTCGGCCAGGCGCGGCTCGACAGTGATCAGGCCGAGCTCGACAGCCTTCGCGCGCGTCTCCTGGTCGGTCGCGAGGACGTCTCGGTGGCCGAGCAGCAGGTGGGTGTGGCGCGTCAGGCCCTCGACGACACGGTCATTCGCGCGCCGTTCGCCGGTGTGGCGGTGACCAAGGACGCCCAGCCCGGCGAGATGATCTCGCCGGTTTCCGCCGGCGGCGGCTTCACCCGCACTGGCATCTGCACACTGGTCGACATGAGCTCACTCGAGATCGAGGTCGACGTCAATGAGGCGTACATCAACCGCGTGCGCACAGACCAGCCCGTTCAGGCCGTGCTCGATGCCTACCCTGACTGGAAGATTCCAGCGCACGTGATCACCACCGTCCCGACCGCGGATCGCCAGCGCGCGACGGTGCGGGTACGCGTCGGCTTCGAGGCGCTCGATCCTCGGCTTCTGCCCGAGATGGGAGTCAAGGTCTCGTTTCTCGAAGAGGTCGAGGAGACTCCCGAGCCGGATGCGGCGGCTGACGCGTCGCCCCGGCTCTACGTGGACGCCCAGGCCGTGCGCACGGAGGGTGACGAGCAGTATGTGCTGCTGGTCGCGGGCGGGCGGGCCCAACGGCGTGGCGTGGTCGTCGGGCCAGAGCGTGGGGGGCGCCACGAAGTGGTTTCCGGTCTCGCGGCTGGTGATCGCGTGGTGACCGATGGGCCACCGGAGCTGGCGGATGGTGATGCGGTGCGCACGCGCTGATGCGCGCGCGCCGAGAGACGAAAGCCGGCCTCCACGGCAGCGTGGGATGGCTATCTGAGAGAAGACGAGAGCCGAGCAAGGTGACGCCCCCGAGCGCGCGCCGCTGATCGGGGTCAGGAAGGAGATGAGCTGATGAGTGATGCATTGGTTAACGTGCGCGACGTGCACAAGGTCTATCGGCGTGGTGTCGAGAAGATCGACGTGCTCCAGAACCTGACCTTGAACGTGCCCGAAGGCGATTTCGTGGCCTTGATGGGGCCGTCCGGATCGGGCAAGACAACCCTGCTCAACCTTATCGGTGGCCTCGATCGGCCGACTTCCGGGACGATCGAGGTCGCGGGCACGCGCATCGACAATGCTTCCAACCGCCGGCTGGCCGCCTGGCGCGCGCGCCACGTCGGCTTCGTCTTCCAGTTCTACAACCTGCTGCCGGTGCTCACGGCTGAGAAGAACGTCGAATTGCCGCTGCTGCTTACCAAGCTCGGCCGGGCCGATCGTAGGAAGCGCGTTGCCGTCGCCCTCGACGTGGTCGGCCTGTCCAACCGATCTCGGCACTATCCGCGGCAGCTTTCCGGCGGCCAGGAGCAGCGCGTGGGGATCGCACGAGCGATCGTCACAGATCCGACTCTGCTGCTCGCCGACGAGCCGACCGGCGATCTCGACCGCGCCTCGGGCGACGAGATTCTCGACTTGTTGGTTGCGCTCAACCGTGACCACGGCAAGACCATCGTCATGGTGACCCACGATCCGCTCGCCGCGGCTCGGGCCAAGCGCACGGTGCACATGGACAAGGGGGCGCTGGTATCCGAGGTCGCGGCATGAGTGCCCTGCACCTGATACTCCGCAACCTCACGCGGCGCAAGGTCCGCACAGGACTGACCTTGCTGTCGATCTTCGTCGCGTTCGTGCTTTTCGGCGTGCTCGCCGCGGTACGCGCGGGTTTCGGGGCCGGCATCGAGCTGGCCGGCATCGACCGCCTGGTCCTGCTCAACAAGGTGTCGATCATCTTGCCCTTGCCCCTGTCGTACAAGGAGCGCATTGCCGCGGATCCGGATGTCGAGATGGTCAGCCACGCCAACTGGTTCGGGGGCGTCTACCAGGACGAACGGAACTTCTTCGCGCAATTCGCGATCGAGGCGGAGAGCTATTTGGACATGTATCCCGAATACGTCCTGCCGGCCGATGAGCGTGAGTCTTTCCTCCAGGACCGCACCGGCGCCATCGCGGGCCGCGAGCTGGCCGACCGTTTTGGTTGGCAGGTGGGCGATCGCATTCCGATTCGCGGCGTGATCTATCAGCCGCAGGATGGCTCGAATTGGGAGTTCACCCTGCGCGGCATCTACGACGGCGACGAGCCCTCGGTCGACGAGAACATCTTCATGTTCCACTACGATTATCTGGACGAATCCATGGGCCAGCTTTCGGCGGTGGGCTGGTACGTCATCCAGGTGCGTGATCCGCAGAATTCTGTGGCAATCGCCGAACGGATCGATCAACGGTTCGCCAACTCGTCGGCGGAGACCAAGACCTCCACCGAAAGCGCATTCATCCAAGCGTTCGCGGATCAAACTGGCAACATCAGCGGCATGGCGATCGCCATTGGCTCGGTCGCCTTCGTGATTCTTTTGCTCGTCGCGGGCAACACGCTGGCGAATTCGGTCCAAGAGCGCATTCCCGAGCTCGGCGTGCTGAAGACCCTCGGCTTCCGAGACGGTCAGGTCATGGCCATGGTGCTCGCGGAGTCTCTACTCATGGCTGTACTTGGCGGGCTCTCCGGGCTTCTGCTGACCTATGGCGTTACCCGGATCTTCAAGCTCGGCGGCGCCATGTTGCCAACGCTCTACGTGCCCAACGACGCGCTGATCGTCGGCATCGTCCTGGTCTTCGTGCTCGGCGTCGTGTCCGGTCTGGCGCCGGCTCTGCTCGCCATGCGCCTCAAAATCGTCGACGCATTGAGGAGGGGCTGATCATGTTTCGCTGGCTCGGTCAGATTACGGCCATTACGGTCTTCAATCTCAAGAACATGCGCGAACGCCTCGGTGCCTCGGCGGTGGCCGTGGTCGGGGTCGTAGGTGTCGTGCTGGTTTTCGTAGCCTTGCTCTCGATTGCCGCGGGTTTTCAGAGCACCATGGCGGATACCGGGGCACCGGACTCGGTGTTGATCATGCGCTCCGGCGCGACTTCGGAGATGCTCAGCGGCCTCGGCGGCGACGACGCACGGATCATCGCCGATGCCGAAGGGATCGCGCGGGGCGAGAACGGTAAGGCCCTGGCCTCCGCGGAGCTCTTCGTCATTGTCGACCTGCCACGCCGCGGCACGGGAACCGGTGCCAATGTGCCCATGCGGGGCGTGGAAACCGAAGCCTTCGGCGTTCGTCCCGACTTCCGCATCGTCGAGGGGCGCAACATCGAATTCGGCCGCGCCGAGCTGATCGTCGGTCAGGGGGCAGCGGCTGCGTTCGCCGGCCTGGATATCGGCAATACCCTACGCCTGGGGGACGCGGAGTGGACGGTTGTCGGGATCTTCGAAACGGGCGGAACGGTCGAGGAGACCGAGGTCTGGTGCGACGCCCGGGTTCTGCAGCCGGCCTACAACCGAGGGAACTCATTCCAGTCGGTCCATGCACGTTTGACCTCGCCGGAAGCGTTCGATGCGTTCAAGTCTCGGCTCGAGGCCGATCCGCGTCTCAATGTCGAAGTGGAGCGAGAGTCCGAGTACTACGCGGCGCAGTCGCAAGTGATGACCGCGGTGATCTCGAGCCTCGGCGTCGCCATCGGTCTGCTGATGGGCTTCGGCGCGACCTTTGGTGCCCTCAACACCATGTACATGGCCGTGGCATCGCGCACCCGCGAGATCGGCACCCTGCGGGCCCTCGGTTTCGGAGCTGGGCCGGTGGTGGTCTCGGTGATGGTGGAGTCCATCCTCCTCGCCTTGCTCGGTGGCGTCATTGGCGCGGGCCTGGCCTATGCGCTGTTCAACGGCTTTCAGACCTCGACCCTGAACTTTCAGTCGTTCAGCCAGGTGGCATTCGCCTTCGCGGTGACGCCGCCCCTGATGATCATCGGCATTACCTACGCGCTACTCATGGGCATGGCAGGAGGCTTGCTGCCTGCCATTCGCGCTGCTCGCTTGCCAGTAGCCTCGGCCTTGCGCTCGCTGTAACGTCGACGGCTGCTGCCGGCAGCCGTCTCGCCTCGACTTCTCGTCGACAGCGTTCCACGGCCAACCGCGCCAGGCTGACCCGAGTGCCACCTGTCTCGGCCGGTTGGTGGTGGCTGCACGGCCCGAGGTGGAGAGCGAGAGAATTTCCTCTTTCTTTGCTTTTTCTGATCACGATTTTCGTGTTCTCACGCCGTATTGAACACGAAGGCCAATGATGGTCTCGGCCTGGGCAGGTGTGGTCGTGATCCGTACGTTTCGTCTCTATCCTGAGCGACTGCACCTTTTCCCGGGCCTCTTTCATCTATGTGCCCCAATGGGCACATAGCAGGAGGTTAGGTACATGAGTCGTATTCGATCCGGTCAGAGTGGATTCTCGCTCATCGAGCTGATGGTCGTGCTCGGCATCATTATGGCGCTGATGGCGCTGCTGGTTCCCAACGTTCGCCCCGTGATTCTCAAGCGTCAGGTGATGCAGGCAACGAACGACACGAAGCTGATCAACGATGCGTTGATGCAGTATGCGCTCCTGCGTGGCGGGGCCCCCGCGCCACCGAGCCCCGTCGATCTGTCGTTCTACGCCACAGAGTTGGACCATCTCCAGCTTTCGACCCTGCTGGTTCCCGATTTTCTTCCGCGGGTTCCGGAGATCGATCCGTGGGGCAATCCCTATGAGGTTCTCGCCTTCGCCGAGGACTTTTCGGCTCCCGGGCACATCGAGGTGCGCGGTGGTCGTGTGTTCGTGGTTCGGAGCCTGGGCCCTAACCTCGCGGAGGACGGTTCGGTATACGAACACGGTCCCTTCGATCTCTTCCTCGATCCTGCTGCGGTCGTGGGCCCGCCGGGCCCGAGCTTCGT
>CALFAM010000365.1 GCA_937948815.1 uncultured bacterium
GGCCGATCGCGCACCCGGGCTCAAGAGCCTGGAAGAGGCGACGCGCATTCGCCGCCAGGTGCTGCTGTCGTTCGAGCGTGCCGCCCAAGAGCCGGATCCTGAGCGGCGGGCCAAGCTGATGACCTTCGTGGTCATCGGTGGGGGACCGACCGGCGTCGAGCTCGCCGGAGCGATCGCCGAAGTCGCTCACCGCACCTTGAAAGGGGAGTTCCGCAAGATCGATACGGCTGATGCCAAGGTCTTGCTCGTCGAAGGCGTCGATCGCGTGCTTCGTTCGTTCACCGCGCCCTTGTCCGCGGTGGCGGAGCGCAGCCTCGAGAAGCTGGGCGTCACGGTGCTCACAGGACGGCGGGTGGAATCCATCGAGCAGGCCGGCGTCACCATCCGGGACGAGTCCGGGGCCCTCGAGGTCGTGGCGACGGAGAGTGTCTTCTGGGCCGCCGGCGTACGCCCGTCGCCACTCGGCGCCCTGCTGTCGGACGATCTGGATCGCAGCGGCCGCGTGAAGGTGATGCCCGACTGCTCGTTGCCGGCGCGTCCCGAGGTTGCGGTGATCGGTGACATGGCCCACTTCTCGGCTCCAGGTGGGACTTCGCTCCCCGGGCTGGCGCCGGTCGCCATGCAGCAGGGGCGGTATGCGGCCCGGCGCGTGGTTCGGCGCCTGCGGCGGCGTCCGGTCCCCGCATTCAAGTACTTCGACAAGGGCAACATGGCCACCATTGGCCGCAAGATGGCGGTCGTCGAGCTGGGTGCCCTGCGCATGTCGGGCCTACTCGCTTGGTTCGCCTGGCTGTTCGTGCACCTTCTTTACCTGGCAGAGTTCCAGAATCGCGTGCTCGTTCTGATCCAATGGGGTTGGAACTACGTGACCCGCAACCGCAGCGCGCGGTTGATCACGGGCGTGCCGCGCGCGGACGAATAGCCAGCTCCGGCAGTGGCAGCGCGCCGATCGCAGTGCGCTGTGTGTCGGCCCAGCTTCGCGCCGCAGAAGACAGCGGCAGCACCATCGGCGATGGTCGCCACACCAGCGCCTCACCGGTCGTCCGATGGATCACCGAGCCGTCCGCAACCGTCTGGCTCGCTTCGCCGATCGGTGTTTTTGCGAAGAGCCGTCCTAGGGCGCGCAGCTCCGCGGCCGCAGTGGGGTCGGTCGGCAATGCGTCGAGGTGCAGTGCGTCGGCGTGCCACAGACCGGCGGTATGGAAGTGTGCGGGTGTCCACGCAACGCCGTCCAGGTGTAGGCGTTCACAGGCTACGGCGCACAGCGCCACCGCTTCGTGGGCCATGCCGAGCCCGGGGAATGCCTGGCCGGGCAGCGCATCTTGCCCCTGACGAAAGATGCTCCGAGGGTTCTGCATCTGAAGCCATTCGATCGATAGCAGCGTGAGCCCGGGCACGGTGCGTCGATCACGGCGCAAGCGAACCTCGACCAGCAGCTCCTTCCGCGCGGGGCTTCCCCAGATGCGGACGCCGTGGCCGTCGGGATCATCGAGGCTCAATTCGACGGTGGGATGGCTGTAGCCGAGGTCGCGCAGGCGATCGAGCAGCCCAGTCCGTTCCAGCACCAATTCGAGGCCATGCTTGGTGTAGAAGCCGAGCAAGCGAGTCTCGCGTACGAGGCCCCACTGTGGCAGCACCAGATCCGCTTCGGACAGGCCAAATGGATTGTTCTCGCCGCCGGTCAGCTCGCTCGGGTCCTGCAGGCGGGCAAGGTAGCGGAAGCGCTTGAGGGTCATCACGTCGGTCTCGGGCGGCTCGATAGGCGTGCCGTGCAGGGCGAGTGAAAGAAACCGTGCCGTGTATCGCCAGCTGTGCGGCCCATAGCCGCCCGCCAGCGTGACCACCAGCGGTGGTTTGCGGCTTGCCCCCTCGCTTTGCGCGCCGCCCGTCGCACGTGGTGGCGCTGGCAGGCAGCCGTGGACCAGCTCGAGCACCAGGCGATCGCGCGCGAGCATGCCCGCGGCGGAGATCTGCCAGTTGCCCATCCGATCGTCGGCAGCCGGATCGGTTCCGGCTAGGTAGTAGACGAGGTCCGGTCGGGCCTGCGCGACCACCGGCGGGAGACGGTCGCGGAGGGCTTCGAGGTAGCGATCGTCGTTGACGCCGTCACCGAGAGCAAGGCTGGTCGAAGCGACCGCGCCGGTTGGCCCCCAGTCGTGCGCGTGCAGCGAGAACGTATGAACATCGGGATCCTGCGCGAAGATGGCGCGGGTGCCGTCGCCATCGTGAAGGTCGAGGTCGATGACCAGGACCTTGCCGCGGAATCCGTGCGCACGCGCTTGATCAATCGCCACCGCGACGTCGTTGACGATGCAGAATCCAGCGCCGCCATCACGATGGGCATGGTGTTGGCCGCCGGCCAGGTTGATGGCCAAGCGATGACGTGGGCGGATAGGCAGTCCGTGCAGGCGATAGCCGAGGGCCAGGTGGGTCGCGAGCTTGGTTCCACCGGTGGTCAAACGCTGGTGATCGAGCAGACGGTCGACCTGCTCGAGGGTAACGTCCGTGGCGAAAATGCGGTTCAGCACGCTGGTTTCGTGGATCGAATCCAGATAGGCCGTGGTGTGCGTCCGCTGCAAGCTCATCAGCGTGGCTGGGCGCGGCTGATGGATGTCGCGACGAAGGACCAAGCCCTCTGAGAGGAGGAAGGCCAGAATCCGCTCTGCGCGCAAGGGGTCGACCGGAAGCCCGGCCAGGGCATTGGCGTACCGGGGGTGGTAGATCACCGCCACTGCGTGGGGTCGCAGAAGCCGGCCCGCGCGCCGAGCCACCCGGCGCAGGCCGCGAGGGAGGCGTGCGATCACCGCAATGTAACCACCGTGGCGCCCCAGGAAGATGCATCCGACGCCGTCTCGATGGTCTCAACCCGCGGATCGCGTTCGAGAATGGCGCGAACGGTGCGGCGCTGCACGCCGATACCCTTTCCGTGAATGATCCGGAGGCGGCGCAGCCCTTTCTCGTAGGCGAGATCGAGGTAGTCGCGAACCAGATCCTTCACCTCTGCGGGGCGGAACGGATGCAGGTCGAGCGTGTCGGTGATCTCGAGCGCGACGGGCTCGGGTTCGGGTGGTTGGTGACGCATCCTAGAAAGTATGGCACGGGGCTGCAAGGGCTGGGCGTTAATGGTTGCGCGCCATGAATTGTATGCTATAAAATCATGAAGTTGCCAAGTAGGAAGAATCTCAGCTCAGGAGGCCACCATGCACGAGGCGTTCACTCGCAAGAGCCTTGTTGTCCCAGTCGTTCTCGTCGCCATCGTGCTCGCCCTCATCGCTCCTGCTCACGCGTCAGTCCAGGAACCGCGTCTGGTCGCGGACATCTTGCCGGGACCGGGCTCCGGGCTCTTCGACGGGGCGAGTTGCGTGGGACCGCCCTTTCCGGTGCCTGCCTTCATCCTGCTGGCGGCCGATGACGGCCTGTTCTTTTCTGCGGATGACGGTGTGACGGGCCCGGAGCTGTGGCATGTGGACGGTTCTTCGGGGACGGTGGGCCTGGTCGCGGATATCGTCCCGGGCGCCGTAGGGTCGCAGCGACAGAACTGTAACTCCGGGGCATGGGGAGTGCGCGATGGCGAGCTGCTGTTCAATGCCGATGACGGCGTCCATGGCTTGGAGCCGTGGCGTTCGGACGGTACGGCCGCAGGCACCTCGTTGATCCAGGACATTCGTCCGGGTGCGGGTGGCTCCAACGCCGGCAGGTTCATCGCTTTCGGTGAGACGGTGCTCTTCAGTGCAGGCGGGCCAGAGGGAACGGCGGGTACGGAGTTCTGGCGCCTCGAAGACGGCGGCGCATCCCTCTTGCTCGACATCCGGCCCGGCGACGAGGGGAGCTTGCCGTTTCGGTTGGCGATCCGAGGCGACACACTCTTCTTCGAGGCCGATGATGGGATCCATGGCCGAGAGATCTGGCGAACGGACGGGTCGCCCGCGGGCACCATGCTAGTCGAGGACCTCACGCCGGGCACAGCGGGCACCGAGATCAGCGGCTCTGTCCCCTTCGCCGACGGCATGGCCTTCGCGACGACCTATCGTCCCAACTTTGGGCTCTACCGCACCGCCGCGGATCATGGCGGGGTGACGCTCCTGCGCGAATTCGACCTCGAGCCGTACAGTGGCAGCATCGTCACGCAATTGCGCGCGGTCGATGGCGGCTTCATCTTCTTTGTCCGCGACTTTGCGGGGCCGTACGAGCTCTGGCGGTCCGATGGCACCGTCGCGGGTACCACGAGGGTCGCCGGCATCGAATTCGACCAATCACCGTTGACCTTTCGGTCGGTCAATGGTGTCGCGTTGTTCTCGGCGACGACGGCGGAGAGCGGACAGGAGCTTTGGCGGAGCGACGGCACTGCGGAAGGGACCCGCATGCTGCGGGAGTTCAGCCCCGGCGCCGAATCGACGATCTTTCGCTGGTCCGTGCCGACGAGCGGGGGCATGTTGTTCGCCGCACAAACCGGCGGTGAGGCGCCGCAGCTCTGGTTCACCAACGGTTCTGAAACGGGCACTCTGCCACAGGGGCCATTGTGCCCATCCGCGACGAATTGCCGGCCGATCCAACCGGCGCTGGTGGGCTCGACCCTCTACTACGGCGCGGACGACGGTGTTCACGGTCGGGAGCTCTGGGCGAGAGACGTGACGGTCGGCAGCGCGGCAGCGATTCCGACCCTCGACCACCTGGGGCTGATGCTGCTCGGCACTGTGCTCGCGCTTTGCGCACTGCGCGCTCTTCGGCGCTGAGCCTCCCGTCAGGCGGTGCCTGCCGCGCCGGGCGAACGATGCTAAGATGCCTCGGTTGCTGCCGTTTCCGACAGCGACAAAGTCAACAATCCCATCAAGCGACGTTCGCGGCCTCCGACGGTTCGGTGGTACGCACCGTGGAGGTAGACATGACGCTGGCAGGTATGACGCTCGACAGTCTCGAAGACGTGGCACGGGCGATGGTCGCCGAGGGCAAGGGAATTCTTGCAGCGGACGAGAGCACCGGTACGATCGGTAAACGGTTCGCGTCGATCGACGTCGAGTCGACCGAAGAGAACCGACGCGCCTACCGTCAGCTCTTGTTTACCACCGCCGATGCCGAGCATTTCATCAGCGGCGTCATCTTGTTCGACGAGACCGCCCGCCAGTCCGACGCGGGCGGCCAGTCTTTCGTCGATTTGCTCAGCAGCAAGGGGATCTTGCCCGGCATCAAGGTCGATCGTGGTGCCAAGCCCCTGGCCGGCGCGCCGGGTGAGACTGTCACCGAAGGGCTCGATGGCCTGCGAGAGCGGCTCGGCGAATACCGTGGCATGGGCTGCCGATTCGCCAAGTGGCGTGCCGTGATTGACATCGACGAGGCGACGGGCAAGCCGTCGGACTACTGTCTGGATGCGAATGCCCATGCGCTCGCGCGCTATGCGGCGCTCTGTGTCGAGGCGGACATTGTGCCGATCGTCGAGCCCGAAGTGCTGATGGACGGGCCGCACGACATTGCGACCTGTGACCGGGTCACCGAGCGTACGCTCCAACGTGTATTCGCGGCGCTATACGATCAGCGGGTTCCCTTCGAGCAGATCATTCTCAAGCCGAACATGGTCATCAGTGGCGCCAAATGCGCCCAGCAAGCAAGCGCAGAAGAGGTTGCGGACCGGACGGTTGGTTGTTTCCGGCGGACGGTTCCCGCTGCCGTTCCAGGAATCGTCTTCCTATCCGGCGGCCAATCCGACGTCCAAGCCACGGCCAACCTCAATGCCATCAATGCGCGCTTTGACGACCTTCCCTGGCAGGTGAGCTTTTCGTATGGGCGGGCGTTGCAGGCCCCCGCGCTCAAGAGCTGGCGTGGTGCCCAGGCCAACGTCGAGGCCGCCCAGGCGGCCTACTTCCAGCGCGCCAAGATGAACGGCAAGGCGCGGACCGGTAGCTGGTCCGCGGCGATGGAGTAGGGCGCCACACGGTTGGGTCCTGTTGGGGCGCCTTGTCGGGGCGTTCTGGCTACGGAGGGGACAAATTGCCCTTTCGGGCTTGACGTCTTTCGCCTCGACGGCCCCACGTTGAATCGTCGCCATCCGGTCGGCAGGGCGAAAAACCCTTGCTACCACTCGATTGTCGGCTCATGTGGCGCTCGGGTGCCCGTCGTGGGCACGCTGTTTGCTGTTCTCTATCCTGCGTGAGAGCAATGAAGGTGCGATAGGCGCCCTGCGAGTATCCCCCAGCCCGTGAGGCACCTCGGGATCGCTCGATGACCTTCCGGTCTCCGGTTGACATCGACGCCATCGTTCGGCAAGCGATTCGAAACACATTTCGCTGCTTCTCGCCACTGGGCTCGTGACGGTCCACCCCCCAAGATCGTCACGGTCCTGCGTTTATCGCAGCCACCGGCTTGATCGCTACTCCCCCCAAACACCCACGCGATCAAGGGTACCGGAGGCTCCTCCATCAAGGCAGGCGTCAATTTCGGCGCCTGCCTTTTCTTTTTTGTACGGAAATCGTGCCTTCACGGACAGATTACGCGGGAGTGAAGCATTATGTTTAGATTGCGATCGGGTAATGGGAAGTTCGATTCTCTCCGGGGCGATTTGCCAAGGGGCCGGGCGTTTTTCCCTGTAAATGCAGCGCGAACACGGGTTCGGAAGTAGGAGTCCTACGGAAGCTCACTGCGTTTC
>CALFAM010000366.1 GCA_937948815.1 uncultured bacterium
CGCGCGGTGCAATGCCGAAAAACCCCGCGTCGAAGCCGTCGATCGACGGTAAGAAGCCGCCTGCCCGCCATGCCCGATCGGTCGCCGACCCAGGAACGTCGACGGCCATGGCTGCGCGCCGTTCGGCCGGCAGGGGTCCGATGGCGTCGGCGCCTGCCAGGAGCTGCTGCCAGTAGGCGTCCGGACCGACCGTCGCGGTGCCGTCGGGGCCCGGGAAACGGCAGCCGATGCCGATCAGCGCGATTGGTTCTCGGGACGAGTCTTCGAGCTCGGCAACCCGCGCCTTGAGCTGCCGCAGCTCGACTACGGCACGACGCAGAAGCTCGGTATCGTGCCGCGTCTCGGCACCCGACGGACGACGACGATCATCTCGGCGATCGCTCATCGGCCACCCCCTTCGTCCGCCGCCAGCTCGCGCGCCAGCATCGCCCGAAGGTCATTGTGATCGAGGCTGTGGAGCTCGCTCTCGAGGTCGTCGTCGATCGATGCGCCACCGCTCGGCGTCGAGGTCGTTGCCTCTGATTCACCGGAAATCGCTGCCCACTCTCCGAAGTCGGTGAGGAAGGTCACGAGACGCTCGCGGCTCGGATAGTCGAAGAGCAGGCTGGTCGGGAGTGCCACGCCGAGCTGGGCTTCGAGTCCATTCTTGAGCTCCAAGGCCATCAAGGAGTCGAGCCCGAGCTCGAACAGACTCTGCCGAGGCGAGCCCGTCGTCGACGCCAAACCGGCGACGACCGCCAGCTCCTGTGCAACCAACGCGTCGAGAAGCTGGCGTCGCCGGGGGGTCGGCGCCTGACGCAAACGGTCGGCCCA
This sequence comes from uncultured bacterium, assembly GCA_937948815.1. Taxonomy (GTDB): domain Bacteria; phylum Acidobacteriota; class Thermoanaerobaculia; order Multivoradales; family J023; genus J023. The sequence continues at coordinate 814 of CALFAM010000366.1, forward strand.
GCTCGCCCGGCCGCCAGCAAGCTCGCCGTGCTTCGTCGTGCCCTGCGGAACCGCGGCAGCATGCAGTCCACCAGCAGCACCGGAGGCCGAGGCCAGGCCTGTGAACAAGGCAAGGTCTGCGAACAAGGCAGTCAGCGGCGTGGGCAGGCGCTTCCCGAGCCCGCCCAAGGTTGCCCAGTCGACATCGGCGACCGTTGCCTGAACTGCGCCAGCAGCGATGATTTCGCCGAGCGCATCGAGTGCATCACGCGGCGCCAGGAGCCGCAGCCCCTGGCCGGCCAGGCGGGCGCGCTGCCGGTCACTGGCGCGCGCGGCGAGGCCGACCTCGGCCCACGGCCCCCAATCCACCGCCAACGCCGGCAAGCCTTGCGCTACGCGCTGGTGAGCCAACGCATCGAGGCCGGCATTGGCCGCGGCATAGGGTGCTTGGGCAGGCGATCCCCACGAACCAGCGACCGAGGCAAAGAGCACGAAGCAGTCGAGCGGGAGATCCACCGTCGCCTGGTGGAGGTTCATGGCACCTACGACCTTCGGCGCCAACGCCGCGCTGCAACGATCCCACGTCTGCTGCTCCAACAATCCATCGACTTCGACGCCGGCGGCGTGGAAGACACCGGCCAGCGCCACGGGTTCCAGGCCCGTACCCTGCGACGGCGCCACCATGCGCGCCACATCGGCAGGATTCGCGACGTCACCGGTCACCACGCCGACGACAGCACCCGCCGATCGCAGCGCGGCCAGCGTCTCCTCGGTCGCGGAACTCGGTGGTCGACGACCCGCCAAGATCAGGTGCCGTGCGCCCCGCGCCACCAGCCAGTTGGCCAGGGCCAGGCCGAGATCGCCCAGACCGCCGGTGATCAGGTACGCCGCGTCGGCGCGCGGCACGCTCGGCGCGCGGTCGGCCTTGGCGGCCGGCGGATTCCAGCGCGCCAGCCGCGCCTGCAGACACTGACCCTGGCGCACAGCCACCGGCACCGCGGCGGCGTCACGGCGCAAGAGGTCGACCACCAGATCGAGGTCCGCGTGAGGATCGTCACGGTCGAGATCGATCAGGCCACAGCCGAGGGCGGGTCGTTCCAACGCCACCGACCGGCCGAGACCCCAGAGCGGTGCCTGCGCCACTTCGACAGCATCGCCATCGCGCACGGCCTGGGCCCCCGTCGTGACCAGCCAAGGGCGTGGCCGGGCGGTCGCGAGGAGATCCTGCACCAGCTCCAAAGCACCACCCAACGCGGCAAGCTGAGACGTGGAACCCACCCCGCCCTCTGCATTCAGTCCACGCAAGTAGACGATGCCGCGGATCGGGCGTGGATCATCCGATTCGAGCGTGAGCGGCTGATCCGGGCCGACCAGGGTCACCCCATCGCCGGCCGCTCGCAGCCGATCCGCCAGCGCGTCGGCGATCGATTGTGCCGCCGACTGCTTCTCCGAGGTCGACTCCACGGCTTCCGCGGGGACCATGAGAACCCAGCGCCCCGGCAGCGACTGGAGCGCGGAGGACCGCTCCTTCTCCACCGGCAGCCAATGCATGCGGTAGCACAGCCCGCTTTCGGACGCTGCATTGCCTCGCGGGTCGGCCAGGGGCACGGCCGGATCGCCGGCGAACCAACAGCGCTGGCGCTGGAACGGATACGTCGGAAGATGCAGCCGGCGCTTCGGGCCGGATGCCTTCGCCTCGTGTCGGCCATCCTCGTGCGAGACAGCCTCCTTCGTCACGCTCTCCCACGACACGGGAGTGCCGTGTGTCCAGAGCGTACCCACGCCCGTGAGCATGGTGTCGCGTGCGCCGTGCGGGGGTCGCAGACTCGGCAGGAGCAAGCATTGGGAATCGGGCCAGCATCGCTTGACCATCGGCAGCAGGGCCGGGCGCGCGCCAATCTCGATCACCACGTCGATGCGTCGTGTCGAAAGATCGCCAAGGGCTTCTTCGAAGCGAACGGGGGCACGCAGGTGATCGACCCAATGGCGCTCACGTGACCGGCCGGGGTAGCCAGCCGAACGGTCCGCGACTTCCCGTCCCGTCAGGGTCGAGATCCAACGGCAGCTCGCCGGCACGAAGCGCAGCCCTTCGGCGACCTTGGCAAAGGGCGCTTCGATCGCCGCGACCATGGGGGAATGAAAGGCCCGGTCCACGGGAAGAACCTGACAGCGCACACCGCGCGTTTCGAGCGTGGTCACCGCAGCCGCTACGGCTGCTGGTTCCCCCGAGAGCACGACGTCACGCGGGCTGTTGATCGCGGCAATCGCCAGCGGCTCCGGCCACGGAGAAAGGGCCTCACGAACCGCTGCCGCCGACGCCGAGACCGCCACCATGCTGCCGGCGTCGAGGGTGGCGAACAGCCGCCCGCGGGCGGCGACCAAGGTGAGGGCGTCCGCGAGACTCATCACGCCGGCCTGGTGCGCGGCCACCAGCTCACCCAAGCTGTGACCGAGAACCGCCACCGGCGTCACGCCCCAGGCGCGCCAGGTCTCGGCCAACGCGTGCGCCAGGGCAAAGAGCGCCGGCTGGGCGTGCGCGGCGTCGGCTCGCCACGCGCTCGGCTCGGGAGCAAAGAGAAGCTCGGCCAGGGGCGCCCGAAGGTCGACTTCCGGGGCTTCGTCGAGCAGGCGAGCGCAGGTGTCGATCGCCTGACGGAAGACCGGTACGGTGTCGTAGAGCGTGGCATCGACCGGCCCCTGAAGGCTCCCCTGGCCAGTGAAAACGAGGGCGACCCGAGGCGGTGTCTCCGCGCGCGCCCGCAGCAGTCCGCCGCGAGACAGACCCGTGCGCCGTGTCTGAGCTCGATCGTCGTCCCCGGGAGGCGAAGTGACGAAGGCAGCCCAACGGTCGCGCAGTTCTGCGGCTGACGCACTCACGATCGCCATGCGCTCGGGCAACGCCGCGCGCCCCACTGCCAGGGTGCGCGCCACAGCATCGAGGGGTAAGGCCGGTCGCGCATCGAGAGCGTCGGCGTGGCGACTCGCCAGCGCCCGCAGCCCCTCGGCGTCCGGCGCCGACAGCACGAAGAGCCGAGCAGGCTCGCCGGCGCGCATCTCCGCTTTGGAATCGCCGCCAGTGCTCATGTCCCGGGTAGCCGCCCCTTCGGCCTCTTCCACCACCAGGTGAACGTTGGTCCCGGACAGGCCAAAACCACTGATCGCCGCCCGGCCCAGCGCGCCAACCTCGGAAGCCTCGGGCCAGAACATGCGCCGCCCGACCACCTCCAGAGGCTCCTGCGCCCAGTCGAAATGGGGTGTCGGCTGCTCGCTGTGCAAGCTCGGCGGGAGCTCTCGATGACCGAGGGCGAGCACGACCTTGATCAGCGCGGTGACGCCAGCTGCGGTTTCGAGATGTCCGGTGTTGGTCTTCACCGAGCCAACCCGCAGCGGCCGCTCCCTGGGACGGCCCGGGCCATAGACTGCCGCGAGGGCCCGCAGCTCGATCGGATCACCCAGCGCCGTGCCCGTGCCGTGGGCTTCGACATAGTCGATCGCGGCCGGCTCGACCCCGGCGTCGGCGAGCGCAGCACGCATCACCAGCTGTTGGGCCGCGCCGTTGGGCACGGTCAAACCGCTGGCAGCACCATCGTGGCGCATGGCCGAGCCTCGGATCACGGCCAGCACGGTGTCGCCATCCGCGCGGGCGTCGCCCAACCGTTTGAGCACCAACACGCCACAACCTTCACCGCGACCATAGCCATCGGCCTGGGCCGAGAAGGTCTTGCAGCGCCCGTCGGGCGCCAGCGCGCGGGCGCGTGACAAGAAAATGCTGGCTTCGGGAGACAGCATCAGGTTGACCCCGGCGGCAAGGGCAAGCCCGCACTCGCCTTGGCGCAGGCTGCGACAGGCGAGGTGGACCGCCACCAGAGACGAAGAGCAGGCCGTGTCGACCGAGAGGCTCGGCCCGTGCAGACCGAGGAGGTAGGACAAGCGCCCCGAGGCGAAGCAGAGTCCGTTGCCGCTGCCGGTGTAGGCGTCGATTCCCTCGGGACCGACCAGCCGTTGCTGGCGCTTGGCGTAGTCGTCGAGGCCGATGCCGACGAAAACACCGGTTTCGCTGCCGTGCAGGGAGTCGGCTGCGATCCCCGCGTGCTCCAGCGACTCCCAGGCCACTTCGAGCAGCAGCCGGTGCTGCGGATCCAGACCGGCAGCCTCGCGAGGGGTCATGCCGAAGAAACTCGGATCGAAACCGTCGACGGCACCGAGGAAACCACCGCGCTGGGTCGCGATCCGCCCGACGGCTTCCGGATCCGGGTCGTAGAGCGATGCCGTGGGCCAACGATCAGCCGGCACCGAGCAGGTCGCATCGGTCCCCTGTTGCAGGCTGCGCCAGAAGTGGTCCGGATTGTCGCCGCCCGGTAGCCGGCAACCCATGCCGACGACCGCGATCGGAGCACGACGCACGGCCTCGAGCTCGTCGACCCGCGCACGGAGCTGGGTCTCCCGTGCACGGAGCTGGCGAATCACCACCGCCGCCTTTTGGAGCGGGGTCAGATCGTCTTGGGCGCTCATTCGGCAATCGTCTCCAGCTCGCCATCGATCATGGCCAGCAGCGCCGCCTCGTCCATGCCTCGGACCGCGCTCACCGCATCGTCGTGCGCTTCCGCGGTAGCTTCATCCAATTCAGGATGTCGGGCGACCGACGAGATCGTCTCGTCTGCAGCAGGGCCCTGAGCGGTCGCGGCATCCGACTCCACCCCTGCCGAAAGGTACATCCGCGCCAGGTGATCGGCCAGGGCGTCGATCGTCGGATGCTCGAAGGCGAGCGTGGCCGGTAGCGCGCAGCCCATGGCGCGCTGGAGATGGGCGCGCAGCTCGATCGCCATCAGGGAGTCCATGCCGGCATCAAAAAAGCCCCGTTGGGGATCGACCGCGTCGGCGCTCGGGAGCCGTAGGATCGACGCGACCTCTGTGCGCAGGTGATCGCGCAGTAGCTCGGCACGGTCTTCGGCCGCGGCCTCCCGAATCGCATTGACCCACGGCGCGGGCTGGCCCCAACTTGCGCTTTCTGACGCCTCACCAGAAACGCCGTCGCGGGTCGCGCCGCCCGTGCCTGCTCGCGTGGCCACGTGCTGGATCATCGAGGCGAGCAGCGGCATCGAAGCGAGCTGCGGCTCCTGCTCCAGCAAGCGCGGCCAGTCGACCGGAATGACCCCGACCTGGGGTCTCCCAAGGCCTCGAGCCGACGTCACCGCCCGCACTCCGTCCGGAAGCCTGCCATTCAAGAAGTCGCCGAGAATCGCGAACGCTTCCGCGGGCGCGAGACTCCCGACGCCGAGCGCCGCGAAGCGCCGATAGGCTGCCTCGAGGGTTTCCCAGGATGCGTGCCCCTCGCCCGACCACGGCCCCCAATTGATCGACAAGGCCGGCAGACCGCGCCCGTGCCGATGGTGGGCCAGCGAATCGAGGAACGTGCTCGCCGCGGCATAGGCTCCTTGGTGACTCAGCGGGAGCATGGCCGCGGCCGAGGAGAACAGCACGAAGTGGTCGAGCGCGCGTCCTTCGGTCAGTCGGTGGAGGTTCCAGGCACCTTCGACCTTGGCAGCACGCACCGCGCCGAGCTGCTCCCAGGACAGCGTCTGCAAGAGGCGGGCATCGGGCACACCGGCCAGATGGAAGACCGCGGACAGCTCGTCGTACCCGGCGAGCAAGGCTGCCAGGTCATCGTAGTGGGCCACGTCGACCTCGCGGCTCTCGATGATCACGCCATCCGTCCGCAAGGCGTCCAGGCGGGCGGCAACCGCCTGATCTGGCGCCTGACGACCGATCAAGACAAGGTGTCGGTAGCCACGCGCAATCAACCAGGCAGCGAGTTGGAGCCCGAGGCCGCCGCGGCCACCGGTGATCAGCACCTGGCCGCGCGCCGCCGGGCGGTCGACTGGCGAGTGTGTTTGGCCGACGGCGTCCAACATCTCCAGACGGGCGCCGAAGCGCCTTCCTGCCCGATAGGCCACCAGGTTCTCCGCGGCGTCCGATGCGCGACCCGACGCCGCTGCCCCGACCGATGCTTCGCGGCTAGCCATGTCCGCAGCTGCAAGCTCGCGTGCCAGGTCCGCCGCCACCTGCGCCGGCCGGGCTTCCGGATCCAGGTCGACCAAGCGCGCAGCGAGGTGTGGATGCTCGAGCGTGGCGACCCGTGCCAGACCCCAAAGCGGCGCCTGGGCCAGGGCATGGGCGGCGATCCGCGCCCCTGCCGGCCCATCATCGCCATCCTTCTCCACCGGCACCGCCTGCGCGCCTTGGGTCACGCACCACAGCGATGAACGGGCCATGCCGGATCGACCACCTCGGGATGCATGCTCATCGGACGAGGGATCGAGGCCATGGGCCCAACTCTGGATGAGGTGCAGCCCGGTCGCCAACGACACCGCCAGGCCGGCCCGCAGGACCTCGGTATCGGGGTCCGACGCTGTGGCGGTGTCTTTGCCGAAGGGGCCATCCTGGGGCGGAATCGCATCGAGGCTCGCCAGGTGAACGACGCCTCGCGGCACCGCGGCACGGTCACGCCAGGCACGAAGTGCCACGGAGATCGCGTCCGCGTCGCGCGGGTCGACCACGGATGCGCGATCATCCGGACGGACTGACGCATCGAGCTTTCTTGGCGACGCGACGGCGACGCGCAGGGTCTCGACCCGTCCACCCGCGGCCCGGATCTCAGCCGCCAACGCGGCAGCAACGCCTCGACAGTCCGCGACCAGCAGCCAGTCTCCCGCCAGGGGATGCGCGATCGGATGGGCCGTGCTCGCATCCACCACCATGGCTGAGTCCGTTTCCGTGCCCGCGGGGACAGGCTCGAGACTCGGTAAGGCTTGCCAACGCATGCCGACCAGCGCGCGGGACGCGAGGGACCGGGTCGACGGTGACGAATCGTGGCGCGCATCCGCCGCAAAGGGACTCAGGCGCAATCCAAGAACCCGGGCGACCAGCGCGCCGTGCTCGTCTCGCACGACAATGTCGCCGCACACCGTCCCGTCACCGCCCGCCCGCGCGGCCGGTGAACCGGTGGCGCCACGATTGCCCACGTCAGAAGGCGATGAAACGACCGCGTGACTCCAACGCATCGTCGACCATGCCCTCTCGTCGACCACCTCGATCTGGCGGGCACCCGAGGGAAGGTAGATGGAGCCGGTCTCGGGCGTCGGAAGGGCGGCGATCATGGCCTGCAGGCTGGCGTCGAGCAGCACTGTATCGAGCGCGGCAGCGGGAATCGCGTCCGGAGCCGACGCGACCGTCGCCAGGCGTGCCAGCGCTTCTCCGTCGCGGCGCCAGATCGCCTCGATCCGACGGAACGGCCCCGTCATCTCGATGCCGTGTCGGGCAAGCTGATCGTAGAGCGCCGTGGGGCGCATGCGGCCCGGACATCGCTGCTGAATCACCTCGACGGCCGACAGACGGTCTTCGTCCGGACGATCCGAGGATCGCGCATCGACCGGCTGCGCTTCGATCCTCGGCGCCATGGACGTCGAGCGCGCCGGGCCGGCCGACGGCCTTGCCGGCGCAAGGTCGCGGCATTGCCGTGCCAGGCGCTCGAGCACGGGCAGTCGCGCCAACACGGCATCGGCGGGAGGACCGAAATCGAGCAAACAGGCGATCTCATCGACCCCGGCACGCGCCAGGTCAGCAACCAGTGGCTGGCAAGAATCCGGGGTGCCGATCAGCCCCCGTGCCGACGCGAAACGATCGTAGAGCAAGCCCACGAAGGCGCGGCGATCCTGGGCCGACAGCGCCTGCACATCGACCGCCGTACCGCGACTGCGGGCCAGCCCCTGGAGCAAGCCCAGGTTGGACTCGAGGTAGCGACAATAGGGCTCGCGAACCTCTGCGCGGACGGCCTCGACATCTTCACCGAGGAAGGTGTGCAGCATCAGGCTGACCGTTCCCGTCTCCGGCGCATGCCCGGCCTGCTCCCGCGCCTGCCGGTAGCGCGCGATCTTGGCCGCCAGCTCGTCCACGCCCTGGTCGAGAAGGTGGGTCAGGAGGTGAGCCCCCATCTGGCCCGCTAACACATAGGTCTCGGGGTTGCCCGCCGCGGTCACCCAGATCGGCAGCTCGGGCTGCACCGGTGTCGGCAGGACGTTGACGGTCGAGGCAACGCCATCTCCTCGAACAATCGGGTGCGCCTCGCCGCGCCAGAGCCGTCGGACCGTCTCGATGCCAGCGGCGAGGTCCTGCCGACGGCGATCGTAGCGCTCCGGGAAGAAGGCGAAGTCAGCCGGGTTCCAGCCCGACGCGAACGACACGCCCACCCGGCCGCCCGAGAGATTGTCGACCATCGACCACTCTTCGACCACGCGGATGGGATCGTGCAGGGGCAAGACGACACTGCCCGCACGCAGGGAGACCCGCTGCGTCTCGCGCGCCAGCGCGGCCTGCAGCACCGCCGGATTGGGATAGAGCCCGCCGAATTGGGTGAAATGCCGCTCGGGCACCCAGACGCTTTCGAAGCCCCGGCGATCGGCGAAACGCGCGGCTTCGAGGACCAGGCGATAGCGGCTCTCGGGCGCCGCGGCGTCGGCTACGGGTGACGCGGACGCCTCTTCGCTGGCCGCGAAGAACATCAAGCCGAAGCGCATCAGACGCCCCTCCCGGGCTCACCCACATCGCGTAGCGGTTCGGCCTGGTTCGCGGCGGCGGTCGGGCCCGACACCGCACGGGGCGCCAGGGTGATTCGCAGGCTGGCGTGCAAGCGCCAGGGGTATCGGCCTTCGTTCCATGCGTTCGAGGGACGGTCTTGCTGACGCGCATAGACCTCGAAGGTCGCGCTCGGCGCCAGGGCCGTGTCGGAACCGTCCTCGGTCAACACTGACTGCAGCGCCAGGGGCTCGGCCCCCAGCAAAAGAGGTGCGTGGACTTCGATCTCGTGAACCACCGGCTCCGTTCCGCTCCGGTCAGTCCCGCTCCGGTCGGTCGGGCCGCGGCCTGACGCGCCGAAGACCGTCTGCGCCGCCGAGCGAGCGAGGGCGACAAAGGTCCCGAACGAGATCAGCGGCGTCGTGCCCAGGCGGTGTCCCGCGAGGAAAGAAAAGTCGTTCCGCCCGTCCATGCCGGCATCGCCACCGCCGGGAGCGTCCCAACCGCCCACGACCCGTTGCCAGACATGCTCGCCCGGCCGCGAGGCCACCTGTGGCAGACGCTCACCGAGCCACGTGGAGGTGTCGGAGCCGTCGTCCGTAGGGTCCGCGTCGCCGGCCGGAGCCGACCGCGGGACCAATCTTCCGACAGGTTTCGCGACGCCTTCGGGGTGAAGCGGAAACGGTGTTCGCTGCCAGGGGTAGCGCGGCAGGACGAAGCCGCCGCGCGGACCGTCGCCCACGACCGCGGGCCAGTGGATCGCCGCGCCCCGCGTGTAAAGCTGTGCCAGGCTGCCGAGCATCTGCTCGTCGTCGTCGCGCCCTGGCCGCAGGCTCGGCAGCAAGAGGGTCGCGTTCGGATCGGGTGCGGACACCATGCGGTGCAGCAAGGCCAGGAGCACCGGTCGGGGCCCGATTTCGATCCAGGCGCGGCTCGCGCCCCCTCGCCGGCGGCCCTTGCCCTGGGCCCGCGGATCATTGCCCTCGTCGGGAGCCAGCCCGTCGAGCAGGCGATCGACCACCTCGACGTCGCGCGCGAAGTCCACAGGCTCGCGGGCATGCCGAGACCAGAACCGAGGATCGGTGACGGCGAGGGGTCGCCTCTCGGGCCGCGCACCGATCTCCGGGTCCGACTGGCTGACCACCAGCTCGATGCGGGGCGGCTGCAAGTCGACCGAGCCGACCAGCTCCTCGAAGGCAGCCAGCATCGGGTCGATCGCGGGCGAGTGAAAAGCGTGTGGAGCCACCAAACGCTGGCAGCGCACACCCTGCTCGGCGAGGCGCGCGAGCACAGCCTCCATGCCGGCCGCGAGACCGGAGAGCACGATCTGGCGCGGACCGTTCCAGGCCGCCACGGCCACCGCATCACGGTAGCCTTCGAGCACAGCGTCGATGAGGTCTCGATCCGCGCTGACCGACGCCATGAATCCGGGGCGCGCTCGTTCATCCATCAAGCGCGCCCGCGCGGCCACCAGGCGGACGCCATCTTCCGGGGTCATCACCCCCGCTACCGAGGCCGCGGCATAGAGACCCAGGCTGTGCCCCGCCACGACATCCGGCTCGATCCCCCACCTAGCCCACAGGGCGGCAAGAGCGATCTCGACCGCGAAGAGTGCGGCGGGCTCCAGTGAGCGCTCCACCGATTCGGACCCATCAATCGCCTGGACGAGGGCGCCGGATGCAAACGGCTCGAACGCGCCCGGGCCAGGCGCGGCCAGGGCATCGTCGCAGCGCTCGATGGCGCGCCGGAAGGCGGGCTCGGAGGCGAAGAGAGCACGACCGGCACCGGCCACGGGATTCCCCTGCCCCGTGAACACGAACGCGATTGCCGGCGCCTCGCCTGCCCGCTGCTGCCAGACGTTCGCTGCGCTCGCTCCGCGGCCGCTGGTGACACCTTGGGTGTTGTCGTCGGCCAGCCCTGCAGCCAAGCCCGAGGACAGGCCAGCGGTCAACTCAGCACCATCTCGGGCGAGCACGGCCAGGCGATGTTCGAAGTGCGTCCGCCGACGCGCCGCGTCCCGGCAGAGACTCGGGAGGTCGATCGAATCGCCATCACCCAGCGCTGTGCAGACCTCCGCGCGCAGCGCCGCCAACGCCGGCTCGCTGCGCGCGGAGAGCGGAAGCAGGTGCCAGCCGCGTGCCGAGCGTGTAGACGCAGGCCGCGCCCGCTCGCCGGCTGCCGCCGCGTCAGAAGCTTCGGCAGCGGCCAGCAGGACGTGACAGTTCGTCCCCGAGAATCCGAACGAGCTGACGCCGGCCGCCCGTACGGGTCGAGCGCGCACCGACGCTGCCGATGGCGACGCGGCGGTCGACGTTTCCGAAGCCACGGGCTGCGGCCAGGGCCGGGCCTCGGTCGCGACCTCGATCGGAATCGATGACCACGGCGTGCGCGGATTGCGTGGGCCGCCCATCCGGTGTGGCGGCAGCACGCGGTGATGGATGGCCAGGACGGTCTTGATCAGCCCGGCAATGCCAGCCGCCGCCTCCAGATGCCCGACATTGGTCTTGACCGAGCCGACCAACAAAGGCTGGCGACGCGCGCTGCCGTAGGCCGACGCCAAGGCCGCCACCTCGATCGGATCGCCGAGCGGGGTACCCGTACCATGAGCTTCGACGTAGGCCACGTCGGCACCCGACCAACCCGCCGCGCGCAGCGCGTCGTCGATCACCGCCTGCTGAGACGGCCCGTTGGGCACGGTCAGGCCTGACGTACGGCCATCCTGGCCGACCGCTGAACCGGCGATCAGCGCCAGGATCCGATCGCCGTCACGCGTCGCGTCAACCAGGCGACGAAGCGTGACCACGCCACATCCTTCTCCCCGCACGAATCCGTCCGCCGCGGCTCCGAACGTGTGGCAGCGGCCGGAAGGCGACAGCATCTGGTTCTTGCAGAACGCGATGGTGAGGTCCGCGGTCAGGATGCGGTTGACCCCCGCGGCCAGGGCGACGTCGCACTCGCCTTGACGCAAGCTCTGGCAGGCCAGGTGAACAGCAACCAACGACGACGAGCAGGCCGTGTCCACCGCGAGGCTCGGTCCATCGAGACCGAGAAGGAAGGAAAGCCGGCCGGCGGCAACGCTGTGCGCGGTGCCGGTCGCCAGGTAGGCGTCGATCGATTCGGGACCTCGGGCCTGCAGCAGGCTCGCGAAATCGCCGCTGGCAATGCCGGCGAAAACACCTGTTCGTCGCCCCGGGACATCTCGATCGCGCACCGGCAGGCCGGCGTCTTCCAACGCTTCCCAGGCAACTTCCAAGAGCAGCCGCTGTTGCGGGTCGAGGGTCGCCATCTCGCGCGGAGAGATGCCGAAGAAGTCGGCATCGAGCTCGCCACCCTGCGACAGGAATGCACCCTGCCGTGCATAGCTCTTACCCGGTGCTGCCGGATCGGCATCGAAAATCGCATCGACATCCCAACGATCCGCGGGCACGTCGACGACGGCGTCCCCGCCGGAGCGCAGCAACTGCCAGAAGGCTTCCGGGTTCTCGCCCCCCGGGAATCGACAACCAAGGCCCACGACCGCGATCGGCTCGTGCCGCGAGGCGCGCAGACGATCGATTTCGGATCGCGCCTCGCGCAGCGCCAGGAGCGCTCGTTTGGTCGGAGACAGGGCGTCGGGCGTGGGGGCCTCGGGGGGCACGGTTCCCAAGGATGGCTGCCCGCTGGTTGGTGGATGCTCGGACATGATGATGGCTTCTCTCGATGCGCTCGGCCTCACCCTAGCGGGTCGAGCGCTGGAGCTCCTCCAATTCGCGCAGCAAGCTCGCCTCGGCCTCGGCCTCACTCAGCGTCACGACCGAAGCCACGTCCGAGGTCAAACCAGCGGCCCCGTCGGCCGATGCCCCCCGAACCTCGCGACTCACGCCGTCCGACGGCTCGGCCGACGTTGGCTGAGATTCGGAATCGGTTCGCGGCGGCGTCGCCGGCACAGAGACCAGGAAATCCGTGAGCGCATCGACCGTTGGGTGGTCGAACAACAAGGTGGATGGCAAGGGCCGTTCGAGGGCCGTCTGGAGACGGTTGCGCAGCTCCACCGAGGTCAGCGAGTCGAGTCCCAGGGAGAAGAATCCGACGTCGGTCTCGATCTGGCCAGCGTTCACGCCGAGCACTGTGGCGAGCTCGCCTCGAAGGTGCCGTTTCAAGAGCTGCTGCTGCTTTCGAGGTGAGGCCGAGGCGAGTTGGGCCCGCAACGCGCCATCGCGCGCGCCGGCAGCTGCCTTTGCGGACTGTCCTGCTTCACCAGGGCTCAGTGCGACGTAGAGATCGTCAAAGAAGGGGCGGTCATTGCCACGCGCGAGGAAGCGCGGCCAGTCGACCGGCAGGACGCCGACCTGGCCGACATCACGGTCCCGGGTTGCGAGCAGCTCGGCGAAGACGGCCATGCCCGCTTGCGGGCCGATGGTGCCCATTCCCTTCCCGGCCAGCGCCGCGCCAGCGCCGCGCTCTTCGGCGGCACCCACCTCGCGCCAGGGGCCCCAATCGATTGCCAGCGCTGGCAAGCCCGCGCCCCGCCGGTGGTGCGCCAGCGCATCGAGAAAGGTGTTGGCTGCAGCGTGGTTGGCCTGACCGGGCGAGCCGAGGAGCCCCGCAGCCGAGGCGAAGAGGACGAAAAAGTCGAGGGGCTGACCGTGCGTCAGCGCGTGGAGGTTCCAGCCGCCGACCGCCTTGGTCGCCAAGACCCTGGCGACGTGCTCCCAGGTGAGATCACGGATCAACGCGTCGGCCAGGACACCGGCGGCGTGGACCGCACCGGCAATGGGCAACGGAGCATCGTGTCCGAGCACCGTGGCGGCGTCCTGACGCGCCCGCGCCAGGCCTTTCTCCAACCCCTCGCGGTCCGCCACGTCCGCCTGCACGAGCTGCACGTGAGCACCCGCTGTGCGCAGGGCCTCGAGATCACCCCGGATCTCGTCGTCTTGCAGCAGGATTTCGGAGCCGCGCCGACCGACCAAGGCAATCTGCCGAGCACCCTGGTCGACCAACCATCGCGCCACCAGGCGGCCGAGTCCGCCCGTACCGCCTGTGATCACGTAGAGCCGATCCGGATGCACTGTCCTGCTGGTGTCCGCCCTCGCGCCGGCCTGTGGCGCTTGCCCAGCCTGGGTCGGCGCGGACGCGGTGCGGGAGGTCAGTACGATCTTGCCCCGATGGTGCGCGTGCTGCATGGTGCGAAACGCCTCGCGCGCTTCGTCCAGCGGGAACGTCTGGTACGGCAGGGGCGCGAGATCGCCGGCTGCAAGCTGCGCGAACTGTCGATGCAGGAGGCGGCCGATCGCTTCGGGCTGTTGATGGCACGTTGCCGCGAGGTCGACCGGAAGGACGACGACATCGGGTCGCGCCTCCGCGGTCCGTGCACGCACCGCCGGGACCTCGCGACCGATCTCCACCAACCGGCCACGGGGCGCCAGCGCCACCAGCGTGGCCGGCAGGAAGTCCAGCGACAGCGCGTCGAGCACGACGTCGACCCCAGCGCCTCCGGTGGCGGCCAGCACGGCCTCCCCGAAATCTGGTGAACGGGAGGAATAGAGGTGTTCGATTCCCTGCTCAGCCAGCCAGGCGTGCTTGTCGGGATGGGCCGTGGCGTGGATCTCGCAGCCGAGTTGCTGCGCGAGCTGGATGGCGGCCTGCCCCACGCCCCCGGCCGCTGCATGGATCAGGACGCGTTCTCCCGGTGCCAACGCAGCCAGCGCTTCGAGCCCCCAGGCGACCGTCGCGAAGGCGACTGGCACGGTGGCGGCCGCGCCGAAGGAGAGATCGTCGGCGATTCGGATGGTGAGCGCCGCGGGTGCACAGACGTGGCTGGCAAAGGTCTCCGGCGCGATGGTCGCCACGCGGTCGCCTACGGCCAGCCCCTCGACACCCTCGCCCACCGAGACGACCGTGCCCGCGGCCTCACTTCCCAGGGGGACCGGGGCTGCATCGCCGTCTGGCTGACCGTAGAGCCCCAGGACGTTCAGCACGTCGCGAAAAGACAGGCCGCTCGCCGCGATCTCGATCTCCACTTCGCCGGCCGCAGGTGGCCGGCGGTCCAAGGATCGGAGCGCCAGCCCGTCCAGGCTGCCGGCCTCGACAATCTGAAGAGCGTGCGCGCCCTGAGCTGAAGCGCGCTCGCGGCGTGGCACCAGGCGCGGCACCAGGCGGCGACCGTCGCGATAGGCGACGATCGATTCCGGCGACGCCTGGCGCAGCTCCTGCCGCACCGCCTGCCCTTCGGCCTCGGCCTGTTCAGCATCCGCGAGCGGTCTCGGGCCGTGCGCGTCGAGATCGATCATTCGACAGCCGAGCTCTGGGTGCTCCATGCCGAGGGTGCGGACAAGGCCCATCAAGGTCGATGCCGCGAGCCCTGCGTCTTCGCCCGGCCCGATCAGCGTTCCGGGTTTCTCGGATGTGGAGGCAGCTCCTCCGACACCCGGCCGACATCCGGCAGCAGCAGGCGTGGCGCCACGGGTGACGAAACAAAGCTGCGGCGCGACCGACCCTGCCCCATCCCTTCCCGTACCGCCCGTGCTGCCGGCCCCGGCTTCGAACCGGGCGATCAACGCTTGGGTCAGGGCGACGGCCTGAGCGGTGACGGCAGCGAAAGCGGCGGCGCCCGTCTCACGCTCGTCGCCCGTCCGCGGCGTCGCCAGAGGGCGCAGATCCACGACCTGCGCCCAGGCGTCCGAATCCGGTGCGCCCGTCTCGCTCAACGCCCTCTGCAGCAAGCGACTGTTCGGGTCGCGGGCGTCGCAGCCGACGATTCGGCAAGGAATGTGGTCGAGCGCGAGCGCCCGCTGCAGCGCCAGGGCACATGCGCGGACCGCACCGTTCTGCGGCGAGACTTCCTCGTCGACCACCAGCAACCACGGCCGGGCTTCAGTACCCGCGCCGCGCCCAGGCTGAGGACGGGACTGCAGGTGGGCAAGGCCCGGCTTGGCTGCAGGCGTCGCGGCGCGCGCGAGGAAGATCGTCTGCCCGCCGAGCGCCCGCGCCCAGGCCGAAACGTCGCTGGCGGACCGGTCACCGATGACCGCTACATCATCGAAGCCACCTTCGGCCATGAGTCGCTGCCAGACCGGGGCCGTGACCAATGGGTGGTCGGGACGCAAGGAACGATCGGCGAAGCGCCACCAACCTGGAGTCAATCCGAAGACGAGGTCGAGCCAGCGCAAGGCACGGGTGCCTTCGATCAGCACCAGCATGCCGCCGGGGGCCAGCAGGCGGTGCACGTGCTCGAGGCTCTGCCGCAGGTCGCGCGTGGCATGGAGCACGTTTGACGCCAGCACGACATCGAAGCCGTGCGGGGTCAGTCCCTGCGCGACGGGGTCGTGCTCGACATCGAAGCGCGAAAAGCTGACTCCGCCATGGGCACCAAACTGCGCACGCGCCGCCTGGGTAAAGTGACTCGAAACGTCCGTGAACTGGTACTCCACCCGGTCTGCGGGCAAGGTCGGCAGCAGGTGCGCGGTCGTCCCCCCGGTGCCAGCTCCCACCTCGAGCACACGCAGGGGCCGATTGATCGGCACGGTGTCGAGCATGGCACCAACCGCTTCGACGACCACGGTTGCGACCGCTCGGGCGGCGGGTGCGTCGCGGTAAAGGGTGGCCGCGCTGACGCCAGCGTCGCCGCCTCTCGACTCGCCGTTTCGCCGATCACCGTTCCGAGAGGGCTCCGAGGCGAACAAGACGTCGTGCAAGGGGTCGCAACGCCCGGTCAGGACATCGGTCAGTCGGCGCCCGCAACGGGCAAGCAGCGCGCCTTCGGGCGTATCGGTGGCGGCCAGGGCCGCGATCACCCCGCCGGCAGCATCGGAAGGCCGGCCAGGCGTTCCCGCGCTGAGGCGCCAGCATGGCGTCGCGTCGCCGTCCTGACGCTGTGCAAGCCCGTCCTCGACGGCCATCTCGAACAGACGGGCAAGCAGGTCATGCTGACCCGGCACGACCCCCAGCGCTGCCGCCCAGGCCTCGAGGTCGAGCGCCGCGTCCGTGGGTCCTCCGTTGCACAGACTGCCCAGGCTGGCGGCAGCCAGCACGCCAGCGGATGTCTCCATCGTGCTTTCGAGCGCGGCGCGGCGCACCACCTCGGGCTCGGCGGCCAGCGCCTCCATGCGCGCCTGGAGCGCGTCGCCGAGCGACGACGGTGCGGGCAGAAAGTCCGGCGGGGCCTGGGGGCCACGCCGGCTGCGAGGGCGCCACACGACCTCGTACAGCCACTGGTCGCGAGCACGGTCCGCAGAAACACGGTCGGCAGCGGCGTGGCTGGCCGTGTCGGGGCTGGCCGTGTCGGGGCTGATAGAGAAAGCGTCAGGGGATGCCTGCGCGGCCGAACGACGATCGGTCGGGAGGCTGCGCGCCGCACAGCCCTCGAGGTGCGCAATCTGACCACCGTCGGCATCGAAGAGCACGACATCGCCCACCAAGCTCGCGCTGTCCGAATCCGCAGCGGCGCGGCGCGCCCAGGCCCAGAAAGGTCCCGCCGGCGCCCCGACCCGTCGTTCGGCTCGTACCCGTTCGACCCGGAAGGGAACCGGCAAGTCTTCGCCCTCGTTCATCAGCACGGCGAGGGTCTGGAAGCAGCCATCGAGCAAACCGGAATGGAGCTCGTGACCTGCGAGCATCAGATCTGGGTCGGCCATGAGCTCGGCAAGCGCTTCGTCCGCTCCGCGTGTCACGCCGCGGATCCATCGAAAGGCGGGACCGTAGGCCGCGCCACGCTGAGCCAAGTCCGCGTAGACGGATTCCACCTCGACAACCTTGCGACACCGGCCGCGGATGGCGTCGAGCGTCGGGCGCTCGCCAGCAACGGCCTCCGCGGCTCGGGGAACCAGGCTCAGCCGAGCCGTCGCGTGGGTCGTGCCCGAATCCGGGTCGCGATCCGTGGCGCCTGGCGAGAGCGAGACCAGCTCGCAATGCCAGCTGCTGCCGTCGCCAGGGGTTTCGTTCGGTGAGGCGATGAGCTGAATGAGGAGACCTTCCGCGCTTCGTTCGGACTCGTCGGGCAAGACCAGCGGATGCTGGAAGCAGACGTCATGCAGGATGCGCGCGAAACCCTCGCCCACGGCAGAGCGGTGTTCGGCATCGAGTCCGATGGGCCCGGGGCCACGACTCTGGGTTTCGCGGCCGCGCGCCAGCTGCGCCAGAACGGCCCGCATCATCGCGAGCTGGCAGGCTCCAGCCACCACGACATCTCCGCGCACCCGATGCTCGGCCAACCAGGGGCGCTCGGCAACCGCCAGGCGAGTTTGGAAGATCCGCTGGGGGATGCGCGGAAGACGCAGGGCTTCGTCGAGCAGGGAGTGAAGCCGGCCCTGAGGCCGCGCCGCTCCACCTGCCGCCGTACGCCAGTAGCGCTGGCGCTGGAAAGGATAGGTTGGTCGTGCGATCCGTCGGCCGGGGCCCGCGGGGTACACCTCCTTCCAATCGACGTTCGCGCCGCGAACCCATGCCTCGCCCAGGGTCGTGAAGATCTGCGCGCTGTCCGCCTTCCCCGTGCGCAAGCTGGGTAGCCAGGCGATCGACGCCGCATCGCCGGCTTCGGTCTCGGCCGTCGAAGCGGGGTTGGCGTCGCGCGGCGCCGTCGACACTATGCGGCGGGCAAGCGACGTCAGCGAAGGCTGGGGCCCGAGCTCGACGGCCAGGTCGAATCCAGGTCCGGCCAACGCAGCTCTCACCGCTGCCTCGAAGCGCACGGGCTGGCGGAGCTGGTCGACCCAATGCGCGGAGGTGGCCAGTCGCTGGCCGCCGACTTGGCCATCGAGCGTCGAGATCACCTCGATCTGCGGCGCCTGGAGCGCAATGTCGTCGAGCAGGGCACGGTACGGCTCACAGACCGGCGCCATGGCCGCGGAATGGAAGGCGTGGCTGACGGGCAGAGGCTGGCAGGTGACTCGCGCCCCCCGCAGATGGTCGGCCAGCGCCGTCACCGCCTTCTCGCTCCCCGAGACGACGGTCACCCGGGGACCGTTGTAGGCCGCGATGGCCAGCTCGCCCGCCACCCCGTCCAACGCTCCGTTCAACGCTTCGTCCCCCGACTCGGCCACGGTCGCGATCGCGTTCTCGACCGTCTGCGGCGGCGCGTGGATCACCATCATGGTGCCCGGCAATGCCCGGTCATGAATCAGACGAGCGCGCGCGGCCACCAGCTCGAGACCGGTGGCAAAGTCGAGCACGCCGGCAACGCAGGCTGCCGCCAGCTCGCCCAGGCTGTGCCCGATCAACAGGGTCGGTTTCAATCCCCAAGCAGCCCACAGCCGGGACAGGGCGATTTGAAGCGTGAACAGCGCCGGCTGGGCGTAGCGCGCATCGCGCAGCAGTGGGGCGACATCGGGGTGTCCGGCGAAGAGATCGGCAAGTGGACGCGGCAGTGCATCGGCGAGCTGGGCATCCGCCTCGTCGATGCACTGCTTTACCCGTGGCTGCGAAGCGACGAGCTCGCGGGCGACACCGACCTCCAACCCGCCTTGCCCGGCGAAGAAGAAGGCCAGGCGTGGTGCGCCGTGGGCCGGGGCGCGCCCGGTCACGATTCCCTCTCCGCCCAGATGCCCGTCACCGCCCGCCTCATCGCAGCGGGCAACGTACCGTCGCAGCGCGGCACCGGCATGCGCC
>CALFAM010000367.1 GCA_937948815.1 uncultured bacterium
GCCTGCCGTGGCCGCATTGTCGATACCCGTTCCCCGGCTCGACAGCGGTCCGAACACGTACGGCCCGAGGCCCACCCGGGGGATGCTGGCGTTGTAGCGCCCATTGATCGCGTCGATGAAGGCATTGGCCACGATCGCGTAGCCGAGCGGCGTGGCGTGCACACCATCGAAGCTGAACAGGCCGCCGGTCAGGAACTGGGCACCGAAATCGATGCCACCGAGGTTGAGACCATTGCGGGCAATGTTCGCGAAGATCGCAGCGATGTCGGCGACCGCAGCACCCGAGCTCGCAGCAGCCGAACGGATCGTGTCGTTGAACTGGGCGGTGCGCCCCCGAATCGTGGCAACCTCGGCGGCCGACAATACGACTTGGTTGGACAACGGCTGGCCGGAGCCACCGAGCGCGACCGGGACACCGTTACCGACCGCCAGCTCTTGGGTCGCGGTCAGCAACACAAAGTCACGGCCTGGAACCAGCGGACCGTCGGGCCCGAGGAGGGGCACCGGCTGTCCATTGACCAAGACCGGCTGGCTGGTGGCCGGATTGACGACCACGGGTGCGATGGTGCTGGTGAACGGGATCGCCGTAACGTCCGGCACGGTCGCCACGACCAGCTGTGCGCCGCTCGCGGCCAACGTCGCGATGATCGCCCGGTAGTCGGCGTCGAAGCTGGCAGCTGGTGTCAGGGTGAGACCATCGATCACCACGCCGCTGGTCGCGGCAGCCAGGGCATCGTTGTTGCCGAGCCAAACCGATACGAAGGTCGCGCCTTGGCCCACGGCCTGCTCGAGCTGGGTTCCGATGTTGCGCAAGATCAGGTCGTGCAGGAAGCCGTCCGAGACCGTCCGTAGGGCATCCGAGACGTCGGCGCCGGGAACCGCGAGGTTGTTGTAGGGCCGGGGAAGGGCGAGGTTCAGCGGGCTGCCGAGTCCCTGCGCGGCGGTGATCACCACCGGCGCCAGACTGCGAAGCTGCATCAACGCCGGAATGCCGGGAGACGACACCAGCGGCTGCTGGAAGGCCGTGGCCGGGGCGCCGGTCGCCCGCTGGAAGATCAGCGACGGGTAGCTGTTGACTTGAACCTCGTCGATCAAGCCACCGCTGATGAAGCCCGCCGTGAGGCTGTCTCCAATGGCGACGTAGTTGGTGAAGTCAGCATCGCCGGTCGGCTGGGCCGTCGCGGGGATCGCGAGCCCGGCACCGAGGAGCAACGCCGAAGCGAGGAAAACCGCGGCGCCGAGGCGCCGGCTGGTGTGGAACTGGCGGGGAATTCGCATGGTCATCTACCTCCTGAACATGCTGAAAAATCAGAAACGATAGGTGCCGCCGAAGAGCACGGCTTCTGTGTCGTACGTGCCGAAGAATCCGTCGGAGTTGGTGAGCGAGGTCCGCTCGTCGAGGAGCAGGTACATGAGCGACAGGTCCCACTTCTTGAGGCCGACGCCGATGGTGAAGCCGTTGCGATCGGCGTCGGGCAGAATCGGCCCCACGGACTCCTCGGGCTGCGGCGACTCGTCGCGCACGTAGCCGAAGCGCCAATCGCGCCCTTTCGCCGAGCGGTAGGTGAGCCCGATCCGGTAGCTGTAGACGTCTTCCCACTCTTGGTCGATCAGGCTGCTGAGCCCCGGAGCGGTGAGGAAGGTGATCGGCAGCTGGTCGAACGAGCTCCAGCCCGTCCAGGTGATGTCCGCATTGAGGCGGGTGTTCTCGGTGAGGCCGACCGAGATACCGGCAGTCGCCAGGTCGGGAAATTCGATCGTCGTTTCGATGGGCAGATCGATGTCGAACGGCAAGCTACCGGCGACGATTCCGTCGAGGACCGGGTTGCCGGAGGACAGCTGGGTCAAACGGCCGTCACCGCTGTAGTCGACTTCGATGGTGCCGCGGTAGGACAAGCCCCACGAGAAGTTGGTGCCGACCTTGTGCAAGAGGCCGATCTGGAAGCCGATACCGAAGTCGAGATCGCTCTCGAGATCGACGAAGGCGGCATTGAAGACCGTCTGGTTGAACGGGTTGAGCGACGGCGCGAAGCGCTCGAGGCCCACCTCGGAGGCGCGGCCGATCAGTCCGACACCGATTCCCAGCCGCTCGGAGAGCTTGAAGCCGAGGTTGGCACCGAAGTCGAAGGTGACGATCTCGGCGTTGGTGCTGATGAAGCGTCCGTCGAAATTCGCCGGATCCTCCCACTCGACCGCCAGGCCGAAGGGCGTGTTGAACGACAGCCCGAAGTTGATCTTGTCGGTGAGCGGGCGCACCCAGTAGGCATGGACCGGCGTGAATACCGTGTTCATGACCGATTCCTGCACGCCGGAACCGGGGAACGGATCCGTTCCCTGGAAATCCGACTCGGCAACATTGATCAAGGTCACGCCGACCTGGAACATCTGCTCGTCCAAGAAGGCAAGGCCGCCGACGTTGTGGAACATGGCCGACGGATCGTCCGCCTGTCCGGTGAATGCGCCGGCCAAGCCCATCGCTTTCGATCCTTGCTCGAAGATGCCAAAACCGGCTGCGAAGGATGGTGCGGCGAGCAGCGCCACGAGGGCGCCCATCACCAACACACGCATCGCCTTGCTCGAATGCCGCATGCGTCGAATTCCTCTCGAGTAGTGCAGGTGCTGGGAAGAGATTCCTCGCCACCACAAGGGCAGATGCAAGCGATCGACCTCCAGCATTCCTGCTTTGATCATCGTTGTCGGTCGCTCAGCGAGGCGGGACCGGAGCATGCATGCCACGCGCGAAGCGGGATCGCATGGATGTTTCGGTCTAGTATCGTAAGCTAGTCACGTGAACAGCGGACGCCAGTCACGGCGTGAATTCGTTAATCCGCTGGCAACATACGTCGAACTCCTCCCGGCTGTCAAACGGCGCATCGGCACCCGATCGCCCCTGGAATCCATGCCGGATTACTCTGAGAACGCGAGGCTTATGAAGTTCGAGCACGACCATCACCGCGCCGTTTTCCAGCAGGTCCGCGACTATCTTTCCGAACTCTTCGACGAGGTCGCTCACGAAGAGAAGGATGGACACTTCTACGTGCAATACGGCAGCACAGTTCTGGAGATCAGCGTAGATGCCTATGGCCCGCAGGAGGTCTTGGTCCAGTTGATCGCCTACTGCGTTCAAGGCGTCGCCGCGGAGGAAGAGCTTCAGCTGGCGCTTCTGCAGGCCAATCACACGCTGCCGGTGGGCGCTTTTTCCCTGATTGGCGAGGATGTCTACTTCTCGTACCAGCTGCTGGGCCACAAGCTCGACCGCAAGAACTTGCTTTCCGGCATCTCCGCGGTCGCCAACATCTCGGACGAATACGACGATCTGATCGTCGAGCGCTTCGGCGGCCATCGCGCCTTGGATCGCATTCGCGACACCGGTGGTCGGCACCGGCGGCGGGTGGCGGCAAGCCAGACGTGACCGCGAACCACGCCAACCGCAAGAGCAGCGGGAAGAAGGACGGCGCCAATGATCGCCTGCTCGCGGCCAACCGACGCGCGCGCCACGAGTACCACATCCTCGACACGGTCGAAGCGGGTCTGGTGCTCTCCGGCACGGAAGCGAAGGCCGCACGCACGGGAAAGATCCAGCTCGTCGATGGTCACGTCGCCCTGCGCCGGGGCGAAGCGTTCCTGCTGAATGTCCACATTCAGCCGTACGAACACGGCAACCGTGAGAACCACGAGCCCGATCGGCCACGCAAGCTGCTGCTCAAGCGACGGGAGGCGGACCGCCTGATCGGCCAGCTGGAGACCAAGGGTATCGCCGTCGTACCGTTGCGCGTCTACCTCAAGGGTCCGTGGGTCAAGGTCGAGCTCGGCATCGTGCGGGGCAAGAAGCTCTACGACAAGCGTGAGACCGAGCGTCGTCGCGAGCAGGATAAAGAAGCCCGCGAAGCTATCAAGACAGCCAGCCGCGGCATCGAATAACACCGCACGATCGAATCGCGAGGTTCGCCGAGACGGTGTGACAAACCTCGGAACGCTCTTCCTGTTAAGATTTGGTCGTGAGGTCTTCCCTCGTCTCTGCCCTGCACGTATTGCTCGCCGCCGCGCTGGTCTTCGGATTGGCGACGACGGGTGCTCATCGTGCCGACGTCAAGCCCGCGATCGTCGGGCTCGATACCCGCATGGCAGATGACCAGGTGCTGGTCTCGTTCATTCTGCGGGGTGCCTACGACGCGAGCATCGCCCGGCGGGTCGACAGCGGACTGCCGACGGGCTTCGACTACCGCTTGCGCCTGGTCCGCGACCGCAAGGGCTGGTTCGACTCGACCATCGACGCATCGACCCTTCAAGTCATGGCCATGTACAACGCGGTGACTCGCGAGTACCTGATCAATTACAAGCAGAATGGCAATCTGGTCGAAAGCCGGGTGGTGCGCGATACGGCCTCACTGCGCCGTGCCTTGACCCAAATCGACGCGCTGACGGCCTTCGACCTCGGCACCGTACCGCGCGAGGTTCGCGAGCGCCGACTCAAGGTGCAGGTACGCGCCGAGCTCGGCACGGGAACGTTCTTCTTCTTCATTCCGACCACCCAGACTACCGACTGGGCCGAGTCGGCCACCGTTCGCGACAGCATCTAGCCGGGCAGCAGCCTCTGCATCCGTACGCCGCTCGGGGCTGACACGGCGGAGCGAAGCGATGGCGGGCGAGCCCCGGCTGCGGCGGGCGACCACCAACCCGCCCACCCCGAGACGGACGATGGCCCCGGGTTGTCCCCACCCCGTGACGTCAGCGGTATGCTGTCGCCGCGATGAGCGCACCGGATCACGACAGCGATCTCACCGAGATCCCAACCCCCGTTCCCGTCCCACGCCTCGACCAGCGCCTGCGGGACAACCGCGTCATTCTCGGCGCGCTGTTCGCCCTGCTGGTCGTGCTCACGGTCTTCTATGCGCTGGTCCAGCGGCGTCTGGGCGTCCATGCCGAGCTGCTCAGCGACAAGGTCGTGGTGTTCGTGCTCTGGTACGTCAACATCATCCTGATCTTGACGTTGCTGTTCATCCTGGTACGCAACCTATCGCGCCTGATCATCGACTATCGCAGCCGTATCCTCGGCTCGCGCTTCAAGACCAAGCTGGTGACATCAGCGGTCTTCTTGTCGCTGATTCCGGTCCTCATCCTGTTTCCCTTTGCCACCAGCTTGCTGCTGGATTCCATGGAAGCGTGGTTCAACCTGCCGATCGAAGAAGTGGTCGAGATCGGCCGCGAGACGGCCCTGGCGCTCGAAGACGAGATTCAAAACACCGCTTCTCGAGACGCTCAGGCATTGCTCGACCAGGTCGTCGACCTCGACCTCGGCGACCTCAAGATGCACCCCCAGCTCCGCGAGCGTATCGCGAGAATGCAGCGAACCCTGCAGCGGGACTACATCGCGGTCTACGACGGCGAGGCCTTCATCCACGCTACCCTGGACAGCCGCGTGCTGACCACCGAGCCGCGGTTTCGCGGTGGCCCCGGTGACTTCGTGCGCGAGGCGATCGCGCACGGCTCGGCAGCACGCACGATCGATGACCTGAGTATCGACGGCCGGCTGCTGCTCACCGCCCGCGCCAACAAACGCGACGTCGACACGGCCGGCAACCGGCCACATACCGTGGTCATGGTCGGCACGGTGCTGCCCGCGGACCTGGCGGAAAAGAGCAAGACCTTGCTCGAGGCCTATCAGCAGTACCTCCAGCTCGACGTTCAGCAAAACAGCCTGCGCAATACCTACCTGCTCATCCTGTTGATGATGACCCTGCTGGTCATCCTCGCCTTCACCTCGATCAGCACCCGCCTGGCGCGGCGGGTGACCGTGCCGATCCAAGCACTGGCCCACAGCACGCGGATGATCCGTGCTGGCAACCTCGACCATCAGATCGACGTCTCGGTCGACGACGAGTTGGGCGAGCTCGTACACGGTTTCAACAGCATGACCCGCGAGCTCAAGCGCAACCGCGAGCTCGTCGAACGCTCGAACCGCGAGTTGGTGGACGCCAACCGCCGGGTCAGTGAAGAGCGGCTCTTGCTCGGCGCCGTGCTCCACAACGTCGCTGCCGGCGTGTTGTCGATCGATGCCGAGGGCCAGATCCTGACCTGCAACGAAGCCGCCCTGGCGATCCTCGCGCAGCCCGGTGAGGACGTCATCGACCGCCCGATCGCCCAAGCCTGGGCGGATCCGGAGCGTGCCAAGCTGCGCGCGCTGCTGGAGCGCGACCTGGCCTCCGGCACCGAAGGCGTCGATCAGCTTCGCCTGATCCTCGGAGGTGTTTGGAAGACCCTCGAGGTCAAGGCGACGACGCTTCCCGACTCGAGCGGCGAGCCCGGCGGCCGGGTGATCGTGCTCGAAGACCTCACGGCCCTGATCCAGGCGCAGAAGATGGCCACGTGGAACGAGGTCGCACGCCGGATCGCCCACGAGATCAAGAACCCGCTGACGCCGATTCGTCTGACCGCAGAGCGCTTCTTGCGCAAGCACCGCCAGAAGGATCCTGGCCTCGGCGATGCCCTGGAGGAAGGAGTCGAAGTCATCGTCCGCGAGGTGGGCACGCTCAAGAACATGGTCGACGAGTTCTCCCGCTTCGCCCGCATGCCGCGGCCGCAGCCCAAGAAGGTCGATCTCGAGCGTCTGATCGAGGAGACCTTGAGCCTGTATGGCGGCCTGAAGAAGGGTATCGAGTTGGTCGAAGCGATCGACGAGGACGCTCGCCACGTTCTCTTCGACCCCAGCCAGCTCAAGAGCGTGCTGATCAACCTGCTCGACAATGCCCTCGAAGCGACCGATGCACCTGGCAGCGTGACCGTCTCGTCAACCCGCGACAACGGCACGGTGTTGCTCGCGGTCGCCGACACCGGCCGCGGGATCGCCCACGAATCGCGCGACAAGCTCTTCTTGCCCTATTTTTCGACCAAGGGTCGCGGCACCGGGCTCGGCCTCGCCATCGTTCATCGCATCGTCGGCGACCATCACGCGATCATCCGGGTCGAGGACAACCACCCGCGGGGCACGATTTTCGTCCTCGAGCTGCCCGCAGAGTAGCGCCCCGGAGACCTCATCCCGCGTCACGTCTCCGGCGGGACGCGCCCGACGCCGGTCGGGTGAGCTCCTCGGAGTGTCCGCTCGGGGCATTCGGGATATATTGTCGCCATGAGCACCCCCGTGGAACGCATTCAGGCGGATCTCAAGACCGCCCTCAAGGCTCGCGACACCGGTCGTCGCGATGCTCTCCGCCTGCTCCTGACCGCGCTCAAGAACGAGCAGATCGGTCGTGGGCAGGCACTCGACGACGACGCTTTCCTGGTCGTGGTCAAACGCATGGTCAAGCAGCGGCGTGAATCGTCGGAGCAATATCGGCAGGGCAACCGACTCGAGCTCGCCGAGCAGGAAGAAGCCGAGATCACGATTCTCGAAGAGTACCTGCCACAGCAGGCGAGCGAGGACGAGATTCAGCGCGCGATCGAAGCGCTGATCGCAGAGCAGGGACTTTCCGGTCCGCGCGCGATCGGCCCCATCATGCAGGCGATGCTCGAGCGCTTTGGCGCCGCCGCCGATGGCGCGACCATCAGCCGCCTGGCGCGCGCGGCCCTCAGCTGACCCCGGCCGGAAGCACACGGGACGATGCAACGCGTCATCCTCGGTACCGCCGGGCACATTGACCACGGCAAGACCACCTTGCTCAAGGCGCTCACCGGCACCGATTGCGATCGGTGGGCGGAAGAGAAGGCGCGTGGGATCACGATCGACATCGGCTTCGCCCATCTCGAAGCCGACGACCTCCAGGTCGGCTTCATCGACGTGCCCGGGCACGAGCGCTTCTTGCACAATGCCCTGGCCGGTCTCGGCGGCATCCGCCTCGCCCTGCTGGTCGTGGCCGCGGACGAAGGGGTCAAGCCTCAGACCCGTGAGCACGTCGCGATCTGCTCGCTGCTCGGCATTCCGCGCGCGATCGTGGCGTTGACCAAGACCGACCTGGCGGATGCAGACCTCACCGAGCTGGCGCGGATGGAGGTCGAAGAGCTGCTCGAAACCACACCGTTTGCCGGTGCGGCGATTTACCCCGTATCGTCGACCAAGGGTGACGGCATCGACACATTGCGCGATGCCCTGATCCAGGCCGCACGGGAGACGTCGACAGAGACACCCGCGTCTCTCCCCCTGCGCTTGCCCGTCGACCGCGCGTTTCACCTCAAGGGCCTCGGCGTGGTGATCACCGGAACCTTGATCACTGGCACGCTCAAGGTCGGCGACAGTGTCGAGGTGCTGGCCGCCGGCACAGAGGCTGACACGGCCCGCATCCGCAGCATCCAGGTTCATGGCGAGGCTCGGCCGACCGCGCAGGCGGGGGAACGGACCGCCCTTCAGCTCACCGGCGTCGACCTGAATGATGTCGGCCGCGGCACGCAGCTCGTCCAGCAAGGTGTGCTCCGACCGTCCAAGACGCTCTGCGCGCGCTTTACTCTCCTTGCCGACGCACCGGAGCCGATCGATCGCTTCGTGCCCATTCGGCTGCACCTCTACTCCACCGAAACCGTCGGCACCCTGCGCCCACTCGATGGCGTGCTCGAACCGGGCGAGAGCGGCTTGGTCGAGATTCGGCTGGCCGAGCCGGTGGTGGCCATTCGCGGCGACCGCTTCATCATTCGCCGACCGTCGCCGGCCTTCACCCTCGGCGGTGGCGAGGTGCTCGATCCCCACTGGCGTCGCCGTCGAGGCAAGCTTCTCGAGACCGCCCTCGTCGCACTGCCTGATGACGATCGCGCCCTCCGGCTGTGGGTGGGCGAAACCAGCGAACGTGGCCTCGCAACGGCGGACCTGACGCACCGACTCGGCACCAGCCGGAGCGAGATCGAGAGCAGATTGAATGGACAGGTCGAAGCCGGCAAGCTCATTCGGGTCGATCCGGGCCGCGGAACGCGCTACCTGAGCCCCGGCGTCGTGCAGCGGGTGATGACCAAGGGCAAGCGGGTGCTCGGTGACTACCTGGCGCAGGATCGCCTGTCACGCGGCATGCCGAAGGCCCAATTCGTGGGCAGCTTGCTGCATCCCAAGGCCCGCGACATGGCCGACACCTACCTCAAGTGGCTGGTCGCCGAGAGCGTTCTGGTGGTGACGGGTGACGTGGTCAATCCGCCGGGACGTACGGTCGAGCTGACCCATGAAGAGTCGACCTTGGCCCGTGACTTGCTCGCCGCGGTGGAGTCCGAAGGGCTGACGCCGCCGTCGCCCGCCGAGTTCGCCGCACGCCTCGATACCAAGCCGCAGATCGTCGAGGGCGTGGTCCGCTACCTGCTCGACCAGGGCAAGCTGGTGACCATTCCCGGCGGGCTCATCCTGTCGTCGGTCGCGATCGACAACCTGCGCAGCGACATTGCCGACGCCGGATGGGAAGCGTTCGGAATCGGCGAATTCAAGAACCGCTTCGGCTTCAGCCGCAAGTGGGCAATACCCTTGCTCGAGCATCTCGATTCGATCGGCGCGACCCGCCGTGTCGGTGACAAGCGTCAGCTCGTAGGACGCTGATCGGGCAGGCCCCGAGCGCGCACAGACTTTCCGGAGACGTCTCCATGTCGAATACCGAAACCTCCGCCCCAGAGCAGCCCAAGCGCATCGCCGTCCTCGGCGCCTCCACCGACCGCAGCAAGTTCGGCAACAAATGCGTGCGCGCGTATGCCGACGAGGGGTGGGAAGTGTTCCCGATCAACCCCAATGCCGAGGAAGTCGAGGGCCACCGAACCGGCACGATCCTGGGCGACATCGAGCCCGACCTCGACCGCATCAGCGTCTACCTTCCGCCGTCGGTGACCCTCATGCTCTTGCCCGAGATCGCCGCCAAGGGAGCAAGGGAAGTGTGGTTCAACCCGGGCTCGGTCGACGATGAGGTCTTGGCCACGGCACACGAGCTCGAGATCAACGCCATTGCCGAATGCTCGATCGTCGACATCGGTCGCCATCCGGACCAGTACGCCAATACCTAGCCACCAGGGCCGCCGCGCAGCCGGACCGCAGAGCACCTGCCGCACCAGACGATAGAATCGCTCGGCTTCCGAACGATCATGTCGACCCAACGCGCTCTAGGCAGCGAGCCACCTCGTTTCACCGGATTCCGGACCGTCGCGCACGGCTGGCTGGTCGTGCTCGTGGCATCGACACTGCTCGGCGCTGGCCAACTCCATGCCGCGCCCGAGCCCGTGGCGCCGGCCGATGAGCTGGCGGGCCAGCTCCATGCGGGTGGACGCGTCACCTACACGCTACCCCTTCCCGGCGATCACTACGTCGATCTCGTCGTTCGCGCCCCCGGCTTGCGGCTGCGGACCGTTCTGCGGGATCCGGACGATGCGCAGCTCGTCGCACGCTCGCCGGTGCAATCTCCCGGCGGCACCGCCACCCTGACCGCGATCACCACATCGGCCGGTCGATACCGTGTCGAGATCGCCGCAGAGCCAGAGCCAGGGACCGGCGCCGACCACGACGGCATCGTGCCCGTGCCGGCGTCCGTTGCCGTGTCCGTGTCGATCGAGCGTCTGCGGCCAGCATCGCCTGCCGACCGCCTCGACGTCGTCGCGGAGGGGCACTACTTGGGCGCCTACGAGGCCGGTCGCGAACGATCCGAAGCAGGACGCAGGCAGGCGGTCGAGGATTACCGCCAGGCACTCGCGCTCTTCCAGCGCTCCGGCTCGGCCAGCGGTGAGGCCAAGACTCGCCACGCCCTGGCGACGGTCCTCGCCCGGCTCGGCGACACCGACGGCGCCCGCCAGGAGCTCGAATCAGCCATCCCCCGCTGGCAGGCCGCAGGTCTGGTCGCTGAGGAAATCGATTCGCGAACCACATTGGGCTTGATGCAC
Source organism: uncultured bacterium (assembly GCA_937948815.1). Classification (GTDB taxonomy): domain Bacteria; phylum Acidobacteriota; class Thermoanaerobaculia; order Multivoradales; family J023; genus J023. Next base: position 10,822 of record CALFAM010000367.1, read on the forward strand.
AAGCGTCTCGGTCGGCCCGATGACGCCCTCACGCAGTACCGAATGGCCATGCCCATCGCCGAAGGTGCCGAAGATGGCAAGCGTTTGGCGCGCCTCTGGCACAACCAAGGTGCCGCGCTCAAGGATCTCGATCGGCTGACCGAGGCCGCCCACGCCTACGAACATGCCCTCGCCCTCCGCATCACGGCGAGCGACACCCGGGGCGAAGCGAGCACGCGCTCCAACCTCGGCACGCTCTACGAGCGAATGGGCGACTACCGACGAGCCGCCGAGCAGCTCGACCAGGCGCTCCGCTTGCTCGAGGCCGCGGGAAGCCGTCGCCTGGAGGCGCCGCTCAACAACCTGGGAACGGTCTACAACTCGTTGGGGCAGCCCGCGCGCGCGCGGCTCTACTTCGAGCGCGCCCTGGCCCTCGCCGCGGCACGCGAAGATCAGCCCGCCGAGGCCCGCACCCTCAACAACATCGGCTGGTCCCTGCTCCACGAGGGCGAAAACGACCAGGCCATTGCGACCTTTCACCGCGCGCTCCGCCTGTTGGAGGCGCATGGAGACCAAGAAGGGCAGGCGGCAACGCTGACCAATCTGGCGCGCACTCACGCCGTGTCGGGAGATCCGCGCACCGCACGTACGCTACTCGAGCGCGCATTGCAGCTCCGTCGTCAGCTCGATGATCGCCTCGGCGAGGCCGCGACGCTCTCCAACCTCGCGGAGGCCCTGCGTGCGTCGGACGATCCGGACGGCGCCTGGGCGGCTGCCGAACGCGCGCGCCTGCTGGCCCACCAGGCCGACGACCCGCGGACCCTCGCCTGGGCCTTGTTCGTGCTCGCACGGCTGGCGCAGGATCAGGGCAGGCTGGAGCTGGCCCACCGGCGCATGGCCGCCGCCGTCGACCTCATCGAATCCCTGCGCAGCCGCTCGGGCGGTGCCGACTGGCGAACGAGCTTCGTCGCGTCCAAGCATGCCTACTACGAAGCGCTGATCGACATCGAGATGGCGCGCTTCGAAGCCGAGCCCTCGAGCGACTGGCATGCGCGCGCATTCGCCACCAGCGAACGGGCGCGGGCTCGGGCGCTGGTCGACACGCTGATGGCCGCCTCCGTAGAAGAGCCCGCTCAGGCCGATCACGCCCTGCTCGATCGTGAGCGGCAGATCAGCCAGCGAATCAATGCCCTGGCCCATGCCCGCCAGGCTGCGGCCGATCCGCCTCCGCCCGCGACCGACACAGCCCTGGCGGAAGCCCTGGCCGAGCAGCAACTCGTCCGGGCCCGGCTGACGGGGGACGCACCGAACCACCTGTCGCGCACGCGCAGCGCGATCCTCGATGCCGAAGCCGTGCAGGCTCAGCTCGACGAGGAAACGATCTTTCTCGAGCTGGCCCTTGGCGAAACGCGGAGCGCGATCTGGCTGATCGATCGACAACAGGTGATGGCGGCACGCCTGCCTTCGCGCACGGTCATCGAGGCCGCCAGTCGGACGCTGTGGGACCTGCTCACGGCGCGCTCTGACGCGCCTGCGGGCGAGCATCTGGAGGCCCGCCGCGCGCGCATCGCCGCTGCCGATCGCGCGGCGCACGATGCCTCGGTCGCGCTCGGCAAGATGCTGTTCGGGCCGCTGGCCACGCAGCTCCACGGCCGGCGTCTGATCATCGCGACCGACGGTATCCTCGCGTACCTGCCGATCGCTGCCCTCCCCCATCCCGCCAGCGGCCGCGCGCTGATCGATGATTTCGAGATCGTGTCGGTACCGTCGGCCACGGCACTGACGGCCATTCGGCGGGAGACCCAACGGCGCCAGACCACGCCCCCGAGCCCGGACGACGCGAAGCGGATCTCGGTCGCCATCATGGCCAACCCGGTCTTCGGCACCGAACCGGCGAAATCCTCCTCTCGGGAAGCCCACCGGGCGCCGCTACGGGGTGGCACCGACATGCCACTGGTCGCCTTGCCGTGGACCGCCGACGAAGCACGTGCCATCGCCACGCTCGCCGGCGACGAAGCGCGGCTGATCACCGGCGCGGACGCCTCGCGCGAGCGGGTGATGGGCGGCGGCCTGGCCAACGCGCGGATCGTGCACCTCGCCACCCATGGCATCCTGGACAGCGAGCATCCCGAGCTCTCGGCACTCGTGCTGTCGACGGTCGACGCGGAAGGCAACGCGGTCGACGGCTTCTTGCGACTCCATGACATCTACGGCCTCGAGCTCGATGCCGACCTCGTGGTGCTCTCGGCTTGCCAGACAGCGCTCGGCACATCCGTGCGGGGAGAAGGCTTGATCGGCCTGGCCCGTGGGTTCATGCATGCCGGCGCCGCGCGCGTGCTCGCCAGCTTGTGGCAAGTCCGGGACGACGCCACCGCCGAGCTGATGGGCGCCCTATACCGTCGCCTGCTGGCTGGAGAGCCGGCGAGCCAGGCCTTGCGTCATGCGCAGCTGGCACTGCGGGAGCGCCACGCAGCCCCGTACTTCTGGGCCGGATTCGTGCTGCAGGGAGACTGGCGGTGACCACCGCACCCTCTCCGGACCACTCCGCGGCCGGCACGCGCGGCACCAACCCTGTGGGTTTCGAGCGGCTGCTCGCGCTGCTGGGCGACGATCCGGCGCGCCAGACCGCGCGCTTCGAGACCCTCCGAACGCGCCTGGTTCGCCTGCTCATGTGGCGAGGATGTTCCGATCCCGACGCCTTGGCCGACGAGACGATCGAGCGGGTGGCCGCGAAGCTCGCGGCCGGCGTCGTGGTGGAAGCAGACGATCCGTTTCGCTTCTGTGCGGGGTTTGCGCGGCGGGTCGCGCTCGAGGAGCAGCAGCGAATCCGGCGCACGCAGTCGATGCTGGCTGCCGCCCGGCACCATCCCGAGCCCGAGCCGCTCTCGGCCGAAGACGAGGCGCGATTGGCGGATCTCGAGGCCTGCCTGGAGTCCCTGGGCAGTGTGGGCCGTGAACAAATCTTGACCTTCTACCAGGGCGAGAAGGGAAGCCGGATCGCCGGGCGCAAGCAGCTTGCAGCGTCGCTCGGCATTACGGTGAATGCGCTGCGTATCCGCGCCCACCGACTGCGCATCAAACTTGAAGAATGTGTCCGAAAGCGCCGTTCCCTGCGCGAGAGCCATGAAACACCCTGGCCAGACAGGTCACACAAAAAGTAGGAGCGGCCTGCCGAACGGCGATTGGCCTCGCGAGACCACGGCCCGAGAAACCATGTACGACGACCACCATCTGACGCGCTACCTGCTCGGTGAGCTCGACGAGGAAGCAACCCAAACCCTCGACGAGCAACTCGTGGCGGACGACCTGGTCACCGAGCGTGTCGCCCGGGTGGAAGACGACCTCGTCGACGCCTACGTGCGCGGCGAGCTCGACGCAGACCGTGCCGAGCGCCTGGCCGCGCGGCTCGGGGCGAGTGAGATGGGACGGGAGCGCATTGCCTTTGCCCGAACCCTTCACGCCCGCACCCGAGACGCCGCCGCCAGCCGCCCGCAGGAGGCGGCTGCAGATGGCCCTCCCATCGAGTCGGAAGACGGCCCGGCAGGCCGCAAAGAAGGCGACACGAGCACCCGAGCCCAGCCCATCGATGCTGCGCGACGTCGTCGTTCCCCCGGCCCACGCCTGGCGTGGGCCGCGCTGCTCGCTGCCGGTCTCGGCACCGGCTGGTGGGCGCTCCAGAACAGTCGACCCACCGCAGCGCCATCCCCCTCCCTGCTGCTGGTCCAAGCCGTCCGAGGCCCAACCCCGTCACAGCCAGAGCTGCCATCGACCAGCCTGCCCGATGGGGCCGAGATCCTGGTGTTGACCATCGACCTCGAGGCAGCCGCGCTCCCCGACTCGTCCGACGCATCCCGACTGGTGGCCAGCCTCCACGACGCACATGACGATGTCCGGTGGCGCACGCGCGACGTGCGGCTCGACGGCCCTGTCGGCGCACGGGCCGCCATCGTCGACGTTCCGGCCGGCGAGCTGCCACCCGGCCGCTACGCGCTCCACCTCGTCTTGCAGGCGCCCGATGCGCCGCCACAGCGACTCGGCCGCTACGGATTCGCGATCACGCCCGCCCGATGAGACGGACACGGTGAAACAGAACCGCCCGCTTCACCACCCTCAGCAAACGACAACCAGCAAGGAGACCACTGATGCCGACCATTCGCGGCAAGCTCCTCACGTGCACGCTCTCGCCCAAAGAAGAGCTGGTCATCAATGAGGCGATCCTTCCCAAAGAGGTAGACCATGCCTTTACGGACAAGACCGGAAAGATCACGCGATTCAGCGGCTTGGAGAGCAATCAAGACGTCAAGTTTCCACCGGCGGATTGCTGAGTCGCCCGCTCACCCCTTCGTTCTCGAAACGCGCCGCCCGCTCGGGCCGGCGCGTTTTCTTTTGGGCCGAGTCGGAATCTTTGCCTACCGGATTGCGTTTACAAATGTGAGGGAAACAGACTAAGATCTGGCAGTCTTCGGACCGCTGTCACAGGTCGCTGTCATCGGCCGCTATCAGGGGAGCACGGGTTGGATTTCAAGGACTACTATCAGACCCTCGGGGTCGACAAAGGCGCTTCGTCGGACGTCATCCAGCGCGCCTACAAGAAGCTTGCGCGCAAGTTCCACCCAGACGTCAACCAGGCAGCCGGTGCCGAAGATCGCTTCAAGGAGATCAGTGAGGCCTACGAGGTGCTCAAGGATCCCAAGAAAAGGCGCACCTACGATCAGTTCGGCTCGGCCTACAAACAGGCGCCCGGCGGCGGGCCACCGCCCGGCTGGGAAGGCTTCGACTTCGGTGGCGTCGGTGGCGCCAGCGGCTTCTCGAACTTTTTCGAGGGCCTCTTCGGCGGCAGTGGGCGACGCGGGGGGGGTGGCGGCGGCTTCCGCTTCGATTTCGGCGGCATGGGCGGCCGCCCAGGCGCCGGCCCGAGCCGAGGGCAGGACCAAGAGGCGAAGTTGGTCCTCGGCCTCTCCGAAGCCGCGCGCGGTGGCCAGCATGATCTGAGCCTGGGCGACGCGATCAGCGGCCAAATGCGCACCCACAAGGTCAATATCCCCGCCGGGGTGCGCACTGGGCAACGCATCCGGCTACCCGGACGCGGCGCCGTCGGAGCCAACGGCGTGGCCGGCGATCTCTATCTCAAGATCGAGCTGAAGCCCCACCCACGCTTTCGGCTCGAGGGAAAAGACCTCCACACGACGGTCGCGGTGACGCCCTGGGAAGCCGCCCTGGGCGCCGAGGTCAAAGTGTCGACACTCGAAGGTCTGGTCACAGTGCGCATTCCCGCCGGCGCGTCGACCGGTCGGAAGATCCGCCTGCGCGGTAAGGGCTTTCCGAGCGGCAAGGGTGATCCCGGAGACCTCTACGCCGAGATTCAAATCGCCATCCCCAAGACCCTGAGCGACGAAGAGCGCCACCTCTACCAAGAGCTCGCCAAGGTCTCGACCTTCCGCGCCCGCTAGCCCACAGCACGCACGGCGCCTGCCGGGCGCCAGTTCCACAGGTGCCAGCTCCACAGGTGCCAGCCGATTGTTTCCGGCTGCTCGGGCAACGGGAATATTTGCCATCGTGCGCACGTTTCAAAATATGAGCACGTAAGACTAAGATCAATTTTGAGATGGAGGAGAAAACATGAACCTAAACAAATTGACGCAGAAATCACAAGAATCTATGTCGAACGCACAGGCACTGGCGACTCGACATGGTCATCAGCAGGTCGACGGTGAGCACCTTCTCGCTGCCCTCCTCACCGACGCCGATGGTCTCGTTCCCCGCTTGCTCGGCCGCATGGACGTATCGACCGAAGGGCTCGCCAGGTCGGTCACGGAAGCCGTCGAGCGGTTGCCGGCAGTCAGCGGATCAGGGGTCGAGCCTGGCAAGGTCTACATTACGCCGCGCCTGCAGCAGCTCTTGGTGACCGCCGAAGACCAGGCCAAGAAGCTCAAGGACGAGTACGTTTCGGTCGAGCACCTGGCACTGTCGTTGATCGACGAAGGCTCCCGGACCCCCGCCGGCCGCCTGCTCGCCGAGCACGGCGTGCAGCGCGACCCGTTCCTGAATGCCCTGGCCGACGTGCGCGGCAACCAGCGCGTGACCAGCGCCAACCCGGAGGTCGCCTATGAGGCTCTCGAGAAGTACGGCATCGATCTGGTGGCCGAGGCGCGGCGTGGCAAGCTCGATCCGGTGATCGGGCGCGATAGCGAGATCCGCCGGGTGGTTCGCATTCTGTCGCGCAAGACCAAGAACAACCCCATCCTGATCGGTGAGCCGGGTGTGGGCAAGACCGCGATCATCGAGGGACTGGCACAGCGAATCGTTGCTGGCGACGTGCCCGAATGGCTCAAGGATCGCTCGATCTTCTCCCTCGACATGGGCGCGCTGCTCGCTGGCGCCAAGTATCGGGGCGAGTTCGAGGAGCGGCTGAAAGCGGTGCTGGCCGAGGTGAAAGAGGCCGATGGCCGCATCCTGCTGTTCATCGACGAGGTCCACAACATCGTCGGCGCCGGCAAGACCGAAGGCTCGACGGACGCGGGCAACCTGCTCAAGCCGATGCTCGCCCGCGGCGAGCTGCACTGCATCGGCGCGACGACGCTGGACGAGCATCGCAAGCACATCGAGAAAGACGCCGCGCTCGAGCGCCGCTTCCAGCCCGTGCTGGTCGAGCCGCCGAGCGTCGAAGAGACGGTCTCGATTCTGCGTGGCCTCGCCGAGCGCTTCGAGATTCATCACGGCGTCCGCATCCAGGACGGTGCCCTGGTCGGCGCCACAATGCTCTCGAACCGCTACATCTCCGATCGCTTCTTGCCCGACAAGGCGATCGACCTGGTCGACGAAGCTTGTGCGATGGTGCGCACCGAGATCGACTCGATGCCGGCCGAGCTCGACGAGGTGACGCGGCGCACCATGCAGCTCGAGATCGAGGAAGCCGCGCTCAAGAAGGAGAAAGACAAGGCCTCGAAGGCGCGCCTCAAGACCCTGCGTGGCGAGCTCGCCGACCTGCGCGACCGGGGCGCGGCCATGCGTGCCAAGTGGGAAGACGAAAAGGCCGAGCTCGACCGGCTGCGAGGCCTGCGTGAGGAGATCGAGCAGGTTCGGCGCCAGGTCGAAGTCGCCGAGCGTGACTACGACCTCAACCAGGCCGCCGAGCTGCGCCACGGCAAGCTGCCACGGCTCGAAGCGGAGCTCGAAGCACTGGAGGAAGCCGAGGCGTCGAGCACCGGCGATCGCATGCTGCGGGAAGAGGTGACCGAGAACGAGATCGCCGAGATCGTCGCACGCTGGACCGGCATTCCGGTCACGCGTCTCGTCGAAGGCGAGCGCGAGAAGCTGCTGCGGCTCGACGAAATCCTCCATCGCCGGGTGATCGGCCAGGACGAAGCCGTCGGCTTGGTGGCAGATGCGGTGATCCGCGCCCGCTCGGGCATCAAAGACCCGCGCCGGCCGATCGGCTCGTTCATCTTCCTCGGCCCGACCGGGGTCGGCAAGACCGAGCTGGCCAAGGCGCTCGCTCAGTCGCTATTCGACAGCGAAGACAACATCGTGCGCATCGACATGTCGGAGTACATGGAGAGGCACGCAGTGTCGCGATTGATCGGTGCGCCCCCCGGCTACGTGGGCTACGAGGAAGGTGGCCAGCTCACCGAGGCGGTGCGGCGCAAGCCCTACGCCGTGGTGCTCTTCGACGAGATCGAGAAGGCACACCACGACGTGTGGAGCGTGCTGCTGCAGATCCTCGACGACGGGCGTGTGACCGATTCTCAGGGCCATACGGTGGACTTCAAGAACACCGTGATCATCATGACCTCGAACATCGGCTCGCCGCACCTGCTCGAGGGCGTGACGGACGACGGCACACTGCGGGAGGAGGCACGACAGGCGGTCGACCGCGCGTTGCGCGGACACTTCCGGCCTGAGTTCCTGAACCGGATCGACGACATCGTGCTGTTCAAGCCCCTGCAGCTCGACGAGATCGAGCAGATCGTCGACCTGCTGATCACCGAGCTGTCGAATCGCCTGGCCGAACGTGGCCTGAGCATCCGCCTGAGCACCGAAGCCCGCGCCCACATCGCGCGTGCCGGCTACGACCCGGTCTACGGCGCACGGCCACTCAAGCGTTACCTCCAGCACCAGCTCGAGACCAAGATCGGACGTGCGCTGATTGCCGGCGAGGCCGTCGGCGGCTCAACCATCCGGGTCGAGCTCGAGGCCGATGCCCTGGCCGTCACCGTCGAGGCACCTCGAACGACCGAGCCAGCGGCTGCGTGAGCGTAGTCGTGGCGGAATGAGCATGGGGCATCGCGGGTCACGGCCTACACCCCTCAAAGCCCTCTACGTTCTTGCGCCAAGCGGATGCCCGCACGTCGGAACTCTCTGCCGACGCCGTGGGTCCAATCGACTCGATGAGCACCCAGCACGCTCCGTACCGCAGACATGACCGAGCAACGCTTGCCACGGCATGGCTGATCATCCTGCTTCTGGGTTCTGGCGCGGTCAGCGATGCAGAAAGCCCTGCGCCACAGCAAGCCGAACGCACCGTCCAGGGTCGAGTCGAGGGAAAGATGCTCTATGCGGGGACCGTCAACCGACCCGTCCGCCACCTGATCTTCACCCCGTCGGACTATGACACCGACGACCAGCGACGCTGGCCGCTGATCGTCGGGCTCCATGGCACGGCCGGCAAACCCGAACAGGTGATGGAATTTCAGCGCTTGCAGGAGCTCGCAGAGCGGTTCGGCTACGTGGTGGTGTGCCCCCATTCGAGCGGTGTCGGTCCACGTCACCAGCGCTATGTGATGCAGGTGCTCGCCGACACCCAAGAGCACTTCCGAATCGATCCGGAGCGGGTGTTCCTCATGGGATTCTCGCGCGGCGGCGGCGGGGTCTGGCAGCTGGGAGCCGAACACCCCGAGCGTTGGGCCGCCCTGGCGCCGATTTCACCCGCGACCGCGTCGGATCCAGCACCGCTCGAACGCATGCGCGACGTGCCGGTCATCGTGGTGGTCGGCGACGAGGACAAGGCGGTCTCCGTACGCATCATCCGCCGCTGGGTGCGCCGCATGCAGAGCCTCGCCATGGTGCATCGATTCGTCGAGCTGGCCGGCGAGCGGCACGATCTCTCGCACGTCAACTTCCTGCCCCTGGTCTTCCGATTCTTCGAGCAGCAGGGAGATCGAGGACCGTAGTCCCCGAGCCCGCGACGCGCCCCACCTTCTCTGCAAGGCTCCGATACACTCGCCCCTCCTCGACCTGTGCCGGAAAGGGTGTACGGCGAGGGTTTTCACGCCCAACGACATGGTGCCCCTTCTCCGACTCATCATCGTCCATCCCGACCGCGAGACGCCGCACCTGATCGAAGGGACCGAGGCAATCGTGGGATCAGGCGCGGAATGCAGCATCCGGCTCGGTCACCCTGCCGTTTCGCGACGCCACGCGCGGCTTTCGCACGAAGACGGGGATGGTTGGATGCTCGAGGACTTGGGCTCGAGCAACGGCACGTTCTACGCCGACCGCCGAGTGACCCGACCCATTCGTGTCGAAACCCCCGTGCACGTTGGCTTCGGTCCGGTCTCGGCACGCCTCGAAGCGCTCGAGCCGGACGACGCCGAGCCGGCCGTGATGGTTGGCAGCGCTCGGGCCGTCGCGAAGGCCTCGGGACGCACCGAAACGACCATCCAAAGCGCATCGGTCCAGCGCCTGGTCACCGAGGTGCTTCCTCGCTGGATCGACGCCCTCGAAGCCGAGTTGGACGTGGCCACCTTGGCACAGCGCATCGGTGGATCGCTGTTCGAGGTCCTGCCCGTGCGCACGATCGAGGTCCTGCGGCTGCGCGCGGGGCACGACACCGGGACGATCTTTCGCGCATCGGCATCCGGTACCGATGACGGGAGTGCCGACGATGTGTCGGACGACGCCGGCCCGCGCGAAGCAGCGGTCACCGTAGAGGGCCGAGAGACACGCTTCGACGTGTGGTTCCCGCATCGCTTGCAGGCGCGCGCCTACCGTGCCGTCGTGGAAAGCGCGTCGCGCTTCGTCGACCTGGCCCGACCGGGTGGCGCGAAGCCGGTACCGGCAACGGCCACCACGCCACCTCCCCTCCCCGACCCGCCTTCGGTCGAGCCCGCGTTCCGGGCGCTCTACGCGGAAGCAGCCAAGGTCGCGACGGGGGACATCAGCGTTCTGATCACCGGCGAGTCGGGAACGGGCAAAGAAGTGCTCGCCCGCTACCTACACCACGGCTCACCGCGACGTGACGCTCCGTTCGAGGCGCTCAACTGCGCCGCCCTGGCCAAGGATCTGCTCGAATCCGAGCTCTTCGGCATCGAAGAAGGTGTCGCCACCGGGGTCAAGGCACGGGCCGGGTGTTTCGAGCGCGCGGACGGTGGCACCCTCTTTCTCGACGAGATCGGCGACATGGCACCCGAAACCCAGGCCAGCATCCTGCGGGTGCTCCAGGAAGGCGAGGTCTTTCGTCTCGGAGGTCGTACGGGGCGTTCCGCAAACGTCCGGGTGATCGCCGCCACGAATCGCGACATCGAAGCGCTGCTCGCAAGCGAGACGTTTCGCGCCGACCTCTTCCACCGCATCGCCGACTGGCGGGTCGAGCTGCCGCCTCTGCGCCAGCGAAAGGCCGACATCATCAACCTGGCGGCCTACTTTCTCGCCCAAAGCGCCCGCAAGCGCGGTCTCGCTCAGGTCGGCATTTCGAAACGGGCGGCAGCCATCCTCGAGTGCTGCCCGTGGCCCGGTAACGTTCGCCAGCTCGAACGGGAGATCGCTCGCGCCGTGCTCTTCCTCGAGCCTGGTGAGCTGCTGCAGAGCCACCACCTGCAGCAGAGCATCCGCGATGCACCCCGAGCAGCCGCGCACACGGACGGCACCCTTCGGGAGCGGCTCGATGCCGCCGAGCGTGCGATCGTGGCAGAAGTGCTTCGCCGCCACGACGGCGACGTGCGGGCGGTTGCCAAGATCCTCGACATTGGCCGGTCGACGCTCTATCGCCGCATCAAGGCCTGGGGCCTCGACGCAGACGACGAGTAGATCGCAAACCACCTCTTCTCGCTGCTGGCGCGGATTTCGGCAGCGACGCTTCAGCGTAGGAGCGCGTCGAGACGCGCCTGCTCGGCGAGCAACTCGGGCTGCGCCGGCCGTCGCGACAGGGCGGCGGCGAGCACTTGCCGGCCGCGGTCCGCCAGCCTGCCGACCCGAGACGGCGCGTCCTGTTTCGCCATCTCGGCGCCGCGACAATAAATCTCGACACCCAGCCGTTCGATGCTCGGAGACGGCTGGGGGGCGGAGAATTCATCCACCAGCATCTGGAACTGCCGCTCTGCCTGGTCGAACGCCGGTCGCCAAGAGCCGCCGCCGTGGAAACGCGCAACGCTCTCGAGGAGCGCGCGGCGGGTCTCGAGAAGGCGGTAGTCGCGGGGCAAGGCCTTCTCGGCTGGCGCCAGCGCGTGCTGGGCGGCATCCAGGTCTGCGGCTGCCGATTCGCCCTGGTGCAGCATGAACGCCGCACGCATCAGGTGTGCGCGCGCACGGTGCGTGGCGACCTCGGGATCGTCAGCCGCGGCTTCATGGCGCAATACGAGGGCCTCCAATGCGGCGTCGATGGCGTCCCGCGGATCAGCCCCTGCAGCCAACGCGACCCGCGCTTCGGTCAATGCCGCGGCACCGAGCTGTGTGTGGGCTGCCGTGTAGTCCGAGGCGATCTCGAGCACCTTGCCGCACGCGGCGCGTGCACGGGCGAGGGCGGGCGCCGGATCGAGGCCCAGCTCGAAGGCTTCTTCGCCACCCCGTGCCTCGACCTCGCAAATTGCCACGTAGGCGTCGGCCTGGGAACCGGCGCCCAACGCGATGGCCTTGGCGTAGGCGGCGGTCGACTCGGTGTAGAGGTGCTGGCTCGAAGGCAAGCCGGCGTCGCCACGGGCGAACGCCCAGAAGGCATAGGAAGCGCCGAGCCATTCCCATTCGAAGGGTCGCCCAGGCCGTAGCTCAATGGCCCGCTCCATATCCGCGACCGCACCCTCGAAGCGCGCCTCCTCGATCGGAAGACCACGGTTCAGCGCGTCGCTGGCGCGGGTCAGCCGCACGGCAGCGCGCAGTGCGTAGCCTTGCGCGTTCCGTTCCTCGATGGCCAGAGACTGGGCTGCCAGACGTTCGACTTCGGCCATCCGCGGGCTCGGATCCTCGCCGAGCCGCAACGCCTCGTAGGCCAAGAAGTTGACCATCATACCGAGGCGCAGTGGTGCCTTGTAGCGCAGCGGATCGACCTCCAGCACCCGGGCACAGTCGACGCGCGCCTGCGCCTCGAGCTCTCCGAGCCGTGCCACCTTCTCCTGCGGGTCGTCGGTGCGCACGAAGCGGGCTGCCAAGGGCGCTGCATCGCAGAGCTTGTAGTACGCCTCGGCCGCACTCGGCGCCTTGTCCGCGGCGCGAAGAGAGGCTTCACGAAGGGCGGCGAGCGCCGATTGCGCCGCCTCCGTCTCGTGAACCTTGAGCAGATCGAGGGCACGATCTCGCTGAATCGAACTTTCGAGCAGGTCCGCTTCGAATCGCCACGGCTCGGCACGGGCGGCACGACGGGTGTGCTCGAGAGCGGTCTCGGCATCACCCGAGTGAAACGCGATGAGGGCGAGCACCCACGGATCCTCGGTGGCTTCGGCGCCCGCAGCTCCACTGTCCGCCGGGACCAGGTAGCGCTCGACGTCGGCGGAGAGCTCGACACGGAGCTTCTCGCGAGCACCCGGGGTACCCACCGTCTCAGTCTGCCGATCGCCGTAGGCCAGGGCCAACGCACGTGCGGTTGCCGCGACCAGTCCATCCGAAGCATAGCCACTGTCCAGCGCCCGCCGTAGGTGATCGGCAGCCTCCTCGTGTCGACCCAGCGCAAAGAGTGCGCGTCCCAAGGCATAGTCGCCCGAGCCCTCGGCGAGGATCCCGCCGGATGCGACCAGCGCGCGAAGCGACTCCGTCTCCTCCGTCAAGCGGTCCATGGCCGACGTCACATCGTGGGTCGGCAGGAGTTGCTCGTACCGGGCCTTGGCTTCGATCTCCCCAGCACGCTGGGCCAGACGCTCGGCAAAGGCGGCCCGCTTCTCGGCCCGCCGCTCGCCGACCGCCCACACCGTGAACACGGCGACCAGCGCGAGCAAAGACATGGCGGCCGCCACCATGATCAGCGGATGCTGGCGCAGGCGGCGATGGGATCGCGTGACCCACGAGGCTGGGCGCGCCTGGGTCGCGCGGCCCGCCAAGAAGGCGCGAAGATCGCCGGCCAAGGCCTGGGCCGACTCGTAGCGACGCCTCGGCTCCCGCTCCAGAGCCTTCTCGGCGATCGCCTCGAGGCTCGCGGGAACCTGGGGTACCAGCGTTCGCAGGCGTGGCGCGGCGCAGCGCAAGACGCGCATCAGCGAATCGACCTTCGAGTCGCCGACAAAGGGATTGTGTCCGGCGATCAGCTCGTAGAGCAGGATGCCGAGGACGAAGACATCCGAGCGGCGATCGATCTCTCGGCTGCCGCTGGCCTGCTCGGGCGACAGGTAGCCCGGCGTGCCCAGCACCTCGCCAGTGGCGGTGGCGCCGGGGACACCCTCCAGCCGGACGATGCCGAAGTCCAGCACGAAGGGATGCAGGCGATCGTCATCGCGCCGCTCGACGAGGATGTTTCCGGGTTTGAGGTCGCGGTGGATCAGCGATTGCGCGTGCGCGGCCTGGACGGTCTCGGCGACCTCGGCCAACACTTCGAGCCGCCGTTCGAGCGGCTCGTTCTCGAGCGCCTCGTCGAGGGGCAGCCCGTCGACAAAGCGCATGGCGATGTAGGGCCGTCCGTCCGGCGTCTCCGCGACCTCGTAGACGTCGCAGATATTCGGGTGGTCGAGGCGCGCTTGTGCACGCGCTTCGCGCTGCAGGCGGGCAAGGGAGTCCGGATCACCGCGATGCAGCAGCTTCAAGGCGACGTGGCAGCCGCGCTCCTCGTCCCAGGCCTTGAGGACCTCTCCCGTCCCCCCTTGGCCCAAGGGAATGGCGGTGGCGAAAGGCATTACGGGATTGTACCCACCTGCCTCCCTTGTCGCGGTGCCACATTCTCTGCCGGCCGGGTCGCGCGGCCACGTCACCCCTCGGAAGCTACGGAACCTGGTCCGACCAGGCCGACACGTCGCCGGACTCGAAGCCGTCGGTGAAGATGTCGGCAGCCTGGAACTCATACGCACCAACGTCGATCAGAAGGGGGCCCGGCGGGAAGGTCCCCGACACAATGCGCGTGCGCCCCGCGAGGTCGAAATCACCGGCGAAGCCGAGCTCCCCACTATCGATCGCTGGCGAGCCCGACGTGATTCGATAGTCGCCAGCCGCAGGGGCCATGAAGAGGGGATCGATACCGACGAGATTCCCGACGTTGAAGATGTTCGCCCCGGAGAGGTCGGGCGCATCCACAGCGTTGCCGAAGAAAAGGCAGCTGATCAGGAAGCTGAAGAATCCCGGAGTGTTCGTTTCGCTGAAGCTCAGGCCGAGCTCATTGCCCGCCACCGTCAGGTTGGTGAGATCGAGGACGCCATCATCCACGGCCACGGCATCGACCCCACGCCCCGGCGATTCAGCAATGAGGCTGTTGCGCAGGAGGCCTTCCGAACCCAGGTCCTGCGCAAAGAGGGTCACCTGACGGGTCGTCGCCTGGCGATCTGGATTGACGTGACGGTTGCCGATCAGCATCAGCCTCTCGACAGTGAAGTCGCCGGCGCTGCGGACCGTCAGCCCCAGGCCCGCGGCGCCGAAGGAGCTCGAAGACGCCGAGAAATTGTTGCGCAACACGCCGCGACGCCACGTGATTTCGCCACCGAACGCGCGCAGATCGACCGCTCCACGATTCGACGCCGTGCCGACACCGCTCGTGTTGTTCATCGCGTCCAGGCGATGGATCGTCACGACGCTCGTGTCATTGGCCGCCAGTCCCAAGGCACCAGCATCGCTTCCCTGATTGCGCGCCAGCGTCCACTCTTCGAGCACGGCTTGGGCCTGGTGGTTGAGGCTGATGCTGACGGGTGTGCCCGTCTCGACGAGGTTGTCGTGAATGTCGACCCGGCGCGTGCTCAGCGAGACATCATCGCGGAGGTCCAGGAAAACGACCACTGTCGCCGGCTCGTCGACCCCGGCAAGCTCGACCTCGAAGTCGCGAATGGTCACG
>CALFAM010000368.1 GCA_937948815.1 uncultured bacterium
GCCGAGCAACATCGCCACGGTGACGATCACCATCGCACCGGTCAACGATCCACCTTCCTTCACCCTTTCCGCCCAGCACGACTCCTTCGAAGATGCTGGGCCGCAGTTGGTGCCCGCATTCGCCACCGGCGTCTCGGCGGGTCCACCCGGCGAGGGTGGGCAGACCGTGAGCTTCACGGTCACCAACAACTCGGTCTCCGATCTCTTTGCCGTGTCGCCGGTACTTGCGGCCGACGGCACCCTGACCTACGAGGCCGCGCCAGACCAGAACGGCACGGCGACGATCACGGTGGTCTTGGCCGACGATGGCGGCACCACGAACGGTGGGCAGGACACCAGTGCGCCCCAGAGTTTCGACATCGTCGTTTCCGCGGTGAACGATCCGCCGACCGCGGATCCGCAAGCGCTGTCAGTGAACGAGGATGGCTCGCTTGCCATCACCCTCAGTGGCGCCGACGGTGACGGGGAAGAGCAGGAGCTGACCTTCACGATCGATAATCCGCCCGGCGCGGGACAGCTGATGGGCTTCGATCCAGCCGCCGGTACAGTTACCTACGTGCCCGATGCCGACTTCAACGGTGCGGATAGCTTCACCTTCACCGTGACGGACGACGGCACGGCCGGCGATCCAGGTGCGCTGACCAGCGCCCCCGCCACCGTGACGATCACGGTCGCAGCCGTCAACGACGCACCGACCTTCACGCTGGCAGGTGACATCGAGGTGGCGCCGGATGCTGGTGCGCAGACCGTCCCGGAGCAGGTGAGCGATCAGAATCCTGGCGCCCCCAACGAGGCCGGCCAGGGGCTGACACTCGCCATTGTCGATAACAGCGCTCCCTTGCTGTTCGCGGACGGACCGGTGCTCGCCGCCGACGGCACACTGACCTTCACGCCAGAAGGGGAGAAGGGTGTCGCCACGATTACGGTCGAGCTGATGGACGATGGCGGCACGGCGAACGGCGGCGTTGACACCACCACGCAGACGTTCGAAATTACGATCGTGGACTCGCTGGCGCCGTTTGTTGCCTCTCTCTCGGCAGGGGGCGCCACGGCTGGGACGGCGACCGCGCTCGAGGAATGTTCCGAGCTGATGAGCCCGGTCGCGCAGGTCATCGTCGGATTCAGCGAAGCCATGGCCGATCCGGCGGGCAGCAGCGAACCGGAAGATGTCACCAATCCCGCGAACTACCAGCTGGTGGCCGCGGGACCGGATCGCGACATCGACACCTTCGGCTGCAACGCGCTCGACGGCGACGATTTCTTGGTGCCGATCGACCAGGTGACGTTCTCCGAGGCCGGCAACGAAGCGATTGTCGACTTTGCGGCCAACCTCGGTGACAGTGCCTACCGTCTTCTCGTCTGTGACACCTTGGAGGATCCGGCGGGCAATCGCCTGATGGAAGCGATTTCCGTCACCTTCCGCCAGAGCGTGAATGATCAGGTTGTGAATGGGCAGTTCGACTGCGACCTTCGCGATTGGTTCCAGGTGAGTGGCGAGGCCGCGGAAGTCAGCCATAGCGCAGAAGACGTCGATGGTGCATCGATCTCCGGCTCGGTGCAGATGACCAATCTGAGCAGCAGCACGCTCGGTATCAGTCAATGCATCGACATGGCGGCACCCCGTTACCGCCTCGCCGGCAGGGTTCGCATCGACGGTGACGCCGACGTGCGGGTGACGTTGATCACGACCTGTGATCGCATCGATGGGCAGGTCTGCTACGGCCCCGTGCTCGGCGTGGAGAGCACGGAACTGATGCTGGAGCCGACCGGTGGGGAATGGGTGCCCTTCGCGCTCGACGCTGGGACGGCAACGTCCGCCTTCTGTCGTGTCGACGTCCGTCTCGATGAAGGAGCCGCCTTCGACGCCTTCCTCGATCAGCTATCGATCACCAACATCATCTTCGGCGATGGCTTCGAAGCCGGGGATACCTCGAGCTGGTCGATGACGATTCCCTAGCCTCGACCTCGATCACATTCTCAGAGCAGGAGTGAAAGACCGACCGATCCTTTGACCGGTCGGTCTTTCAGCTTTACCTTGCGCGGTGGCAGGCTTGACATGCTGCCTCGTTGCTGCCGGTGAACAACGACGGTGGGTCGTCGTTCGCATTGTCGTTGGCGTAGCGTGCCGCACGATCGTCGAGCTCGGCGAGTCGTTCGTCGACCACGCTGCGGTAGGGCCACGTGTCGTAGCCTTTCACCTGCTTCACCGCGTTGAGGATGGCCTCGGCTTGCCCGCGGTTTCCCGCCTTGAGCTCGAAGTCGGCGGCAAAGACCATGAAGGCTTCGATGTTGTGCGGCCAACGCGGATGGTTCTCGCACGAGTCGTCTCCTGTAGCCGTGCAGCCGGCCGCCGCACGCATGGCTTCGAGCGCGAAGCGAAAGCGCGGGTCGTCCTTGGGTGCGTCGAACGCTTGGAGGCCGACCACGAAGGAGTGGAAGTTGGGGTCGGTCTCGTAGGCTTCCACCATCGCTTGCTGGGCGGCGCGTACGCGGTCTTCGTCCTGCTCGATGACGGCGAGCGACGTCTGCGTCGGCAGCACCCAGCTGGGCATGCGTGCGTCCTCGGGCGCTCGCGCCTGGGCGCGCAGGAGAAACGTTTCGGCGAGGTAGAGGTGCTCGATCACCCGCGGATTCTGTCGGTCGCCCTCGGCGGCCAACCACAGGTGGTTGAGGCCGAGAAGGCGATTGGTCTGCGCGTCCTCGGGATCGAGGTAGTAGGCGATCATAAGGTCTTGCAGCGCTGCATCCGGTGTCTGGGGTTGCTCGTTGAAGACGCGGAAGAACGCTGCCTCGGCGCTTTCGGCCATGGGGTGACGCGCCGCCGCCGATCGGGTGTCGGTAGCGCCGGCATCGCCCGTGCTCGTGCTGGCAAGGGCCAAGCAGGCGACCGCGACGAGGAAGAGGACGAGAAGGCGGGCTCGGGGAGAACGGTGCTGCATGGGGCTTCCTTTCGAGGCGTCGTTACCGGAAGAGGTGTCGACGGTTCGTCGCCGACACTGACGGCAGCCTAGAGAGGAGCGTGGCTGTCGCGCATGTCCCGAAAGTCACCGCTCCTGGGCATGACCTTCGGCACATGCGCCCGCATCGACCGTCCCGCAGACTGGTGGACGTCCGGGCAATCGAGGCCGGACGCCAACGCGAAAGGACCCCCACCATGCGCCGAGCTTTCACTCGATACCCACTCTTGCTCTCGACTGCCGTGGTCCTCAGCATGATCCTCACAGCCGCGTCGGTTCCGGTGGCATCTGCCGAACCGGCCGTGTCGGATGGCCCGGAAGGGCGCCCGCAGCGGCTGGTCCCGTTCGAGATCGAGGATCAATTCGGCAAGCAGCACACCTACCGCGACTTCGTGGGCCAGCCCTTGTTGATCATCGCCGCCGACGGCGGGGCCAGCGGTCACGTCGCTGGCTGGAGCGGTGCGCTCACGGAGATGATCGAGCGGCTCGGCGGCCGCGACCAGCTTGCCATGGTCGGTCTCGCAGACTTGCGCGCCGTCCCCGCGGCCTTCCGCGGCAACGTCGAGCGGAGCTTCTCCCGGGACCCGGCAGCGTGGACGCTTCTCGATTGGAAGGGTGCCTTCGCCAATTCCTACGCCTTCGAGAAAAACCACTGCAATCTTCTGCTCTTCGGCCCCGACGGCACGCTCTTGATGAAGGCCGCCGGGCGCGAAGTGGATCCTGACGTGGTCGCGCGCGTCGAAGGACACCTCGAACCGCTTCTTGGGCAGGCTCAGTCGGAATAGGATCGGCGACCATGGATGCCGGAGGACCACACCGGGACGACGAAGAGGCTCCCGCGGCCAGCTCCCCTGAAGATCGGACTCGGGAGGATCGGACCCGTGAAGATCGGACACGGGAGCCGGGTGGTACTGGCTACCTGCTGCTCTTTGCCGGTCTCTTGACCTGGGCCATGATCGGGGTTCCCTACGTTGCCATGGCCATCGAACAGCCGGCGCGGCGGAATCTCACCACCCTGGTTCTCCTGGCGGCGCATGCGGTCTTCGGTGTCTTGCTCGTCGCCTCCTTTCAGGTCTTTCGGCGCTCGGATCGACCGCACGCTGCCCGCAACCACCGCCGGCTCTTGGTGGCGCAGTCGGCCGCCGCGCTGGTGGCGATCATCGTCATGCCCGAAAGCCTGCTGATGATCCTGTTCGTCATCGTCGCGTCGCAGGTGCCGCTGTCCAACTCGCTTCCGGTGTCCCTCGCATGGGTCGGCATTCAAACCGCGATCGCGGCTCCGATCGCCCAGGCAGACCAAAGCCTCGGGCGCGCCATCGTCATCACCGGTACCGAAATCGGCTTTCAGCTCTTCGCGGTCTATGCATCGACCACCGCTGCACGCGAACGGGAAGCCCGCAGCGCACTGGCCCGTGTCAATGCCGAGCTGGTGTCGACCCGCGAGCTGCTCGCGAACAGCAGCCGGCTCGCCGAACGCCAGCGGATATCCCGCGATCTTCATGACCTGATGGGGCACCATCTCACCGCGCTGAGCCTCCAGCTCGAAACCGCATCCCACCAGGCGAGCGGTGAGGTCGGCGCGCGGGTTCGCGCTGCGCGCGGGATCGCGGGTGGCCTGCTCGACGACGTTCGGCAGGTGGTGCGGGCCTTCCGCACCGACAACGAGATCGAGCTCGCCGGCCCATTGCGCACGCTGGTGAACGCCATCCAGCGGCCCAACGTTCACCTCGAGCTGCCCGAACGGCTCGAGATCGACGATCCCGTGCGCGCCAACGCGATCCTTCGCTCGGTGCAGGAGATCGTGACCAACGCTGCGCGGCACGCGGAGGCGCCCAACCTCTGGATCACGATCGAGCGGCAGCCCGCGGGGCTCGTGATCAGCGCCCGCGACGATGGCAAGGGGGCACGCGCGGTGCGCTTTGGTAGCGGCCTGGATGGCATGCGCGAACGGTTGGCCGAGCTCGGCGGGAGCATCACCGTCGACACCGCCCCGGGCAGGGGTTTCCGGCTCGATCTCACCCTGCCACTCTCCGAGGCTTCGTCGTGATCCGTGTCTTCGTGGTCGATGACCAGAACCTGGTTCGCGAGGGGCTCAAGGGGCTCTTGGCACTGGTCGACGATGTCGAGGTCATCGGCGAGGCCGCGGATGGTCAAGAGGCGGTCGATGCGGTGCCCGAGGTCGCGCCCGACCTCTTGCTGCTCGACCTGCGCATGCCAATCCTCGATGGGGTGGAAGTCCTGCGTCAGCTCGGCGCACGCCAGGTTTTGCCGCCCACCCTCGTGCTCACCACCTTCGACGACGACACGCTCTTGCTCGAGACCATCCGCGCTGGGGCCAAGGGTTTTCTGCTCAAAGACGTGTCACTCGATCAGCTCGCCGAGGCCATCCGTGTGGTCGCCGGGGGCGGTACCTTGATCCAACCGGCGATCACCGAGCGCATCCTCCGTGGGGCCGGCAACCTGGGCAATGACTTTCCCAGCCTCGAGCCGCCCGACCCGCTCACCGAGCGGGAAACCCAGGTTCTGCGTTTTCTCGCCGGTGGCTTCTCGAATCGGGAAATTGCCGACAGCTTGCGGGTCAGCGAAGGCACGGTCAAGAACCACATCTCGAGCATCCTCTCCAAGCTCGGCGTCCGCGACCGAACCCGTGCCGTGCTCAAGGCCCTCGAGCTGGCGATCTTCTAGTCGCTCGCCGATGCGGTCGGAAGTTGCGTATTGCCATATCTCGAATTGTGTTCGAGAATGCCTCCATGGATAGGAAGCAGAAAACGATTCGTTCAGCCGGGGCAGACGATTGCCCCGTCCGGCCCCTTGCCCAGCGCGATTCGTGGCGGGGTGCTTTGGTCGGCGCGGTCGGCACGTGGCTTGCGGCGGTCGGCGCGTGGGCACAGCCCGCCACGGTCGACTTTGCGGACGGTGTCACCATCGACAGCGCCAACATTCGAGGCCTGCTGGCCTACGACGTGGCCGATCTCGACCGCGATGGTGCCGACGACGTGATCGTGGTGCAGAAGTACACCAACGGCAATCCGATCTTCTCCTGGTACCGACTGGAAGAGAGCGGGTGGGTAGGGCGTGACATCGGCCTCGCGACCCTGGCCGATCAGCCGAACTTCGTTGGCGACATGACGACCACCGATCTCGATGGCGACGGCTACCTCGACGTGATCATTCCGAACCGCTCGAGCAGTAGCATTCCGGCCCGCGCCTGGTGGTTCAAGAACCCCGGGAGCCTCGATGGCAGCTGGACAGGCTACGCCATCGACCTCGCATCCGGGTCGGCCCACCAGCATGCAGGCGATATCGAAGTCGGAGATCTCGATGGTGATGGCAAGACCGATATCGTGGTTCGCGATCTGGGCGCCAACAACTTCAATGCCCTGGGTTGGGTCCACATTGCCTTTCAGAATGCGCTGCCCCTCGACTGGACCGTCCGGAGCCTCCAGGTCCGCCGCCGGGAAGGCCTCAAGCTGGGCGATCTGGATCGCGACGGGGATCTCGACATCGTGCTCAACGGCTTCTGGTGGGAATCGCCGGACGATCCGCGCACCGAGCCCTTCGTCGAGCACGTGATCGACGACTTCCACTACACCATGGGAACCGGGCACAGCCTCAACGACTCGACCAAGGGTTTCGTGATCGATCTCGATGGGGACGGGCGCGACAATGACGTCGTCCTGGCCACCGCGGAGGGTGAGCTCGGCTGGCTGACATGGTACGAAGCGCCGGACGATCCGCGGGTCGAGCCTTGGGTGACGCACCGTATCGAAGCATTGACTGGCGCACACCAGGCGCGCGTGCACGACATCAACCGCGACGGTTTCCTCGACATCGTGAGCGGCTTCTCGTTCGGCGACCGCGACGTGGTGATTTGGTACGGCGATGGCGGCAGCGATTGGACACGCGATGTGATCAGCAACAATGCCATTTACTCCGGACGAGTTGGAGACGTCGATGGCGACGGAGATCTCGATATTCTCGGCTCGAGCCATTGCTGCAACACCAGCGGACGGCTGTACTTCTACGAGAGCCTGCTCGATCCCTCTCCCGGCCTGATCTTTGGCGATGGATTCGAGAGTGGTGACCTGAGCGCCTGGTCCCCGTAGACGCCCTTCCCATCGACAGCGCAGCCCAGACCGATGGTTGGGCGCGCGCGATCCGCTTCGGCGCCGTGCTCGCTGGCGGTTTCTCCAACGCGCCCGCGCCGTGCTCGAAGCGCCGGAGCTGGCGATCGACTAGTGGGCGTCCTTGGTGCTCGTGTCGCTTGAGCCGGCGTCAGTCTCGTGGGTACCTCCTGGGCCGGAGACCTCGACCCACTTCGCGTTTTGGTTCAGCGTCGCGAAGGCGCGGGCGAGGTTGCGGTCGAGGAACTCGTAGTCAATGCTCTTGCCCTTGGCCGTGGCGTCGAACGCTGGCGGATCGAGCACCTGGCGAATGCCCCAGGGCACGAGGCCGAGCACCACGATGACGAGCAGCGCGATCACCACGCCGCCGTCGGACAGCCGGGACGCGAGGAGGGGATAGCTGATCCAGATCGCGCCCCCGATCAGCGCGAAGGTCATCAGGAGGTCGCCGATCCATCGCCGATGGAGTCGCCACCCGCAGCCTCGACATGCCGGCGCCTTGACGGTGAGCCCCATGCCGAGCAGCCAGCGCCAGAGGTTGTAGGAGGCAATCGGCTCGGCGGCAATACGAACCGTCGAACCGGGTGCGGAGCAGCTGCACACGACGCACTGATCCGGGTAGCGCGCGCGATGCTTCTTCGGGAGGTTGACGGTAGTCGTATCAGCCATCTACGTGCACGTCTTCGATCCGCATGGACTGCAGCGTTGAACCCAATCGTCTCCGCGTGTCCGTGTCGACCGCCAGCGGTCGCGGTGCAACGAGCATACCCCGCCTCGCACCACTTCCCGGGTTGCGCGCACGGGACCGTCATGGGGTACGCGTGTGACGATGCGCTCCTTGGATATTGGGGAGCTGCTGGGATGACTGGCTTGTGTGGTAAGGTATAGCCTTACTGCCTCCTACAGAGTTTGCCTGCTTCGGTGCGAGTGATCACGCGCTGTTCGGAACGAATGGCGGCGTCGTTGCCGTTCCTTCTGCCACCACCTCGAAGGAGAATCGCATGTCTCGATCGCCCCGCCTTTGGATGTCTTGGGTCGTCTGTGCGCTGTTGATGCTGGCCGCGTTGCCGGCCTGGGCGCAGGACGGTCCTTCGCCGTGTCAAGGATCACTCGATTTCTTGATCGAAGCCTACGAGCTGGACAAAGCGACCCGCGTCGCATTTCAGGTCACGTTTGATGGTTTGAAGCCGTTGCCGGCGGGATACACCTATCACGGCTCGGCAGACAATCCCTGGCACAAGGGAGCTGCGAACGGGCGCGACCTCATGAACGCTGTGGTCAACTTTTACCGACGGGTGTGCACGCTGTTGCCAGAGATTGTCGGCACCAACGACAATGCCCTCGACTCGATTCAATACTTTGCCTGGCTCTATTACCG
>CALFAM010000369.1 GCA_937948815.1 uncultured bacterium
AGAAGCCTTCCTGGTCGAACTGCTCACCCACCGCGTGCCCGCCGGCGTGGACGACGCCGCCAAGGTCAAGGCCGAGTTCCTCGCCAAGGTCGCCAAGGGCGAAGAAGCCTGTGGCCTGGTGTCGCGTGCCAAGGCCACCGAACTGCTCGGCACCATGCTGGGCGGCTTCAACATCAAGCCGATGATCGACCTGCTGGGCGACGCCGAAGTGGGCGGCATCGCCGCCGAGGGCCTGAAGAAGACCCTGCTGATGTTCGACTACTTCCACGACGTCAAGGAACTGGCCGAAAAGGGCAACGCCAACGCCAAGGCCGTGCTGCAGTCCTGGGCCGACGCCGAATGGTTCACCAGCCGTCCGGAAGTACCGGCTTCGCAGAAGCTCACCGTGTTCAAGGTCACCGGCGAAACCAACACCGACGACCTCTCCCCCGCGCCGGACGCCTGGTCCCGCCCCGACATCCCGCTGCACGCGCTGGCCATGCTGAAGAACCCGCGTCCGGGCATTACCCCGGAAGAGCCGGGCGTGCGTGGCCCGGTCAAGTTCCTCGAAGAACTGCGCGCCAAGGGCAACCTGGTGGCCTACGTCGGTGACGTGGTCGGTACCGGTTCCTCGCGCAAGTCCGCCACCAACTCGGTGCTGTGGTTCACCGGCGAAGACATCCCCTTCGTGCCGAACAAGCGCTTCGGCGGCGTGTGCCTGGGCTCCAAGATCGCCCCGATCTTCTTCAACACCATGGAAGACGCCGGCGCACTGCCGATCGAGATCGACGCCGGCCAGATGGACATGGGCGACGAAATCGAACTCAAGGTCGATCAGGCCTCCGGCAAGGTCAGCGCGCTGAAGAACGGCGCCGTGATCGCCGAAAGCCAGCTCAAGACCCTGGTGATCCTCGACGAAGTGCGCGCCGGTGGCCGCATTCCGCTGATCATCGGCCGCGGCCTCACCGCCAAGGCGCGTGAAGCGCTGGGCCTGCCGCCCTCCACCCTGTTCCGCCTGCCGCAAAACCCCGCCGACACCGGCAAGGGCTTCTCGCTGGCGCAGAAGATGGTCGGCCGCGCCTGCGGTCTGCCGGAAGGTCAGGGCATCCGTCCGGGCACCTACTGCGAACCCAAGATGACCACTGTCGGCAGCCAGGACACCACCGGCCCGATGACCCGCGACGAACTCAAGGACCTCGCCTGCCTCGGCTTCTCCGCCGACCTGGTGATGCAGTCCTTCTGCCACACCGCGGCCTACCCGAAGCTGGTCGACGTGCGCATGCACCGCGAGCTGCCGTCCTTCATCTCCACCCGCGGCGGCGTCAGCCTGCGCCCGGGCGACGGCGTCATCCACTCCTGGCTCAACCGCCTGCTGCTGCCGGACACCGTCGGCACCGGTGGCGACAGCCACACCCGCTTCCCGATCGGCATCTCCTTCCCGGCCGGCTCCGGCCTGGTCGCCTTTGCCGCCGCCACCGGCGTGATGCCGCTGGACATGCCGGAATCCGTGCTGGTGCGTTTCAAGGGCAAGCTGCAGCCCGGCGTCACCCTGCGTGACCTGGTCAACGCCATCCCCTACTACGCCATCAAGCAGGGCCTGCTCACCGTCGAGAAGAAGGGCAAGAAGAACATCTTCTCCGGCCGCGTGCTGGAAATCGAAGGCCTGCCGGACCTGAAGGTGGAACAAGCCTTCGAACTCTCCGACGCCGCCGCCGAACGTTCCGCCGCCGCCTGCTCGGTGCACCTGGATAAAGAGCCGATCATCGAGTACATGCGCTCGAACATCACCCTGATGAAGTGGATGATCGCCAACGGCTACGAAGACAAGCGCACCCTGGGCCGCCGCATCAAGGCCATGGAAGCCTGGATCGCCGATCCCAAGCTGCTGAAGGCCGACGCCGATGCCGAATACGCCGCCGTGATCGAAATCGATCTGGCCGACGTCAAGGAACCCATCGTCGCCTGCCCGAACGACCCGGACGACGTCAAGCTGCTCTCCGAAGTCGCCGGCGACAAGATCGACGAAGTCTTCATCGGCTCGTGCATGACCAACATCGGTCACTTCCGCGCTGCCGGCAAGGTGCTGGACGGCAAGTCCGACATCCCGACCCGCCTGTGGATCGCCCCGCCCACCAAGATGGACGCCATGATCCTCAACGAGGAAGGCTACTACGGCGTGCTGGGCAAGTCCGGCGCCCGCATGGAAATGCCGGGCTGCTCGCTGTGCATGGGCAACCAGGCGCAGATCCGCAAGGGCAGCACCGCCATGTCGACCTCCACGCGCAACTTCCCGAACCGCCTGGGCATCGACACCCGCGTCTACCTCGGCTCCGCCGAACTGGCCGCCGTGTGCGCACTGATGGGCAAGATCCCCTCCGTGGCCGAGTACATGGAGCAGGTCGAGGTGGTCAACAAGAAGGCCGGCGACATCTACCGCTACATGAACTTCGACCAGATCGAAGAGTTCAAGAGCGTCGCCGACACGGTTGAAGTTTGAGGTAGGGAGCCGGAGCGGGGCGCCAATGTAGCGCCGCCGCCCACCCGATAGCAAAACGCCCCTGTCCGGGAAACCGGCGGGGGCGTTGTTTTTTGGGGTGGCGGGTGGTCGGCCGAAGCCGTCAGTGATATGTTGGGACTGATGGGTCTGCTAAGTGACCGAAACCAGTCACAGCGCACCCAAGCATGACCTCATTCCATTCGGGTTAATCTTCTTCGAACAACTCTCGCTCCTTTAGCGATTCAGCGATGTTCTTCTCCGCATCCTGCTTGATGATCTCGTAGAGCCTATAAGCGGGGGAGAAGCGAGGGAGCGAATCGAGAACGGACTTCGCTTTCTCCAAGGCTTCCACGTCACGCGGAAACGGTTCGCCCGGCGTCCCCTGTTTTTCTCCGCTCACGGCCGCGCAATAGAGCGCGCTGGTGGCGGATTCGAGGCACTTGCTGCCGTGCGACTTGGCTGCCTCTAGATAGCCGACGACGAAGGTGGGATTGTCCAAGGAGAACGCTTGGTCGGCGTCGCGGAGGATTTTCCCTATGAGCGAGATATCGAGGCTGTCGCCGGAGCACTTATTCCGCATGAAAGAGAGCGTCCTGTCGTCCGTTGCGGAAAATACGGAGCCGAAAAGGTGGGAGGCGAAGTATTGGAGCTTGTGGTCGTCGTCATCGCCACCTCTCATCCAAGACCAGACGTCCTTGCACAAGTCTTCGAATGCCGCCGACTCCGCGAACCTCAAAGGTTCGTGCACATACGGGCCGTAGTTGCAGGGACGGAATCCGTAATCCTCCGTCGAAGCCGCGTGCACGACACGCTTCTTGAAGAAATCCAGCGTTTCCAACGGGTATCTCACCGAAGTGGACGC
>CALFAM010000370.1 GCA_937948815.1 uncultured bacterium
TGGCCCAGCGGCCGTTGCCGTCCATGATGACGGCTACATGCTGCGGTAGCGCATCCCGGTCGATGCGGCTGAGCTGTTGATCGAGGGTGGACCCCGGCGGGGCGAGCGGTGGTGTTTTGGCCATGTCGAATCGCGGCGTAACCTACCACAGCACCTGCCGCCCCTCTATGCAGGCGCTCGGCATCGCTGAATGGGGCCAGCGGGATGGGTCTCAGTCTGGAGGATAAAAGACGCGCTCGAGCGCCAGGCCGGCGGCAGGGGCTGTCGGGCCGGCCTCTCCGCGCGGTCGCCCAGTCAGGAGGCGACCCATGTCGTCGGCTGGACGCCGACCGCGGCCAATGTCGACCAGCGTGCCGACCAGAGCCCGCACCATACCTCGCAAGAAGCCATTGCCAAGAACGCGGATTCGGAGCAGAGCGTCATCTTCGTCGAGGGTGGCCGCATAGATTCGGCGATGAGGATCGTCGTGGCTGCCGCCGGCCGACGCGAACGCCGTGAAGTCATGAACCCCGCGGAGTCCCGAGAGGGCTTGGCGCATGGCTACGAGGTCCAAGGGGTGTGGAATGTGCGCTGCGTGTCCTGCCTGCCTCGGCGGAACGACGGCACCGCGGAAGATGCGGTATTCGTAGGACTTGCCGAGTGCCGACTTGCGCGCGTGGAAGTCAGCGGGCATCCGCTCGGCGGTCAGGAAACGTACATCGTCAGGGAGACGATGGTTGCCACCGTGGACGAGTCCTCTCATCGGGAAGGGACGGTCGAGTCGAAAATGGGCAACTTGGCCGTGGGCGTGAACGCCCGCGTCGGTCCTGCCGGCGCCATGAACCCGGACCGAGTCGCCGAGCAGCGCGCCGAGCGCGGTCTCGACCACCTCCTGGACGCTCAGCGCATTCGTCTGATGTTGCCAACCAGCGTACCGAGTACCCTGGTAGGCGATCGTCAGCTTGACAACCATCGCCGTCCCAGGAGGAGAACGAAGAAGGGAAGCCAGACGGCGAGGTAGATCCATGGCATAAGCGGCACCTCGGTGTGCTGGGGCAGATACGAAAGCGCACTCGTTGCGGAGAGCGTCAACCAGGCGCGATCGCGTTCGAGCGCGGCCCAAGGAAGCACCCAGAGGAGGTACCAGGGGTAGACCGTCGCCGCGCACAAGATGACGGCTCCGAAGAGGAGCTTGCTGGCACGAACCGGGTCCGTGGAGCGTAGGCTCCCGATCCAAACCAAACCGAACACGGCAGCGAGCAACAGCTTGGCCAACAGCTGTGGGTAGACGAAGGGATAGACGTGATTCAATTGTTCGTGCCGCCCAATTCGCTCTTTGAGCGTATCGAGGCGATCTTTGACCCAGTGATCGAGCCCGATCTGATCCATGCCACGCCACAGTGGCTCGTAGATCGGCCCGTTGAACTCCCACGAGACGCCATAGGTGACCAACCCTGGCGGTACGCCTCCGATGCTGATCACCACGGGCAAGATGGCAATCAGCATCAATGCACCCGCGGCGGCGGCGAAGGGACCCCACTGCTTGCTCTGGCGCGCCCACATTGGCAGGGCGACGAGCGGCACGAGCTTGGCCAGGACGCCCAAGGCGGCTGCAGCGCCAGCCCGCGCCGAGTCGCCCGCGCGACCGCGCACCAGCAGAAAGACGGCCAGGACCATCGCCGGCACCATCAAGCCGTCGATATGGCCCATGCCCGCGACCTCGAGAACGACCAGCGGGTTCCAGGCATACCAGGCGGCACGGCCGGCGGGGATGCCGCGCGCAATGGCCAGACGGGCCAGCAGCCAGCACGCCACGAGGTCGGCCAGGGACAGCAGCAACTTGAGCGCGATCGCCGGAAATGCCGTGAGGCTCGCTATACTGAAGAGACCGAGAGCGGCCGGTGGGTAGACCGACGGCACTTGCTTGTGGGGCATGGCGCGCCACAGATCGTCTCGAAGCGGCGCGAGCTCGTCCGATTCGGGTGCAAGGCGATAGGGGTTGAACCCAGCAAGGACCACGCGACCGTCCCACTGATAGCGAAGAATGTCATCGGAGAGCGTCGCAGGCAGTGGCAACAGGAGCAAACGCAGGAGCGCAGCCACGCTGAGCACCATGACCACCGGCATCGTGGCTTCGAGGCGACGAGTTGCCCAAAGGTACGCCACGAAAGCGGCGGCGAAGAGGGCAATGAACGCTTGCGGAGAGCCACCCAGATCCCAGAGCGCGAGCAGGCCGGCATAGGCCGCGATCATCGGCACGACGGTCCGGACGCCGTGCTTACCGTTTGTCGAAGCAAGAGGAGAGATCGATGAATCCCTGGTTGGGGGGGACGATTCTGGCACTGTATTACCTGGTTCTCGGGCTGCTGGTCATCTATGGTGTCCACCGCCTGGTCCTGGTGGTCACCTACTTGCGCGGCTCTCGTGAGCCGACGCCACGGGCGCCGGATCCCGCTGAATGGCCGATGGTGACCGTTCAGCTACCGATCTTCAACGAGATGTACGTGGCTCCGCGTCTGATCGATGCGGTGTGCGCGCTCGATTATCCGCGCGATCGGCTCGAAGTCCAGGTTCTCGACGATTCCACCGACGAAACGGTGAGCCTCGTGGCTGAGCAAGTCGCGCGCTTGCAAGCCGAAGGCCACCAGATTCACCATCTCCATCGCACCAACCGCGAAGGCTACAAGGCTGGAGCACTGGCTGCTGGGCAGGCCGTGGCGAAGGGCGATCTCTTGGCGATCTTCGATGCCGACTTCGTACCTGGCCCTGACTTCTTGCGCCGCACCGTTCCGCACTTCGCCGAACCGAAAGTCGGCATGGTCCAGGCGCGTTGGGGGCACATCAATCGCGACTACTCGCTGCTCACCCGCGTCCAGGCCATCTTGCTCGACGGCCACTTCGTGGTCGAGCACGCGGCTCGTCACCTCAGCGGTTGCTTCTTCAACTTCAATGGCACGGCCGGCGTCTGGCGCCGCCAGACCATCGACGAGGCGGGCGGCTGGCAGCACGACACGCTCACCGAGGATCTCGATCTCTCGTACCGGGCCCAGCTCGCGGGCTGGGACTTCCGCTACCTGCCGGATCTGGTCGTTCCCGCCGAGCTTCCTGTCGAGGTGAGCGCGTTCAAGAGCCAGCAGCATCGCTGGGCCAAGGGCTCGATCCAGACCGGGCGCAAGCTGCTCGGCCAGATCCTGCGCGCGCCCCTGCCCTTCCGCACCAAGCTCGAAGCCACGGTCCACATGACCGCCAACGTCAGCTACCTGCTGATGATCCTGCTCTCGCTCCTGCTCTTCCCCGCCATGGTCCTGCGCAGCGACGACCACCTCTGGACCCTGCTCGCCATCGATTTCCCACTGCTTCTGGGTACGACCCTCTCCGTGGTCGCCTTCTACCTCACCAGCCAACACCGCCAAGCCGGTGGGCTCTGGAAGGGCGTGCTCTTCCTACCTGCGCTGGTCGGTGTCGGGATCGGGCTTGCCGTCAACAACACGCGTGCCGTGCTGTCCGGATTCCGCGAGCGCGGCGGCGTCTTCCACCGCACGCCCAAGTACCGCATCGAAGGCCAGTCCGACGAATGGCAGGCCAAGCGCTACCGGCGCCCGCTGGACATTTCGCTGGCCCTCGAGATCGGCATGGCCCTCTACTTCATGGCCTGCCTGGGCCTCGCCTTCTACTGGCGCATGTGGCTCTGCATCCCGATCATCTACCTCTTCCTACACGGCTTCCTCTACATCTCCCTGCTCAGCCTCGCCCGACCCGGGCGACGGCTCCGCTGGCGTCTGGTCTGATCGAAGGCCTGGTCTGATCCGGGGCTTCGCCGTCTACACCACTTCGAGGTTGGCGTAGCGGGCGAGGAGCTTTCGTTTGCCGATGCGCTCGAAGAGGACGGTGAGGCGGAGGTTGTCGCCTTCGCCTTCGAGGCCGAGGACGATGCCTTTGCCCAGCTTGCGGTGCTGGACGCGGGTGCCTTTGCGCACAGTCGCGCCCGCGCCACTGCCGCCGCCGTTGCTGCTGCCGCCTGTGTTGCTTCCGCCTGTGCTGCGGGGCGCGCGCGGTGTGGGCGCGGCCGGTGTGGGCTCGAACCCAGGAAGATCGATCGTGGCTTGGCCGGTCGCGCGCGGTTCGGGGCGTGACGACCGTGATGCCGAAGTCGAGGGCGTTTTCGCTGCGGGTGTCGGCAGCTTGGCGCTGTCGTTGCCGAAGAAGCGGTAGACATCGCCTTCGAGATAGGGCTTGTCGCCGCCCCCGCCACGCTGGCTTCCTCCGCGCTGGCTACCGCCGTACTGCCCGCCCCCACGCTGGCCGCCGCCGTAGGACGAGCCTCCATACCCCCCTCGCCCTTGCCCGAAGGCCGCGGCGGGCGGATCGGCGAAGAGCTGTGGGCTCTCCTCCAGCTCCAGGTGCTTGGTGGGGATCTCGGCGACGAACGGTGACTCTTGCTGGTCCTGGTAGCGCCCGGCAATGCGCCGGCGGCGGCAGGTGGTGAGAAACAGGCGTTTCTCGGCCCGCGTCATGCCGACGTAGAGCAGGCGGCGCTCTTCTTCGACGTCCTCGACCTGGCTCTGGGCATTGAAGTGCGGCAAGAGGCCGTCTTCCAAGCCCGTGACCGCGACCACCGGAAACTCCAGCCCCTTGGCGCTGTGGAGCGTCATCAGCGACACGCCCTGGCTGGGATCCAGACCGTCGATGTCCGCGGTCAGGGAGGCGTGGTCGAGGAAGGCGGTGAGCAGATCATCCGGGCCGCCGTAGGCGTTCTTCTCGGTGAATTCCTGGGCCGCGGACAGAAACTCGGCGATGTTCTCGCGCTTGGACTGGTTCTCGGCGTCGTCCTTGGCGTAGAGAGAGCCGTAGTCCGTGACCTCGATGATTCGCTCGAGCAAGCTGGGCAGCGGCAGGCGCTCGGCATCCTCCATCAGGCCGGTGAGCAGGTCGCGGAAGCGCATCAGCGCCCGGCGGGAGCGCTCGGCCACGCCATCGACCTGATCTTTGTCGAGGATGTCCCACGGTGTAACGCCCGCCGCCTCGGCTTGCGCGTTCACGGCCTGTTGGGTGGTGTTGCCAATGCCGCGCGGCGGCCGGTTGACGACCCGGGTGTAGGACAGCGTGTCGCGCGGATTGCGCAGCAAGCGCAGGTAGGCCACCAGGTCCTTGATCTCGGCGCGCTCATAGAAGCGCACACCGCCGATCAGGGCATAGGGAATTCGGCGGCGGAGGAAAGCATCTTCCAGCGCGCGGGTCTGCGCGTTGGTGCGCACCAGCACAGCCATGCCGCGGTAGCCGTAGGTGCTCTTGAGCTGCTGAAAGCCGCGGGCGACCCATCCGGCCTCGTCCTGCTCGTCGCGGGCGCGGTAGAGGATGATCGGGTCGCCCTGCCCGGACTCGGTCCACAGCTTCTTGCCGCGCCGGCTTTCGTTGCGCTCCACCACCGCGCCCGATGCATCGAGGATGGTCTGGGTCGAGCGGTAGTTCTGCTCCAGCTTGTAGACCGTGGCGCCTGAGAAGGCCTTCTCGAAGCCGAGAATGTTGTCGAGCTCGGCGCCGCGCCAGCGATAGATGCCCTGGTCCTCGTCGCCGACGGCGGTGAGGTTGCCGTCTGTGCCGGCAATCGCGTGCACCAGGCGCATTTGGGCGTGGTTGGTGTCCTGGAACTCGTCGACCAACAGGAAGCGGGCGCTGGCCTGCACCCGCCTCTGGATGTCTTCCTCGGTTTCGAGCAAGCGGACGGCCAGGCGGATCATGTCGTCGAAGTCGACGCCCGAGGCCTCCATCAGCAGCTTCTGGTAGCGCCGGTAGACCTTCGCCACCCGTTGGCGGAAGAAGTCATCCGCTTGGCGTTCGTAGGCTGCCGGGTCCAACAGACGGTTCTTGGCGCTGCTGATGGCGCCGAGCATCGCTTGCGGGGTGAAGGCCGTTTCGTCCAGCTCCTCGCCACCGATCGCCTTCTTGATCAGGTTCTTCTGGTCGCTGGTGTCGAGGATGGCGAAGTCGCGCTTGAGCCCGACCCGATCGCCCCAGCGGCGAAGCATGCGCAGGGAGAAGCGGTGAAAGGTGCCCACGAAGGTGGTCAGTGGGTGGATGCCGAGAAGCTGCTCGACACGCTCGCGCATCTCGCTCGCGGCCTTGTTGGTGAACGTGACCGCGGTGATCTCGCGCGGATCCACGCCATGCCGCTTGACCAGCCAGGCGATGCGATAGGTGATCACCCGGGTCTTGCCCGAGCCGGCACCGGCAATGACGAGCTGCGGGCCGTCACCGTGGGTCGCGGCAGCGTGCTGGTCCGGATTGAGCGAGCGTTCGAAATCAATCTCTGCAGATGCCATAAAGCGAGTCTCGAGCTGTGAGGGCGTCAAGGGATGGGTCGGTTTCGGAGCAACCGCCGGCGAGCAGCCCGAGCATATCCAGGGCCGGGCTGGACCGCCACCTCACGTCAATGTCCCGACACTTCGGCGCCGGTGGATCAGGGCTCGTCCACGAGACCGAGGCGTTCGCGCACCGTGCTCTCCAAGCTGCCGAGCCCCGCGGCATGGCCGAGCGCCAGGGCATCTTCTGGGCTGGCGTTGTCACTGTAGAAGGCCTTGAGCGCGACCAGGGCACCGACTCGATTCGAGGAGCCACAGTGCAGCAAGAGTGGCTGCTGCTCGCTGTCGTCGAGGATGCTAGCCAGAGCCTCCGCATTCGCCTCGTTGAGGTCATCCGCGCCGCTGATCGGCAGGCTAACGAAGCGCATGCCCAACGACTCGACCTTGTCCTGCTCGGCTGCTTCGTCCACCTCGCCGCTCGCACGCAGCGTCACCACGGTGCGAAAGCCCCGCTCCGCCAGCATCTCGAGATCCTCGTCGCTTGGCTGGCCGCCGGTCACGACCCCATCGAGCGGTGCTGCCGGGTTCTTCATCGCATAGTCGAGCGGCTGTTCGAGAATCTCCTGCGCGGGTGTCCCCTGGATGGCATCAGGGGCCGGCTCCGTGGCGGTGGCGGAAGACGTTTGGGGGGCGTCGGTACAAGCGATCGAGCTGCCGACGATCATGCCGAGAATCGTGAAGAGGCCCACCGTCCTAGCCAGTGGTGTCGTTTGCTGAGCTCGTCTTGGATACATGCTCCGTCCTTTGCTCGGTCGCCTCGCCGGCTACGCGCAGCATGCGCCTACGGTGGCAACGCCAGTGTGTCGAGTTTCTCACGGAGTCCGGCTCGCCAGAGCAGCAGGCCGATCGCCAGGCGCGTAAGCGCTACGAACGCACCATGCTCACGAGCGAACCATCGCGCGTGACCGGTGTCGAGGATTGGCGGGTCGAAGAAGCCGTGGAGGGTCAGGCTGGTGCTGGTGTGAAGAACCACTGCCGACCAGACGCTGCTGGTCTCGAGCAAGATCGGTGGAC
Organism: uncultured bacterium; assembly: GCA_937948815.1. Taxonomy (GTDB): domain Bacteria; phylum Acidobacteriota; class Thermoanaerobaculia; order Multivoradales; family J023; genus J023. The sequence continues at coordinate 7,353 of CALFAM010000370.1, forward strand.
GGTGCTCGTTTTGAACGTTTGTTCACGCTTTACCCAGTAGGAGGGCTCGAACCGCTGAGCCCGGTGCGCATGTGTAGTGTGAACGAAACAGCCAAGGAGTCAGCTATGGCCTTGCCAATGGTGAAGACGCGGTTCTCGGTGATCTCGGGACGCATCGATTGTCTCGAAGGAAGCCAGAAGTTCTCGCTGATCTCCTGGCTCCGCTTCGAGCTCGACGAGACGACCGTGCTCGTCCATGGCCTGTTTCTTCTTCCGCCTCGACTGGCCGCTGGCGATGAGGTGGTCGTCTCCGGTCGCCGCCGCCGTGACGGCACCTTTGATGCCTATGCGGTCTACAAGCCAGAGGAAACCGAATCCGAAGGCAAACAACGATCGCGGCAAGAACGCCGTCGGCGGATCACGTGGCTCGTTCTGCAGGGGGTTCCGCTGGCCCTCTTGGCTGGGTTCGGGCTCTGGTTCGGAGTGCAGGAATCGGCTCGGCACGCCCTGCAAGCGATGTTGCTGCTGGTCTGGATTGCGCAAATACCGCACCAGATCGAGCTCTTGGACCGTGCGGCGCTCGAGCTGGCGTTGGTGCTCGCGCGAGATGAACAGGCTGACGCTACGGGGCCAGCTGTTCTTCGATCGTCTTCGTTTGCTCCGTGACCAAGTCTCCAGTGTGCAGGGTAGTCACCGTCTCGACCAGGGCGATCAAGCACTCTTCTTCAGCTACCGGGTGGTGCAGGACGCCCTTGGGCATGATGTAGCAGTCGCCCTCGCTCAGGTGCACGGCACCGTCTTCGAGCTCGAGGGTGAACCTCCCGCTGAGTACCAGGAAAAGCTCGTCTTCCGCGTCGTGCTTGTGCCAGGCCATCTCGCCCTTCACCTTGGCAACCTTGATGTACTGGTCATTGACCTGGCCGACCACCTTGGGCGACCAGTACTCGGTGAGCTGGGCGGCTTGTGTGCGTAAGTTGGTGACGTTCATGGCTCCTCGTGCTCCTCGCATGGGTCGAACGGTGTCGATTGAGGCTGGCGTCTCTACTCCGGGGGATGGCCCTGCCACAGCACATTGACGATCTTCCATTCGCCCTCGTACTTGGCCAGGTGCATGTAGTCGATGCCCCATTCTGCGATCAGCTTGATGCTGGCGGTTTGATCGAGGACCTCGTAGAGGATGACTTCCTTGGGCGCGTCGGCCGCGATGTGGCCGTCTTTGTTGTAGCCCTCAGAGAGCTTTACCAGCTCGTCGAAGGTCATCGGGATCTCACGATATGGGTCGTTCGGCGACCGGCGAGAAAAGCCTCGTTTGGCGAGCTCGGGATGCACGCTCTTGCGGATGCGCTCGGGCGCGACCTCATACACGCCCTCCACGTAGTCGAGCACGGCGGCGCGGACCGCGGCTTCATCGTCGTTTCCCTGGGCGGCGAGTACGCTGACCGCGAGACACGCGGCCAGGGCCAGTACGATCGACGACATCGCGACTTTCTTCATGATTCGACCCTCCAATCTGTGTTTCGCGCAATAGGGCGCTGGTTGCTGCTACGGAGATCTCGGGCGAAGGTTCGGACTGTGGCGACCAGAGGGCTGGTCTCACGCCGCGGGGCCGGGAGGCTCGAGGTACCAGAAGGGGCCGGTCAGGCCGACGTCGTCGAGAATCGCCTGCCGGACGGAGATCGGCTTGCGCGTCCACTTGAGATCGAGGCGGTCGTCCCACCAGCGCTTTGCGAGCTCCCAGAGCTGCTCGGGTGGAAATACCGCGCCCTTGGCGTGCCCGGTCCGTGCGACCCAGCGATCAACGTCCTCTTCCGACCGGAAGAGCTGCATGGTCGCTCACGTGAAGCCGATGTGCTGCCACCAGTCGGCAGCCGGAACCGCGAAGTGGACGATCCCCTCGGCCTGCGTGAGTTTGCCCCTGGCGGCCGCCAGGGTAAGCGCCTCGCCGGAGATCGGGCAGCGGGTCGGTGCCTGGCCGTCGAAGCCGGTCAGGGCGAGGATGCCGAGGGCGTCCCACACGCACATGCCGAACCAGCGGTGACCCTCGGCCTCTACCGGATACGGCGTCGGCATGGCCGCGAATGGATCGGCCAGCCAGAGATTTCCCGTGCGTGGCGACAGCACAATGGCGGATGCATCCGACTCCAGGCGTTCGAGCATCTCCTGGGCTTCGATCGGCACCACGCCGGCTTGGTCGGCGATCTCATTGAGTGTCGGGCAGCGATCGTGCTGGATGACGAAGCGGTAGATGAACAGGCGAACCCGCTGCTCGAGCTCGGTCATCCGCCTACTCGACCGTGACGCTCTTCGCCAGGTTGCGCGGCTGGTCGACGTCGCAACCCCGCTTGACGCCGACCTGGTAGGCGAGGAGCTGGAGTGGCACGACGTCGACGATCGGCTGCAGGAACGGTGAGATCCGCGGCACGGTGATGATCTCGTCGGCGAGGTTCTCGAGGCTGGACGGATCACGGTCGGTCACCGCGATCACGATGCCGTCGCGCGCCTTGACCTCGTGGATGTTCGAGGTGACCTTGTCGGCCACCTCCTGCGCGCCGGTGACGATGGCGACGACCGGCATCTCTTCGTCGATCAAGGCGATCGGCCCATGCTTCATCTCGCCCGCGGGATAGCCCTCGGCGTGGATGTAGGAGATTTCCTTGAGCTTGAGCGCGCCTTCGAGCGCGATCGGATAGTCGAGGCCGCGGCCGAGGTAGAGGAAATTCTCAGAGCGGAAATACTTGCGCGTGAGCTCCGTGATCTGGTCTTCCCGTTCCAAGGTCTCGACGATCGCCTGCGGCAGGTGGGCCAGCGGGTCCAGGAGATCGGCGTCGATCGGCTTGCCGCGGCTCTGCCGCAGGAACAACGAGAGCAGATAGAGGGCCTCGAGCTGGGTGGTGAATGCCTTGGTCGAAGCCACGCCGATCTCGGGGCCGGCGTTGGTGTAGACCACGCCTTCGGCGATTCGCGTCGCCTGGGAGCCGACGACATTGGAGATGGCCGCCAGCCGTCCCCCGCGCTCGCGTGCCGCGCCCATGGCCGACAGGGTGTCGGCCGTCTCACCACTCTGCGAGATGCCGATGGCGAGAACCCGGCTATCGACGATCGGGTCGCGGTAGCGGTACTCCGAGCCGTAGTCGACTTCGACGGGGATTCGCGCGAGCTGCTCGATGAAGAACTTGCCGATCAAGGCCGAGTGCCAGGAGGTGCCGCAGGCGAGCAAGTGAATGCGCTCGATACCGGCGAGCGCATCTGGATCGGCGAGCGGACCCAGCGAGTCGAGATTGATCGCCCGGCGCTCGAAGTCGACACGTCCGGAGAACGTGTCCTGGAGGGCCTGGGCCTGCTCGTGGATCTCCTTGAGCATGAAGTGCTTGTAGCCGCCCTTCTCGATCTGCACAGGGTCCCAGTTGATGCGATGTTGGGGCCGCTCGATCTCCTCGCCCTGGGCGTCCCAGACCGTCGCGCCCGCGGTGGTCAAGCGTGCCAGGTCACCATTTTCGAGGAAGGTCACGTCGCGGGTGTAGGCGAGCAAGGCGGCGGCGTCCGAGGCGAGAAACGTCTCCCCTTCGCCGTAGCCGAGAAGCAAGGGCGGTCCGTGACGTGCGGCGACGATCTCTTGCTCCTCGCCTTGGGTGCTGAGCGCTGCGATCGCGTACATGCCTTCGAGCTCGGCAATGGTACGTCGTACCGCTTCGGTCAAGGAGCTCGTCTCGTCGAGATGCGACGACACGAGGTTGGAGACCACCTCCGTATCGGTGTCGGTCGCGAAGGTCCAGCCCGCGTCCAAGAGCCGGTGCTTGAGCGCGAGGAAGTTCTCGATGATGCCGTTGTGAATCAACGCCACCCGTCCCTTGCTGTCGACCACGGGGTGGGCGTTGCGCTCGGACGGCGCGCCGTGGGTGGCCCAGCGTGTATGGCCGAGTCCGTAGCCTCCCGTGGGGAGAGGCGCACGTTCGAGCTTGGCGCGCAGGCGCTCGAGCTTGCCTTCCGCCTTGGCGGTGGTCAGCTCGTGCCCATGCCGGACGACGACACCGGCGGAGTCGTAGCCTCGGTACTCGAGCTTGCCGAGGCCGTCGAGAAGCAGCGGCACAACCTCGCGTTGGCCGACATATCCGACAATTCCGCACATCAGTCTTGCTCCTTCTCGGGCTTCGCGCGGCTGGCCGCGGCGCGCCGAGCCTGCCAGTCCGCAATGGTGCGCTGTCGCGCACGGCCGATGCCGAGGGCGCCGTTCGCCACGTCCTGGGTGATCACCGAGCCCGCGCCAGTGACCGCATGATCGCCGATCGAAACCGGCGCCACCAGCATCGTATCGCTGCCGACAAAGGCACGCTCGCCGATCACGGTCCGATGCTTGCGCTCGCCGTCGTAGTTGCAGGTGACGACTCCGGCACCGATGTTCGCCCGCGCGCCGATGTCGGCATCGCCGAGGTAGGTCAGATGGCCCGCTTTGGCCCCCGGCCCGAGCCGCGCGTTCTTTACTTCGACGAAGTTGCCGACCGCTGCGGCTTCGCCGAGCTCAGCGCCCGGCCGCAGCCTGGCGAAGGGTCCAGCCGCGGCGCGTGGGCCGACGGTCGCATGGTCGAGCACGCTGTAGGGCTTGATTACGGCACCATCCGCTACGTTGCTGTCTTGGATCCATGCGCCCTGGTGAATCGTGCATCCTTCGCCGATACAGGTCGTTCCGAGCAGGCTGACCTGGGGATGGATGATGGTGTCGGCGGCGACTGTTACACCGGGCTCGATGACGGTCCGCTCCGGTTCGAGCACCGTGACACCGGCCGCCATCAGCTGCGCGGCCTTGCGGTCGAGCAGCGCCCGGTGGGCGCGCGCCAGGTCACTGCGGTCATTGATCCCGAAGGCCTCCGCTGGGTCGTCGAGATTGACCAGGGTCATGGCGCGGCCGGCCCTCACCGCGCCGCCCACGGCGTCGGTGAGGTAGAGCTCGCCCTGGGCGTTGTCCGTGTCGATCTGGTCGAGGTCATCGAATACGGTCGGTGCCCGGAGGGCATAGAGGCCGGCGTTGATGCGCCGGATCGCCCGCTCCTCTTCGCTGGCGTCGGCATATTCGACGATGCGGTCCAGGCCGCCATTCGGCGCGACGAGCACACGCCCCAGGCGTCCCGGATCGTCGAGATCTGCGACAGCGAGCGCCCCCCAGCCGCGCTCCGCCGCCTCGAGCAGCGCCCGCAGGGTCTCCGCCCGGACCAGGGGCACGTCTCCGGAGAGCACCAAGACCCGTGCCTCGTCGCGGAGAAAGGGGGCTGCCTGCAACAGCGCATGGCCCGTGCCGCGCTGCTCCTCCTGGACTACCCAGACCAGATCCTGCTGGTCCGCGAAGGCGGCGCGGACATCGTCTTGCCCGTGGCCCACGATCACCAAAATTTCTTTGCAACCAGCATCTCGCGCGGCATCGAGGACCCAGGCGAGCATGGGCCGCCCGGCGATTTCGTGAAGCACTTTGGGCTGGCTGGAACGCATTCGCGTGCCCTTGCCTGCCGCCAGCACCACGGCCACCGGCGTGCTCATGAGACGGCTCCGCGGAGGGCGTTCAGAGGGGCCGAAGCAAGCAGGGTGTCAGCGCGAGTGGAGCGATCGGTGGTGCCAGGGGCGAGAACGCGGCCGCGGCACGCGCCATCAGGAAGCGCGCCAAGGAGAAACGTGCTGTCGTCAATCATCATCAGCCTTGTCGAGGGAGGGCGTCGGCAGCTCCGCGAGCAGGTTCATGGCGGCCGCACGCAGCTTGTCGGGGTCGTGTCGAACCAGGGGGCCGCCGTCGAGAAGATCGGCTTCGATCACCCGCACACCGAGCTGGTGAAGCCTATCGCTGTCAACACGCACGGGCGTCGACCCGGTTTGTGCGTAGGACTCCAGCAGCATGGCCGGAGGCGCCGCGGTATCGACCAAGATGTCGCTGATCACCGAGTCGTCGATCGCGTGGTGCAGCGCCTCGACGTGAGAGACCGCGTCCATGGCGTCCGTCTCTCCCGGCTGGGTCATCAGGTTGAGCACCAGCACGGCGGGTGCGCGGCTGTCGGCGACAGCTTGGCGGATGCCCGGAATCAGGAGGTTGGGCAAGATCGACGTATAGAGCGAGCCGGGGCCGAGCAGGATGAGATCGGCGTGACGGATCGCCTCGACCGCGGCGGGAAATGCCGGCGGATTGTCCGGTGCCAGCACCAGTCGTTCGAGCCGCTCGCCCGACTGCCCGACCGCCGACTCGCCTTCGTAGATCTTGCCGGAGCGTCCAGCTGCCCGCAGCCGGACGTCCGAAACGGTGGATGGCAAGATTCGGCCGCGCACCGAGAGGATGGCCTCCGCGGTCAGCACAGCCTGATGGAAATCGCCCGTGATGCCCGACAGCGCGGTCAGGAAGAGGTTGCCGAACGAATGCCCTGAGAGACCTTCGCCGCCTGGGAAGCGATATTGAAAGAGGCGTGCCAGCAGATCCTCGTCATCCGCGAGGGCGACCAGGCAACTTCGGATGTCGCCCGGCGGCAAGACACCGAGATCACGGCGCAGGCGCCCTGAAGAGCCGCCATCGTCCGCCATGGTGACGATGCCGGTCAGGGCGCCCAGGCGGACACCGACCTCGTGCTTGAGACCTCGAAGAACGGTCGCCAAACCGGTACCGCCGCCCAGGACGACGATCGAGGTGCTCGGCGAGTGGTCGGTGTCGGGCATGGCCGAACCGGGGTGTGGGAGCGTGGCTTCGGGCGCGGCACTGCCGCGAGAAGACGTGGCTCCTCGCTCTTCCTGCGTGGTATCGGCCTGCGAGCTAGCGGCGAGCGATGAGTGCTTTGAAGTCCTCGTTCGAACGGATGGACTCGAAGTCCGGATCATGGAAGGCGTGGACACGATTCTTGGGCTCCAGCCGGATGGCTGTGTCGAGCAGCTCGATCGCGCGTTCCTCGTTTCCTTGGAGCGCATGCACGGAGGCTGCGAGGAAGGCGACGCGCTCTTCTTCCTGTTCGGAGCCGTCGCAGAGGGCCAAGGCCTCGTCGAGCTGGCCGCGGTTCTTGAGATAGACCGCTTGCAGGTACGAATCGGCATCTTTGCCGTTGTCGTCGACTTCGAGCTGACGGTCGCAAGCATTGAGATGCTGCTGTGCCAAGGCTCGAAGTTGGCGGCTGTCGACGCTCGTGATCAGCTCACGGAAGGCATCAGCAGCCTTTGCCCAACTCTTCTCGCCGAGCAGGGCCACGGCCGCTTCGTATCGTTGAATGTCCGCCGCGTCCGCTGCTGGACTCGGCAGGCCGCTCAGACCGAGCTCGGTCATCTTCTTCGTGACGGCAGCATTGTCGGTCTTGAAGTGCGCGGCCAGCTCTTCGAGCGGCTGTCTGCCAGCGTTGCTCTTCAAGTAAGCCAGCTCGGTTTCTTGCCAGCGTTTCGCCAAAACGATTGCTCCTCGGTTCTTTTTCGTCGGGTCTCGTTCTCGGGCCCGTGGCGCTGTCTAGCGCTTGCGCAGCTCGACCAGGATTTGCTTGGCCACGGACTTCAGGGTGTCGAACACGCCTCGTCCCGCGGGAGCCACGGCCTCGAAGGTGGGCTCTCGCTTGAAGTTCAGCACGCGATAAAGCTCTTCCACACTCAGAATGTTTGGGAGATCTCGCTTGTTGAACTGGAGCGCGTAGGGGAGTGCTTTGAGATCGAGGCCATGCTCCTTGAGATTGACCTCGAGATTGCGGATCGACTCGATATTGGACTCCATCCGCTCTCGCTGACTGTCCGCCACGAACACCACACCATCAGCGCCCTTCAAGATCAGCTTGCGACTCGCGTCGTAAAAGACCTGGCCAGGCACCGTGTAGAGGTGGAACCGTGTCGTGAAGCCGCGAATGGCTCCGAGATCGAGCGGCAAGAAGTCGAAAAACAGCGTGCGATCCGTCTCGGTGGCGAGGGAAATCATCTTGCCCTTCGCCTCCGGCGCCGTCTTGCTGTAGATGTACTGCAGGTTGGTGGTCTTGCCGCCGAGTCCCGGACCGTAATAAACGATCTTGCAGTTGATCTCTTTGGCTGCGTAATTGATGAAGGTCATGGCACGTCGCGGCGAATCCGTCTCCGAGAACCGATATCGGTCTCAGGGACGAACGCCTAACCTACTGTCCCGAAAGGTTCTATTCTCGCCCTAGCGTTCATCGCTCGTCAGTCGCTGAACAGGGCGTCGATGTCTTCGTCGGTAATCTCGGAGAACGGTGTGGGCCGCTGCTCGGGGCCACCGGCCTCTGCGTCGCGCGCCTTGCGCTCCATGAGGTCGAAGATCTTCTCGAACTCTTGCCCGGCTCGCTTGACCCGGAGGCGCACCAATCCGAGCGAAGAGCGTTCGTCGAAGATGACCACCAGGATCGCGCGCTTGGCGACGATGGAAATGTGAATGTGCTCGCGCTGGCCCTCGTGGAAGAGAACCGAGAATTCACGTTCACCGATCAGCTTGGCCAAGCCATCCGTTGCGGCAACGTTGCCGGCGGTTAGCGAGGCAAGTGACGTGGTGTCGATGCTATCCGTTGCACCAGCGCCAGCAAGTTGTTGGCCGTTCTTGTCGATCAAGAAGACGGCGCGAGCGTTTGAGTCCTGGCGCAATCGCTGGAGGACTTCTTCGAGCGCTCGAATCTCATCTTCGTAAAGCACCAAATTCATGGAAAGGACTTCCTCGGACGGGTGAGCGCAAGGTATAGCACAGGCGCACGAACGGGTCAAAAGCCGAAGGTGCGTACGATTCGCAACGTCGGCGAGCGAGGCATTGCCCGGAGGCAAGGCGACACCATAGCATCCCTGGTGACCGCATCATGAGCTCGTCTTCGATTCGATCACAAGACCGGGCGTCTGCTTGGGGTGACCTGAGCACGTCCAGCCGCCGCCAGCAGGCCCTTTTTGCCTGCGTGGCAGCGGCCGTATTGGCGGCCGCGATCGGCGTCGCGCGCGCTGAGGGGCCATGGCTCGCCTCCCTGCTGTTGCTGTTGATGACCCTCGCGGCGCGATTTCGCCCATGGGCCGGCTTGAGCCTTGGCTTGGGCGCGATCGCCTTGCCGGTCGCGGTGGCCCGGTTGGGTATCTGGACCGCGATCGGCCTGGCCGTGTCCGCCACGCTCGCTGCGATGCTGCTCGACCAGCGCCGTCGTCGCCGTCGCCGCCACCCGCTGATCGCCATGCCTTGGCCGATCGCGGTGGCCGTGGCCCTCACCACCCTGGTGGCGACGGCGGCAGGCGGCCTCGTCCAGGCTGGTGTCGCCCGCAGTAATCGACTGGCGGACCTGAACCCGGCGATTGCCAACCTCGCGCCGGCCGCGGCGTTCGGCTTCTGTGCGCTGGGCAGCCTCTTGGGGCTGAGGTGGATGCTGTCCCGCGGATTGCTGACACGCGGTGTCGTTCCGCGTGGTCTGGCCGTGCTGGTGCCGATGAGCCTGCTGCTCGATGCTGTCGGCTGGTGGCTCGGTGCCAGCCTGGTCGCCATCGCCTGGACCCACGCCTGGCCATTGTTGGCCGCCCTGGCGCTGCTGGCCGCGGCCGCTGCCCAGCTCGATGATGCTCGGCGCCACGTCGCGGGACAGGCAGACGAGCTCGAGAAGCTTCAACAGGCTCATCATCGAATTCTCTCGGAGACGAGCGGCATGGCGGGTATCGCCACGCAGTTCCTGGTCGAGTGCGAGAACGTGCTGCCGGTCGATACCTTTCAGCTCGAAGTCTTCGATCAGGAAGGCGAGCGTCGCAGCTTTTCCGCGGGCCGAGACCGCATGCTCGGAGAAGGCGAGCCCGCCGTGACATCGGTACCACCGATGCTTCCGGGAATTCACAAGCGCGTTGCCTGGCACACCATCGAGCATCGCCTGCATGCCGCTGCAGACGAGGGCGGGGGCCTGCTCGGAATCCTGCGGCTCTGGTGCGATCCGCGGCGCCTCGAGCCGCGGGACGAGGCCCTGCTGGCCAGCCTGGTTCCACACCTGGCCAGCTCGCTGCATCGTGCGCGCCTGGATCGTGAAGCCAAACACGATCCGCTCACCGGTGTCCTGGTTCGCAGGGTGCTGGAGCGGCGTCTGCAAGAGGTCTATCGGCAATCCTGCGAAGAGGGAACGCCGATGGCGGTGATTCTCTGCGACATCGATCACTTCAAGCGGGTCAACGACACCTACGGACACGACGCGGGCGACCAGGCGTTGATCGCCGTCGCCCAAGCCCTCGATCGCGGGCGCCGAGAACAGGACCTGCTCTGTCGCTACGGCGGCGAGGAATTCACGGTCCTGCTCGAGGCGTCGAACGGTGAGCTTGCCCTGGCGATCGCCGAGCGGCTGCGTGAGGCGGTGGCCTCGCTCGACGTGGTCTACGAGGGGCAGCAGCTACCGCTGCGCCTCTCGCTGGGCGTGGCCGCGTTTCCCGAGCTGCACGTCAAGACCGCGAGTGAGTTGCTGCTCCTCGCCGACGAGGCGCTCTATGGTGCCAAGGAAGGTGGCCGCAACCGCAGCTTGCTGCACCAGGGGCGCGGGCGTTTCATCGACAGCACCGGGCAGCGATACGGCGAAATCGAGCAATCGCGGCCCGACGTGCCGCGTGTTTTCCAGTAGCGCGCTATCATCGAAGCTACTTCATGGCACGAACCTGCAAAAACGTCGAAGATCTGGATGCGGCGCGCGAGCTCGAGCCGCCCGCGCCATGGTTGACCTTGCTCGAAGGACGGGCGGTCGCGGAGCTCGCTTCGGGTGTGATCAGCGCGCCGCTGCTGCTGCGCAGTTTGCCGCGCGGTGACGGCCATCCGGTCATGGTGCTTCCAGGCTTTCTGGCCGGAGATGTGTCGACTGCGCCGCTACGCGCCGTACTGCGCGCACTGGGCTACCCGACCCGGCCGTGGGGATTTGGTCGCAACTTCGGTCCGAGCAGCAACCTGGAGCCCAAGCTTGCCGCGCGGGTGGCGTATTTGTCGCGGGTCTACGACCGCAAGCTCAGCTTGATCGGCTGGAGCCTGGGGGGCATCTACGCGCGGGAAATCGCGCGCGTGGTTCCCGAGGCCGTTCGTTCGGTCATCACCCTCGGCAGCCCATTCGGCCATGCCAAAGCCAACCGGGTCTGGGGCTTGTTTCAGGCATTCAGTGGCGTCTCGGTAGATCGCCTCGAGCGCGACCGCCGGGCCACCATGCGAACACCGCCGCCGGTCCCCTCGACCGCGATCTACTCGCGAACGGACGGTGTGGCGCACTGGCGGTCCTGCGTGCAAGATGCCGGTCCCGAGGCCGAGAATATCGAGGTGGAAAGCAGTCACTGCGGGCTGGGCTGGAATCCACTGGTCGTGGCGGCGATCGCCGACCGCCTGGCCCAGCCGGAAGGCGACTGGCGCCCCTTCGAGCGTGAAGGCTGGCGTCGTGCTCTGTATCCCACGCCCACCCGGACCGCCGAGCCTGCCGGAGTCTGAGCGATGCGCGCGCTTTCGGGCCTCGATGCTTCATTTCTCGTTCTCGAGACGGACAACGCGCCGATGCATATCAGCGGCGTGTCGATCCTCGATTCACGCCTTCCCGATGGAGGCCGCTTCGATCTCGATCGCCTGAAGCGCCTCCTGTCGAGCCGGCTCGATCGCAGCCGCGCCTTGCGCGAGCGGCTGGTAGAGGCTCCCCTCGACATCGCCCGCCCCTCGTGGGTCGACGATCCGCACTTCGACATCGATCGTCACGTCGAGCGAACCGAGCTTCCCGCGCCAGGGGGATGGCACGAGCTGCGCGCCCTGATGGCCTGGGAGATGAGCCATGCCCTGCCTCGCGATCGGCCGCTGTGGCACATGGTCTTGGCCGAGGGCGTGAACCTGCCCGGAGCCCCCGAGGACGCCGTGGCGGTGATCGGCAAGGTGCATCACGCCGCGATCGACGGTGTGTCCGGGGCCGAGATGCTGGGCGCGTTGTTCGACCCCGATCCGGAGGCCGGCCTCGACCTGCCGGCGCTTCCACCGGCGCAGCCGGCCGGCCAGCCGCTGTCCAACACGGCGATGCCGAACGCGCTGGACCACCTGCGCCAGGCGAGCCGCGGTCTGCTCGCCGAGCCCGGGGAGATCGGCGGCACCATCGGTCGCGTGGCCAAGGGGCTGGCGCGTTCCGGGGCTGCGTGGGGTATCAAGCGGGTGAAACCGCCGCCGTTGCCGTTCACCGCCCCCCGAACGGTGCTCAACGCGCCGGTTTCGAAAGAGCGTGCGTGGGCAGGTGCCGTGCTGCCCCTCGACCGCATCAAGGCGATCAAAGAAGCCGCGGCTCACAAGACGACGGTCAACGACATCGTACTGGCGGTTTGCGGCGGTGCCTTGCGGCGCTACCTCGACGGCCGCGATGCCCTGCCGGCTGAATCATTGATTGCAATGGTTCCAGTGTCTGTGCGCACGGAAGATGAGCGCGGAGACATGGGCAACAAAGTGTCGGCCATGCTGGTCGATCTGGCCACGGACGTGTCGGATCCGATCGCTCGGACGGTCCGCGTTCGCCAAAGCGCGGCATCCGCCAAGGTGCACCACGAAGCGATTGGCGCGCGAACCTTGAGCAGCTCGTCGGACATCTTGCCGTTCTCGCTGTCCGGCATGGCGGCCCGCCTGTATACGCGAATGGAGCTCGCCGAGCGTCACCGGCCGATTTTCAACCTCGTGGTCACCAACGTACCCGGGCCGCAGGTGCCGCTCTATCTGAGCGGCGCGCGCTTGCTCCATCATCTCGGTGCCGCGCCGATCTTCGATGGGCTGGGGCTCACGCTGGCGATCTTCAGCTACAACGGTGAGCTGGCGATCGGTGCCACGGCGTGCCGCAAGCTTCTTCCCGATGTCGAAGCGCTGGCCGCTGGCTTTTCTGCATCGCTCGAGGAGCTGGAGACGAGCCTGACCTGAGGGGGACAGGCTCGTCAGACCAGCCGTCAGCAGCGACCGACCGCCGATTCGATCCACCCGGAGGAGTCTCGATGAAGAATTTCGGAATTGCGTTGCTCGGATTCTTGGCCTGTGGCGCGCTGTTGATGGGGCCTGCCGCATCTGCGGCGACGCCGCCGGCGGTCGACCAGGCTTCGGGGAGTGACCACCCGCAGAATCATGGGGAAGGATCTGCCGGCGTCGTGCAACAGGTCGCCGACGACGGGCCCTGGATGGTGCGTGTCTACGGTGGCACCGCCGCGCAAGCGGCTGCGATTGCCGATCGTTTCGACCACATCGGTGTCTATCCCGAGAAGGACATGATCCTCTTGCAGGCCGAAGATGGCGCGGACTGGTTTTGGTTGCTCGAACAGGGCCTCGACGTTCGAATCGACGAGCAACGAACGGATGTGCTGCGAACGATCGATGCCCACCTCTTGAGCGGTCGCGGCGCGATTGGCTCGATTCCCGGATTCGAGTGCTACCGGACCGTCGAAGAGACGATGGCCCGCGGTGCCCAGATTGCCGCGGACTACCCCGCCCTGGCCACCTGGTCGGACATTGGAGATAGTTGGGAAAAGGAGAACGTGCCGGGTAGTGGCTACGATATCAAGGTCTTGAAGCTGACCAACTCGGCGATTGCCGGCGACAAGCCGGCGCTGCTGGTCACCGGATCGACCCACGCGCGGGAGTACACGACCGCGGAGCTCGTGACGCGTTTTGCCGAGCACCTGGTCGACGCCTACGGGGTCGACCCCGATGTCACCTGGATTCTCGACCATCACGAGATCCACCTGGTCCTGGTTCTCAACCCAGACGGCCGCAAGCGTGCCGAGACGGGCCTGTCTTGGCGAAAGAACGCGAACAACGATTTCTGCTCGGGAAGCAACAACCGCGGGATCGACCTCAACCGCAACTTCGATTTCATGTGGGGAAACAGCGTCTGCTCGGGATCGAGCGCCAGCGCCTGCTCCCTCAGCTTCCACGGACCATCGGCCGGCTCGGAGCCCGAGGCGCAGACGCTTCAGAGCTACATGGAGTCGATTTTCCCCGATCAGCGTGCCGATGATCAGACCTCGGCCGCGCCGCTCGACAGCGAGGGCATCTACATCGACGTACATTCCTTCGGTGAGGTGGTGCTGACGTCGTGGGGCTGTGCCGGGGCGATCGGGCCGCCGCCCAACGAATCGGGCATTCTCACGCTGGCCCGCAAGTACGCGTTCTTCCCGGGATACACCGCGAACATTGGCAGTCTCGGTACGGTCGACGGCTCGACCAAGGATTTCAGCTACGGGCGGCTCGGCGTGCCCGGCTACACGGTGGAGCTCGGAACCTCGTTCTTCGAGTCATGCTCGTACTTCGAGGAAGCCATTTTCGCGCCCAACCTCGAGGCGTTGACGCATATCGCGAAGAACGTTCGGACGCCCTATGTAACGCCTTCCGGGCCGGACGCCTACGGCGTGGTCGCTCCGACCCTGCCAGTCGCGATCGGCTCATCGGTGGTGATCGAAGCGACGATCGACGATACCCGCTACAACACGGCCGGCCACCCGACCCATACCTTGCATTCAGCAGCGGTCTTCGTGGACACACCGCCCTGGGCTGGGGGTACGCCCGTCGCCATGGCCGCTGTCGACGGGACCTTCGACCAGACCGTCGAAGCGGTGACCGCCACCTTGCCGACCGCCGGCCTCGACGCCGGCCGCCATACCCTCTTCGTGCGTGGTCGGGACAACAACCCGCTCCAGGCCGGCGGTACGTTCGGCGCACTCACGGCTACGTTCATCTACTTGATCGACCCGAGCGTGGCGCCGACCCTCTCCGGTACAGTCCGCGACGCCGACACGGGCGCTCCCCTGCTGGCGTCGGTGACCATCGGCTCGTTCGAGATCAGCGCTGCGGCAGGAACCGGCGCCTATTCGCTGCAGGTGCCTGCCGGCACGTACGACGTCACCGTGTCGGCGCCAGGCTATGCGCCGCGGGAAGTCTCGGGATTGGCACTCGCCAACCTCGACGCCATGGTCCGGGATTTCCGGCTCGAGCCCCTCGTCGAGATGTTCTCGGACGACGTGGAGGGCGGCAATGCGGGGTGGACCGCGCAGGCGCCGTGGGCCATCACGACGGAGGAAGCCAACAGCCCGACCCGGTCCTGGACCGAGAGCCCGGGTGGCAACTACGCGAGCAACGCCAACACTTCCCTGACCTCACCCGTCTTCGATCTTCGGGGCTTTGTCGGCACCCGGCTGACCTTCCTTCACCTCTTCGACTTCGAAGCAGATTTCGATCGCGGGCTGGTCGAGTGGTCGACCGACGGCGCGACGTGGGTGGCAGCGAAGACGTTCAGCCAGCCTTCCCAGAACGCCGCATGGACGACGGTTTCGGTCGCTCTTCCCGAGCTCGACGGTCAGGCCCAGGCGCGCGTGCGCTTTCGGCTGCGGTCGGATGGAGGTGTCAACCGGGATGGATGGCATATCGACGACATCCTGCTGGAAGCGGCCGAAGACAATGGAATCTTTGCCGACGGCTTCGAGTCAGGCGACACGGTTGCCTGGTCGAGCACCGTGCCCTGACCCGGCCCGAGATACCTAGGCACCGGCCGCCTGACCAACCGCGCGTGGTTCGCTACGTCAAGGCTGGCGGCCGGTGGGCATGCTCACGGCCGGGAAAGAGCAGGTTGGCGGTCGGCACCTCGTCCTGCTGCACGAAGAGCACGACGGTGTCGCCAGCGGCCAGGCGGTCCGCGCCTCGCGGAACGAAGACGCGTTCGTCGCGCACCACCGCGCCGATGATCACCCCCCGGGGCGGGTTGAACTCGGCGAGCGTGACGCCGGCAGCCGGGCTTTCGTCCGCCAACGTGCGTTCGAGTACCAGGGCTCTGCCCTGGCGCATGGAAACGATGTTGGCGCTGTAGTCGTTCTCGATGTAGTTCTGGATGCGCTTGTGGGCGATGGTCCGCGGAGAGACGACCTTGATCAGACCCAGCTTGCGCCAGAGAATCGAGGTTTCACCACGCTGGACCAGGGCCACGACCTGCGGCACCGACAGCTCTTGCGCGAGCAGGCTGGCCATCAGGTTGCGTTCATCCTGCCCGGTGAGCGCGATGAAGGCGCGCGCCGCGCCGACCCCCTCGGCACGCAGCAGGGCGACGTCGGTCGCGTCGCCGTGCAACACCTCGACATCGGGAAGCTCGGCAGCCAGCTCCGTGGCGCGTCTTCGGTCGCGTTCGATCAGCCGAATGCGCTCGACCCGACCATGTTTTCCGTGTCGCACCAGGGCTTGCGCGACGTTGATTCCGGTGGTGCCGCCGCCCGCGATGACC
>CALFAM010000371.1 GCA_937948815.1 uncultured bacterium
GTACGCTTCGGCCATCTGCCCCTCGCCGTCCAGCGCCAGGTCTCGCTCCGCCGACTCCACGGCCTCCTCATGCTCCGCCCGACGATCCTCTTCCTCTTCCGCGGCTTCGTCCAGGGCCGCTGCCTCTTTGAGCACGATTTCTTCGTGGTCGGGTCCCGCGTCCAGCTCGTTGGCCTCGGAGGCATACAGCTCCTCGAACTCCTCGAGGGGCGGCAACTCCTTGAGCGACCGCAAGCCGAAATGCATGAGGAACTCCCGCGTGGTGGCATAGAGGAACGGCTTGCCAACCACCTCCTTACGACCCGCGATTCGAACCAGGCGGCGCTCGAGAAGCGTCTTCAGCACGCCTGACGAGCTGACGCCGCGCAGCTCCTGGATCTCGGGGCCCGTCGCCGGCTGGCGATAGGCAATGATGGCCAGCGTCTCGAGGGCGGCCATCGAAAGCTTGTTGGCGCCGGAGATCTCGAAAAAGCGACGTAGGTAGCCGTGAAGATCCGGGCGCGAGACCAGTCGAAAGCCACCGGCAACCTCGTCGATCATGAAGCCGCGCTCCGGTGCCTCGGCATAGCGGGCGATCACCGCGTCGATCGCCTCTTCGGCCGCCTCGCGCTGTCGCGGGTCGAAGACCTCGAGCAGCCGATCCCGGCTGACCGGCTCGCTGGCGACGAACAATACGGCCTCGACGACCGGCTCCAGCTCTTGCGCTCCACTCATCCGCCCACGCCCTCCAGCTCCTCGCGTGCTACGACCTTGGTGGTCCGGTACAGCAGCACCGCACCGGACTCGGTTTGGTGCAAACGCACCAGGTTCATCCGCGCCATCTCGAGGACGGCAAGAAACGCCGCAATCGCCTCCCGGCGACCGGAAAGACGACGCATGTCGTCAAAGAGATCGAACGGTCGACTTCGCTCGAGCACGGCGAGCAACCGTTCGAGCTGTTCGCGGACCGAAAACACCTCGCCCGCAATCTGCATGGGGTCAGGGTGCTCGCGCTCGAACCGCGAGAGCACCCCCTTGAACGATCGCAGCAGATCGAAGAGCGAGAGCTCACCGAGGTCGAAGCTGGTCGGATCCGCCTTGGCGATCGTTTTGAGCTCATCCGTGGTGCGCGGCAACATGCCGCGGCGCACGCTGTCGACTTCGGCCAGGACACTCGCCGCCTCTTTGAGCTTGCGATACTCGAGAAGACGCGCAACCAGGTCTTCTCGCGGATCCTCATCGATCACCTCGCCTTCGAGCGTGCGAGGCTTGGGCAGCAGCAGCTTCGACTTCAGGTGAATCAGGTACGCCGCCATGTAGATGTAGTCGCCCGCGATATCGAGGTTCATCTCCTCCATCAGCTCCAAGTAAGCATGGAACTGGTCGCAGACCGTGGCAACCGGAATGTCGGAAATCTCGACCTTGTTGAGGCGCACGAGCTGTAACAACAGGTCGAGCGGCCCCTCGAAGGCCGGCAGCTCGACGCGCCAGCTCTCGGGCAAGGCGCTGGATAGGGGTGTTGGTTTGCTCATGGCGGAGGCGTGCTCACTTCGGACCGAGGCGCTCGTTCAAGTCGGGGGCACGAGGGTGCTGAAAATAATCTATGGACCCGTGCGGAGGCGAGGACCGCACATCGCCGAGGACAGTGCGCGTCGGCGAGGCCCGGGCTCTGCGCGGCGAGCCGATGAGTATAGCCTAAAGCTAAGGTGTAGCGGCACGCTCCGGTAACACGGCGTCGTGCCACAAGCGGGCCGCTTCAGCTGGCGTAAAGCATGTTTCTACCCGCGCGCGCGATGCTGCGCCGCGACGGGCCGCCTCGGCCGGGTCGGCGAGCGCCGCCACCATGGCATCGGTGAGCGCGGGAGGATCTTCTTGCGGCACCAGCCAACCGGTCTCTCCGTCGAGGACCACTTCCGGAATACCGCTCACTGCCGAAGCGATCACCGGTGTACCTTCGGCCATGGCCTCGAGGATGACCAAGGGCATGCCCTCATAGATCGATGGCACGACCAGGCAGCAGGCACGCGAAAGCAGGCGACGGACCCGGGCCGCATCGCAGCGTCCCAGGAAGGTCACGCACGCACCGAGGTCGAGATCCGCACAGCGCTGTTCCAGAGCTTGCCGTTGCTCGCCTTCGCCAGCCAGCAGCAGTCGCAGCCCGGGATGTGCCTGACGTGCGGCGGGAAGGGCCTCGAGCAACACTTCGACCCCCTTGCGGACGCGCAGGCGGCCGACATAGAGCAAGTAGCCTCCCGCCTTCTCTTCAGGCCGATCGGTCTCTGACGGTGATGTGGCGCTCGACGGCACCGGGAGCCCGCCCGTGACGTTGGGCAGCACGCCAACACCACGGACGCCGTAGTCCCGCTCGATCTCGGTCGCCGTCTTCCGCGAGCAGGCCAAAACCAGGTCTGCCATCCGTGCGGAGAGGATGCCGAGCACGAGCTGTACCGGTCCCTTGGTCCAGAGGAAGCGTCGCTCGATCGCACCAGGACGCCCCAGAACCTTGTCGCCGTGGCGCAGGGGGCGAACCGCACGAATCTCCTCCCGATAGCTGACCTGAAGCAATGCCACCAGCTTCGGGCCATGCTTCGTCGCCCGCGGCCGCAGCCAAGGCCGCAGCACACGCACGAGAATCGCTGCGAGTGCGCCGTCTGACTCGTGAACCTGCACGACATCCGGCCGCAGCCGGCGAATGGCTCGCCAGGTCGGCAAGACGATGGTCAGGGGGAAGAGCACCTTGGGGCCACGAGCACCGCCCGGCCCACGTCCGAGAACCGTGACCGAGTCGCCCGCGGCTTCGAGTCCGGCGGCCAGCTGCACGACCTGCTCGCCGGCGCCAGAAAGGTCGACCGGCGGCAAGGTGTTCGCGATCAACAAGATGCGCGCCATTCAGATCCTCGAAGCGGTGACCCGGTGCCGCCGGGCCCGTCCGGGCATCCTGGCGACGCCCGTTTCACCGACGATTCGGTCGCAGTCGTTCAGCGGTTTCGGGCGCCGAGCGGCGCCAAGGAAACGGCCTCCGAGGAAGGGCCGCCCACAGGCGCGACGCTCATTCGGATGCGTGGAAGATGGTCTTGATCAGGCCGAAACGCACCTCGTCGCCATCGACAAAGGGAACGGCGACGCCGGTCTCGATTCGCTTGCCCGCGACAAAGGTACCGTTCATGGTGCCGATCTCCTCTCGCACGAAGTACTCGCCATCGCGCCGGAAGATCTTCGAGTGGCGGCGACTGATCGAGCGCTGGTCGTCGACCGGCGTCAGGTCGACATCGGGCATGATGCCGGTCACGGGATCGCGCCGGCCGACCGTGGTCTCTTCGCCAGCCGCCAACCGGAAAACGGTGTCGCTTCCGATGTGCTCGAGACGCTCCGGGCCGTATGCCGGTGCCGGGCTCTCGTCGGCCGTCGGCATTTCGGAGGTCGGCGAGACGTCACCGGAACCGACCGCTTCGCGCAGCAGCAGGTCCGTCTCGCGCAGCCGCCGCGAGAGCTTGCGCATCATACGCACGGCGATCTCTGGATTCTTGCGCAGCATCTGGTCGAAAGTGCTGCCATCGATGGTCAAGACCTTGGCGTCCGTCACCGCCCGCGCCGTCGCAGTCCGCGGCAGATCTTCGAGCACCGACATCTCGCCGAAAAAATCACCATGACCGAGCACGGTCAAGCGGCGATCCTCGTCGCCCACGCGCTTGATGATCTCGATCTCGCCCTCGTGGATGACGAACATCTCGGTGCCGAGATCGCCCTCGCTGAAGATGTCCTGGCCCGCCTCGAACGACGCGATCAGGCCATCGGGGGATTGCGGTCGGGTGGTCTTGAAAACGGTCTTGACCATGATTCTCTTCTCTGCTTCGAAGCTCTTTGCGTTGAAGCTCTATGCGGCCCACGGGCCCGCGATGAAAGCGACTCAGCGCCCGCGGCGAGCGGCCGGCTGAACCGTCAGTGTCCGAGCGACCGGGTCCAAGGTGCCGGCCGCGCCGAGCGGCACGGTCAGATTCGGTGCCTGATGGCCGGCGAGCAAGCCGCTGGCGACGGGCCCCTCGAAGGCCAGCCCCTCGCGTGCCACGAGAGCCTGCCAATCGTTGCTGACGGCCTTGGTCACCGCTGCGCTTCCAGCCGGGGCGTCCGAGGCAACCCCGGTTGCCGTCAAATGCCCGAAAACCAACGCTCGAACGCCGGTCAGCGTACCCGACAGCCGCAGGTGGGTCAACATGCGATCAAGGCGGTAAAGCGGCTCGTCGACCTCCTCGACGAAAAGGATCGCGTCGCGCAGGTCTGGTGCGTGCGGCGTCCCCAAAGTGGCTGTGAGCATGGTCAAACAACCGCCGAGGATGCGCCCTTCGATCACCTTCTTCCCCGTTTCCTCGCCGGCCTGCTCTACGGCCACGTCGGCCAAGGGCAAGACCATGGGCCAGCGCCCCGCGAGTGTATCGAGGAAAGACTGGCGTTCGGCGTCGTCGAGCCCGCGGGCAAAGTCGGCCGCCACCATCGGACCGTGGAAGGCCATGAGGCCGAGACGCGTGACCACTTCGAGCAGGAAGGGCGTGAGATCCGAATAGCCGACGTAGGCGCGCGGCACGCGCTTCAGCAAGGACCAGTCGATCGCCGGCAACAGCCGCAGCACGCCGTGGCCGCCACGGGCGAAGACGATTGCGCGCACCGTCGGGTCGGCGGCAAGCGCGTGGAAGGCCTCGAGCCGACTTCGGTCGTCACCCGCGAAGAGGCCGCTGCGGCTGCGCAGGTTGGTAGCTTCGACGACCTCGAAGCCAAGGTCGGCCAAGGCCTGCAGACCGGCACTGAGGCGTTGGCTGTCCACCGGGCCCGAGAGCGCGGCGACGCCGACGCGGTCGCCCGGCCGCAACGGGGGCGGCGCTTGGGCGTGGCGCCGACGCCGGGGCAAGGGCGTGGCGGCGGGGAAATGGTCGCGAAGATGGTCGGAGAGCCCCATAAGCCGAATCCTGTAACGCAAGCGAGTCGAAACCCACTCGCGCGACGGTCATTCCTCTGGGCCGAACGTTGCCGCCCGGCTCGAGCAACCTACCCGGAGACTGGCCAGGCCCGAAGGCCCGGGCGGGACAGGTGGCCCGCTGATCCGCCTCCCTATTTGGTCTTGCTCCGCATGGGGTTTACCGTGCCTCGAACGTCGCCGTTCGAGCGGTGCGCTCTTACCGCACCGTTTCACCCTTACCGCGCGCGCCGATACGCTGGCCCGCGAGGCGGTCTACTCTCTGCTGCACTTTCCGTCGCGTTGCCGCGCCTCGCCGTTAGCGAGCATGCTACCCGTAGGAGTTCGGACTTTCCTCCCGCCCTCCGAAGACGACGAGCGACCGCCAAGAGCTCTCCGACCACCGCGCATCGTACCGCGCCGACCGGCGGTGGACAAATACACTCGCGGACGTTTCGTGCGCGGCGACGGCGGTGGTCACCCGAGCGCGGCTTTTCCGCCTCCGAGCCCGCCGCCGGGTGGCATGTTGCCGGGCGCCAGGCTGAGGCCTTCGAGGGCCACATTGCTGGTCTTGCCGCTGGCCACCGCGGCCTCGGCCTGTGCCGCCATCTCAGGCTCGTCGATGGCGTGAAAGTAGCGGGCGAGCAGGCCGCAGTCTTCGAGGGCGACGTTCCCTTGACGGGCGACGATCAAGCGCTCCAGGTACGCGCGGGCAGGGTCGATGCCTGCACCGTCGTCGAGATCGAGGTAGCGGCCGATCAGGGCCCGAGCAGCGGCAATGTCGAGGGGAGGGCGATTGCACGACCCCGTCGAGCAGCTCGGCGCGAGCAGCCGCTCGAGCTCGTCGATCGCGGCTGCCGACTCTCCGACCGCATCGTAGGCATCGGCTAGGGCCATGCGTAGATCGTTCTGCTTGGGCAGAAACTGGCTGGCGGCGCCCAGAAAAGCGACTGCCTCGGCCGCTTTCCCCGTACCGACCAAGGCACGGCCGTAGGATTCCGCGAGATCACTTCGGGGCGCATGGTCGAGGTGTGCGGCCGCGGGCTCCGTCGCCCCCGGAATGACCAAGGGTGCCAACCTCTCGACCACTGGCTGGGCGCGATCGAGGTGCAGCATGGCCTCGGCCCAGAGCTGGGGCAGGCTCTGGTTTCCGTTCAGATCGAGCGGCTCGTCACCGAGCAAGGAATGGGCAGCCTCGAAATGCTCGATCGCGGCCTCCGCCTCGCCGACGGCCCAATGTGCCCGCCCTCGCTCGAAACGCACGATCGGATGGTCACCGAGCGCGGCCAGGCTTTCGAGCGCCTGCCTTGCCTGCCCTTCGTTGAACTGTACCCAGGCCGCATGGAAGGCCGGAGGCTGGTCGTAGTAGTGATCCGCGATCTCGTCGCGCAGCATGCTGGCCAGCCCTTGGAACATGTCATCGACATAGCCTGCCGTAGCCGAGTCGTCGCTGGCTTCGGCATCACCCGTGGCTCCTGGCGTCGCCTCGTCATCGCCCTCGTTTCCCGCGCCTGCCTTGGCCCCTTCGGAAACCTGGACCATGCGCAAGTCGAAGCCGGGCGGCACGTCAGCCTCCTCGGCCGCGCTCGTCTCCTTCTCCACGGCATCGGATAGGGCCGCCAAGCGCTCGAGGATCTTCGCCTGCTGCTCCGAGCCCGCTGGCGCCTCTTCACTCGCCGTCCGCAGCCAGTCGACCGCGTCACTCTTGTAGCCTGCCTGCTCGGCGCCGTCGGCACGCGCCAGCAGGCTCTCGACCAGTGCAGTACGCGCCCGCTCGCGCAGGCTGTTGGCGGCCTCACGATCGTCGTCGCCGAGCGTGGTGAGCGCCGCGCGCGGGTCCCCCCGTTCGAGCAGCTTTTCGGCTCGGGTCAATGCGTCGCCACGAAATCGGTCGAAAAAGCCCATCAGGAGGTCCTCTCTTGCTGTGCAGCTTCAGAATGTACTGGATCAGGCGGTGTTGCGTCAGGATGCGCTGCGTCGAGCTGGCTTGCGTCAGGCCGCGTTGCGGCGGGATCTGCATCGTCTGGCCGCCCCATGACGTCGGCGTCGGCATAGGTGCGGAGCTCTCGGATCTCGCGCTGGAAGCCGCCCGAGAGAATCGGGAACCGGCACCAGGTCTTCGGGTCGAGATTCTCGTCGTCGACGTGGAAGGACGGTGCGTATCGCTCGCGCTTCCACTGATTGCGGCACCACAGCCGGAAGAACCGCTCGACCCAGTCCGCGAGCTGCTGCCGCGTGACGGTCGGGAATCGGGGCCGCAATGAGCGGTACACCTCGACCGGCATCAACTTGTCGCGAATCGCCGCGCGTTCGACCGCTTCGAGCACGTCGTACGGCATCAGGTCCGCCTCGTCCGTCTGCTTGGCCTCTTTGGGACGCAGCTCCGCGGTCGGTGCCTGGGCATTGACTGCGGCCAGAGACGCGACCGGCCCGGTCTCGGCCAGGCCTTCGCGTTCGAGCCAGCGTAGCCAGCGGCGCAGGAAGTCCTTGTCGATGCCGGCAATCGGCGCCAAGCCGCCCGAGGTATCGCCATCCATCGTGGCGTAACCGACCGCGGCTTCGGAGCGGTTGCTGGTCGACAGCAGCAGCGCACCACGCAGATTGGCGAACATCCACACGGAAGGGCTGCGCACGCGGGCCTGGATGTTCTGGAGCGCGATGTCGTCGCGCTGCCAGTCCAGTGGCCGCCCAACCGCCTCGGAAATGCGGTCGACATAGCCGTCGACCAGGGAGTCCACGTCAAGCTCACAAAACTCCGCACCGAGCCCTTCGGCGAGCTCTCGGGCAGCGTTGCGGGTGGTCTCCGTGCTGTTGCGCGTGGCCTGATAGACGCACAAGAGCAGGCGTTTCACCAGCCTCCGCGGATCCGCGCAGTCTCGCTCCAGATCGAGATCCGGAAGGTAGTCGAGACAGCGCCCCAAGCCGTCGGCGCCGAGCTCGGCGTGGGCCACGTCCACCATGATCTTGACCAGGCAGGCCACCGCAGCGGAGTCCGCCCCTCCGGAGAGCGAGACCACGAAGCCTCGGGAGCGGCTCTTGCGCAGATAGTCGAAGAGCGCCAGGCCGATGGCACGGGCAAAGGCTTCTTCTTTCGACAGACTACCTGCCCCGAGCGCCACCGCCGGTGGCGGGCTGGTCGCCGCCAGGCTCGGGAAGGCAAAGGGGACCCTCACCCGAGCGCCATCGTCAGGCTCGAGGTCGGGCATGAACGAACCCGTGCGCACCTGGAGCATGCGGTTGGCGTCGACGTCGATGGTCGCCGAGGTGATGTCGACTTCGCGAAAGCTGAAGCGTGGTCCCGCAGCGACCAATTGTCCCCCCGAGGCAATCAAGGCGCCGCCATCGTAGATCGCCCGTCCCGACTCGTTGCCGATCAGGTTGCTATAAACATAGGCGACTCCGAAGGCCCGTGAGCCCTCGAGGACGAAGCGCTCTCGGACGTCATGCTTGCCGAAGGCGAAGTGGCTGCCACTCGGATTGAGAATGATGTCGACACCTTTGCGTGCGAGGTGACTCCCAGGACGGTCCGCCACCCAAGCGTCCTCACACACTTCGAAGCCGATGCGCACCCCATCGATGCTGAAGAAGAGATCCCCCACCGGCAGCACGTGGTCACCGATGTCCACCGAGACGCGGCGATCGCGCGGCCAAGGACGGAACCAGCGCGGCTCATAGTAGAGGCCGTCGGCAGCGAGGTGCCGCTTGGCCACGAACCCCTTCACCACGCCATCGACCACCATGGCGACCGTGTCGAAGAGTGCCTTGTGAACCCGCAGCGGGAGACCGATGGCCGCCACCATTCCTACGGTAGCCGGTGCGATCTCGTGCATCAGAACTTCGAGCGCGGTGGCATGAACGCCCGGCGAGTAGAAGGCATCCTCACAGCTGTAACCGGTAATGGCCATCTCGGGCAGGCACAGCAACGACACGCCTTCCCCACGTGCCTGCTCGATGGCCGCCAGGATCCGGTCGCGGTTGCCGTCCCAGTCGAGCGGTGTCTGGTCGAGAACCGCAGCACCGACGCGAATCAGCTTCAAGGTCGAGACTCCTTCATCCTGGCGTTCGAGAGAGCCCTCCTGTCTTCGAGAGGGCACGGCCTCCGGTCGTAGCTTCCTGCCACACTGGCGAGCAAAACCACACGGCGATTGTGATCGTCCCGCCCCCTGAGATGCAAGCAAGGCCAAGTATGGCAAGAAGGAAGGCACGCCGACGGCGCTTGTCGAGCGTCTTGAGATATCCTCGGCGCCGATTCAGGAGGAAGAACCGAACATGAGTCATGTATCCATGTCTGCCGCAGCCCGCTCGCTGGCCTGCGCCGCGTCTCTCGCCGCCTTGCTCGCCGGCACGACGGCCTGTGGCGGCGGTAGCGCCAAGCAGTCGCCCACCCAACCTGCCGAACCGGCCGCCGCTGAAGAGCCCAAGGCCGACCAAGACAAGATCATCTCGACGATCGACTTCGAGGACGGCAAGCTCGAAGGATCGGGCTTCGAGGTCACGGATCCGACCAAGGACAAGCCCAAGCCCAAGAAGAGCGAAGAGGCAGGGGACGGCACCACCGAGTCGGCGCCTTCAGAGGGCGGCGGCTGAACGCCGACACCGCATGCTGATCGGGGACGTGGGCTAGCGTTTGGAGGCGCCTTCGACGTCTCGGCGCACCGACTCGATCAACGCGAGCCCGACGGTCTCGGCCTCGGCCGCCTTGCAGAAGACACGCAGAGCGGCCTGCGCTTCGCGGTGAACGTCGCGGGCAGCGAAGACCGGCACCAGCACAGCCGCCAGGTGCTTTACTTTCGCGGTCTCACCCTGAGACAGGTAGACCTCGGCGAGTTCGAGCGAGATAAGCGCAGCGTCGTACCAGAGCTCAGCGCCAGCGAAGACGTCGCGCGCCGCCACGAACTGCTGCTCGGCATGCGCGAGGTCGCCGCGATGACAGGCGATTCGCGCCTCCAACCACTGTAGGCGCACACGGTCGAGGGAATCTCCCACCTCGTGGGCGAGCGTTCGTGCCGCCTCCAGCCCCTGCCACGCTTCGTCGTGGCGCCCAGCGCCGTCGAGGTACGAAACGAGGTTGTGACGGAGCACCAAGGCCAGGCGTGGCTCAGCTTCGACATCGATCTCAGCCAGCGCGCGTTCGCGCAGCCGAATGGCTTCCTCGTCCCGCCCTTGATTGGCGAAGACGTTGGCCTCGTCGATCAAGATGCGACCTGCCAGGTGCCGATCACCCACCCTGCGGGCCGCGCGCCGAGCACGGCGGTAGCAAAGCAAACCCTCCTCGAACCGACGCTGATCGACCCGGATCAAGCCTTCGAAGCTGAGCACCAGGGCGGCGACTAGCGGATCACCGGTACCCGCAGCCCGGAGCTCTGCAGCGCGACTCAACGCCTCCTCGGCAGCCGATAGATTCGTGCCAACCCGCAACGCGTTCGCCCGATGCGCCCAAGCCGTGGCACGAACGTCCGCGGCCAGGTGGACCGAGCATCGCGCCTCCGGAATGCGCGCCGCGGCTTCCGTTGCCAGATTCGCGAGAAGGGCTGCGCGTTTCGGATCTGACGTGACCGTGCGCGCGACCCGCTCGGTAAGCAGCCGGCTGCACGAAGGCGTCGCGAAGATCGCGAGGGCGCCGAGCTCGGCGAGCGCGGCGGCGAGCGCGGCGTTGGGCATCTCGTCAATGTGCGCGAGCAAGCTTTCTGCCCGGGGAAGCTCGTCCTCGAGCCTGACCTGCGTCGTATTCGCTCGCCCGAGCGCACGTTGGAGCACGCCGTCGTAGCGCGAATGCTTCGACTCGGCGCCTTCTTCCGTCGCCGTCATTTCACCGCTGAGCAACAGCCAGCGGACCACGTTGCGGCTTTCGGTCGGAGACGCATCGCCACGCGAGAAGCGCGTCATGATTCGAGACGAAGGTGTTTTCATCATCGCAGTGCTCGTTGCTCGACCTCGCCTCAATCCTGCGGGTCTTCGCGTCGATCATCCTTCCGGCGCTTGTTCCCCAGTCCAGACGAGGCCACCCGGAACTTGTGACTCAGCTCGTCGATACAGCGTTTCGACACCTTGTCGATGCCTGAGAGCTTGTAGCCAGTCTCGCCGGCGATCTCGTGTCGATCATAGCCGAGGTAGCGCATCTTCAAGATCTTTCGGCACCGCTCTTTGAGTCGGTTGATCAAAGTCGACAGCTCACTTCGAATGACGGACGACTCTTGCTCGGGCGTTTCTTCCTCCGCCAGGACTTCCAAGAGGGGCTGATCGACCGCGATGATGCGACTCCGACCACGGGTCCGCCAATGCATCTTACAAATGTTGTGCAAGGCAGCGGGGATCCACTTGAGCGGTTCGCGGACGATGTGCCTTTTCTCTAGGTACTGGATGACGGCAGTCTGAATCAGGTCCTCGGCATCTTCCGGAGGAATGCCATAGCGTGCCAGGACCCCGTAGAGCTTGGGCCGAACTTCGGGCCAAAGGGCATCAAAGGACATAGGCGTGACTGAATTCGGTTCCTCGGGCGGAATGGGGAGAATCGACGACATGAGACGGTCCGGATGGCCCGAGGTTACCAAGAGACCGGCGGTGGAGCGAGCCCTATTGCCACACTCCACCACCGTGCCCAGCTGGGTGGACGTCTCCCCCATCGTCCTAACCGTTCGGGCTCAGCTCAGCGCCTGCCGGTGCAATGTTGCACATCACGAGATCGAAGCAGCCGACCAGAATTGCCCACAGTGTCGAAATGAAAGTCATGTCCGTCTCCGGTCGAGGGACTGGTGGCACGACCCCCATGGCCGTGCTCCTTCCCCCGCACGACGGCCTGCGTGCTCACTTCAGCGAGCGACTCGTTCTTGCAGCACCATCGTGTTCGCATGGAATGGACGGACCTATCTGTCGTTTTCTCGCAGAAAAGAAGAAAAAGAAATGTGTCAGATATCGCTCGATCTCGGCAGCAAGCTCCGGCTTTCCGGATGGCCAGCACGCCGACGCCTCGGATACCATCGCGTGCTCACAGACCTGTGGAGCCACCATGCGCGTCATCGAGCTACAGAACAGCTTTGGGATCGACAACCTTGCCGTCACCGTACGACCGGATCCACAACCAGGCCCTGGCCAGGTACTGGTCCGCATGCACGCGGTGTCGCTGAACTATCGAGATCTGATGACCGTTTCCGGCCACTACAACCCGAAGCAGCCCCTGCCCTTGATTCCCTGCTCGGATGGCGCTGGCGAGATCGTAGCCGTTGGCGACGGCGTGACTCGGCTGCACCCCGGAGACCGCGTCGCAACTTGCTTCAGCCAGACCTGGCAATCTGGCCCACCGAATCGCGAGAAAGTACGAGGAACCCTCGGCGGTCCGCTCGACGGCACGCTGACGGAGCAGATGGTGCTGCCCGAGCATGGCGTGGTCCCCTTCCCGAGCCATCTCAGCGCGGCGGAAGCCGCCTGCTTGCCGTGCGCCGGTCTCACCGCCTGGAGCGCGCTCGTCACCCTCGGCGCGGTACGCGCAGGGGACACTGTGTTGGTCCAGGGCACCGGCGGCGTCTCGATTTTCGCGCTGCAGCTCGCCACGACGCTCGGCGCGCGGACGATTGTCACCTCGTCGAGCGACGAAAAGCTCGCGCGCGCCCGCAAATTGGGCGCTTGGCAGACGATCAACTACCGCCAGACGCCGCGCTGGGGCAAGGCAGCGCGGGCGCTGACCGATGGCTGTGGCGTCGACCACATCGTCGAGGTCGGCGGCGCGGGCACCTTGGGCGAAAGCCTCGATGCCATCCGGATCGGCGGCACGATCAGCGTCATCGGCGTGCTCTCTGGCGTCGCCACCGAGCTCTCGGTCATTCCGGTGTTGATGAAGCAGGTGCGCCTGCAGGGCCTCATGGTCGGCCATCGCGAAGGCTTCGAGGCGATGAATCGCGCCATCGCCGCCCATGACGTGCGACCGGTGATCGACTCCGAGGTACCCTTCGACCAGGCCTCCGACGCCTTCCGCCACATGGCCTCGGGACGCCACTTCGGAAAGATCGTCATCACGGTGGAATAGTCTCGGCGCTACCGCGTACGGTAGGGTGCCAGGACGAATCGCAACCTTGCGGCTTCGTCATCGTTTGTATAAAGGCCATTAGCGCCGCCGCCGGCAGGGCAGCCGCGTGAAAAAAGCCCGCCCCTCTTGGGTGTCGAGGATCATTAGACTGTGAGGCAATCATGAAGCAAACGCTCATTCTCTTGACGCTATCCGGACTTCTCTTGTCCGGAAACGCAACCGCAGCCGACAACGTCACCGGTGACGAAATGTCGGCCGACGATGTCATCGCCAAGTTCATCGAGGCCCGGGGCGGCCGCGAAGCCTGGGACAAGGTCACGACCGCCAAGATGACCGGCGTGATGTCGATGCCGTCGCAGGGCATGGAATTCCCGCTGCAGCTCGAGATGAAGCGTCCGAGCATGGTGCGCTTCCAGGCGACTTTCCAAGGCATGGACATGGTCCAGGCCTACGACGGAACCACCGGTTGGGCAATCATGCCGATGATGGGCAAGCCAGACCCGGAAGAGATGGCGGATGACCAGCTCAAGCAGATCCTCGACCAGGCTGATTTTGACGGCGCGCTGGTCGACTACGACAAGAAGGGTCACTCGGTCGAGCTTCTTGGCAAGGAAGACGTTGACGGCACGGAAGCCTACAAACTCAAGATCACCAAGAAGAATGGCGATATCATCAACTCCTTCATCGGCACCGAGAACTTCATCGAGTTCCGCCAGCAGTCGAAGCAGGACATGCAAGGCGTCGAGGTCGACGTCACCACGGACCTCAGCGACTACAAAGAGGTCGACGGCATCCTGCTTCCCCACTCGATGTCGATCAGCATGGGCGGCCCCGCCATGCAGGTGATCACCATCACCGAAGTGGAGCTCGGCGCCGACATCTCCGACGATCGCTTCACCATGCCCGCCAAGGCCGAGAAGCCCAGTGAGGGCGCGACGGAGTAAGCCGGTTGCGGCACGACTCTGCATGCCGCGCATCGCGCGGCGTGCCCTTGGAGGCCGGCGGCAGCCGGCCTCACGTCTATTCGGCCCACGCGAGATCACCTCGCCTGCTTTCTGTTGCACGAGCTCCGTTCGGCCGCGCCCCCCATCGAGCGATACGATCGGGGGCTCTTGCAGCACGTTCTGTTTTTGTCCCGTCTGCTTGCCTGCCGGGGTTCGGACGTCCGTAGCCGCCGCTACGTATGTTCCGGCCCTTGGCTTCGCCATGGCGAATTCCGCTCACGACCCCGAGGAGAGTTTCTGCTCATGAATCTGATGAGGCCCATCCATCTACTGACGAGGAAGTCCCCCACCTCGCTCACCGCCCAGCGCTCGGCCCGTGCGCTTGCCGCGGTCGGCCTGGCGATCCCGCTGCTCGCGCCCACGCTTGCCGGCGCCGAGATCCCGATCGACTCCAACACCTTCGGCGCGCTGCGCGCGCGCGCGATCGGCCCCGCCGAGATGAGCGGCCGCATCTCGTCACTCGACGCGGTCCCTGGCCCTCCCGTGACCCTCTGGGTCGGTACGGCGTCGGGCGGAGTGTGGAAGTCCGAGGATGCGGGCATCACCTTCGAGCCGGTCTTCGACGACCACACCCAGTCGATCGGCGCCGTGCGGGTCGACCCGTCCGATCCTGATGTCGTCTGGGTCGGCACGGGCGAGTCATGGGTGCGCAACAGCGTTTCGCTCGGCGACGGCATCTACAAGACCACCGACGGCGGCGAGTCCTGGAAGCACGTCGGCCTCCCTGACAGTGAGCGCGTCGCCCAGATCGTCATCAATCCTCACGACACCGATACCGTCTTCGTCTGCGCCACTGGCCGCTTGTGGAGCGCAGGCGGCGAGCGCGGCGTGTGGCGCACCACCGACGGTGGCGAGTCGTGGGAGAACGTCCTGAGCGTCGATGAAGACACCGGCTGCTCCGACATCGACATGGATCCTCAGGAACCCGACGTGCTGTACGCCGGCATGTGGCAGTTCCGCCGCGAGCCGGACTTCTTCACCTCGGGCGGTCCGGGCAGTGGCCTCTACAAGTCGACCGACGGTGGCGAGACCTGGGACCAGCTCGAAAACGGCCTTCCAGAGGGTGAAAAGGGGCGGATCAGCGTGACGGTCGCGCCGTCGCGCCCGAGCGTGGTTTACGCCATTGTCGAGGCCGAAGACACGGCGCTCTACCGGTCTGACGACCTCGGCGCCACCTGGCGTCAGGTCAGCAATGCAGCCAGCGTCGCTTTCCGGCCGTTCTACTTCGGTGAGATCGTCGTCGACCCCACCGACCACCTGCGCGTCTACCGCCCGGCATTCACCTTCACCCAGTCGACTGACGGCGGTAAGTCCTTCTCGGCGCTGTTCGGGGCTGGATTCTCCATTTCGGTTCATCCGGACCACCACGCATTGTGGGTCAATCCGAAGAACCCCAACATGCTCGTGCTCGGCACCGACGGCGGTGTCTACGTCTCGAACGATCGTTCGCGCACCTGGCGCCACGTCAAGTCATTGCCCGTTTCGCAGTTCTACCGCGTAGCACACGATAACCAGTGGCCCTACAACGTCTATGGCGGCCTCCAGGACAATGGTTCCTGGCGTGGGCCGTCGCGAATGCCCGGCGGCATTCGGAACAAGCACTGGGACGTGGTTGGCGGCGGAGACGGCTTCTGGACCCTGCCCGATCCACATCAGCCGGACGTCGTCTACTACGACTACCAGGGTGGCGAGCTGTTCCGCGTGAACATGAGGCTCCAGACATCGAAGAGCATCAAGGTCTACCCACAGGAAGGCCAGCCCAAGCTGCGATTCAACTGGAATACTCCAGTCGTCCTCTCCACCACGCAGCCGGGAACGATGTATGTCGGCTCGCAATTCCTGCACCGATCCCGCGATCGGGGCGATTCCTGGGAGACGATCTCGCCCGATCTGACCACCAACGATCCAGCACGGCAGCGCCAGGCCGACTCGGGTGGGCTGACCTCGGACAATACGACCGCCGAGAACAACACGACGATCTACAGCATCAGTGAGTCGCCGCGCGATGGCCAGATCATCTGGGTCGGTACGGACGACGGCAATGTCCAGGTGACGCGCAATGGCGGCGAGGATTGGGCCGACGTCACCGCCAACATCACGTCGGACGGCACGAGCTCGAATGGCCCGGCCTCCGGCGGCTGGGTGTCGAGCGTCCATGCCAGCCCACACGCCGCGGGCACAGCCTTTGTCACCATCGACGATCATCGGCGCGGCGACATGGCGCCCTATGCCTTCCGGACCGACGACTTCGGAGCCAGCTGGACGCCTTTGATCGACGAGGAGAAGGTCGACGGCTATGCCTGGATTCTCAAGCAGGATCCGGTCAATGCCGACCTGCTGTTCCTCGGCACGGAGCATGGGCTCTGGCTGACCCTCGACGGCGGAACGCATTGGGCACGGTTCAAGGAGAACATGCCGCCGGTGGCAGTGCACGATCTGGCGATCCACCCCACGGAGCACGACTTGATCCTCGGCACCCACGGGCGCGGCGTCTACATCATCGACGACATCACGCCCATCCGTCACCTGACGGCCGAAGCGCTGGAGGCCAACGTCACCCTCCTGCCCTCGCGCCCGGGCTACCAGGTCCTGCAATCCACACTGTTCAATTTCTCCGGTGCCGAAGAATTCGTCGGTGAGGTTCCCAGCCCCACGGTCGGGATCACCTACTTCCTCAAGAAGCGCCATCTCTTCGGCGACCTCAAGGTGGAGATCTTCGACCAGGAGGACAACCTGCTCGTAACCCTGCCGGGAGGCAAGCGCCGCGGACTCAATCGGGTCGAATGGCCGATGTTCCTGAAGGCGCCGAAGGTTCCGCCGGCCAACTCACTGATTCCGGCCTTCACCGGCCCACGGGTGCCAGAGGGTACGTACAAGGTGCGCCTGACCAAGGGCAAGGAGGTCATCGATGGCCAGATTCGACTGGTACCGGACCCCCGCAACCCCCACTCGGACGAGGACCGCGCGCTGCAACAGACGACAGCCCTCGCCGTCTACGACCGGCTCGCGGACCTGACCTACCTGGTCGAGAGTCTCGACGATCTGGCCAGCCAAGCAAGAGACCAAGCCGAGGCACTGGCTTCGCGGCGCAAGGCGCAGGAGCAACTCGAGTCCTTTGCTACGGATCTCGAAGCCCTCACCAACAGCCTGGCCGTGCAGGAAGGCACGATCTTCTCGGGCGGCGAGGCGCTACGGGAACGCATGGGCATCCTCTACGGCGAGATCGTCGGCTTTGACGGGCGCCCGGGGGGCTCACAGCAGCAACAGTTGGCGAATATCGAAGCCGAGATGGTTGCCGCCAAGGAGCAAGCGGACTCCCTGCTGACGACACTTTCGACGATCAACACGACCCTGTCGAAGGAAGGGAAAGATCCCCTCGAGCGCATGTCGCGGGAAGCTTGGGAAGCCAAGGACAGCCGCGCCGGCAGCGCCACCGGCCCCGCCGGCGCGCGCTGGGTGCGCGATCGCTTCGGTCTGTTGATGGGCATCAGCGCCGGCCAGCTGTAGGCCCACGCTGCAGCCCGTTCACCCGCCCGGGGCTCGCGCCGCTGCGCGTCGCCAGCCCCGGACTACGCGCTTGGGCCCCTCGCGGGGCCCAAGGCAGCAGGACGAACGGTGGTTGCCCAGGGGACTTACGCGTGCAGGCCCCTCGCAGGGCGTAGGGGGGACGGCTG
The DNA here is from genome assembly GCA_937948815.1 of uncultured bacterium. GTDB lineage: Bacteria > Acidobacteriota > Thermoanaerobaculia > Multivoradales > J023 > J023. Next base: position 17,623 of record CALFAM010000371.1, read on the forward strand.
GGGCTGCGCCGGTCGAAGGATCGGGTTTCAGTTCGCGCTTTCGGCGTCGTCGGCGGCGATGATTTCGCGAGCCAGGGCGGTGGCCTTGGCAATCTCTCCGGCGGACAGGATCAAGCCGCCAACCATGTCACCAGCCTTGGCGGCAGAGCCGAGGAAGGACATCGGATTCGCCATCAGTGACTGCGCTTCTTCGGCCGTCGGTGTCTGCATGACCGTGATGCCGGCGAAGGCGCCTTGTCGGTCGAAGACGGGCAAGCCAAAGCCGATCTCGAGTGGCAGGGCCGGCACCATGAGGTGTCGAGGCTGGGTGGTCACGGCACCGATTGCCCCTTCCACGACCACGGGCACGCGGTCAAAGAAGCGGTGCATCCGCCGAATTGCGTAGAAGGTGTCGCCCGGCGCCAGAATCGCTGGATCGGCAGACAGATCGAGGAACGGGCCTGCCGGTAGCGTCTCGCCCTCTTCGGGTTCCAGGCGGACCCAGGCAAGGTCACGCTCCGTGTCCCGGGTGAGCAAGCGAGCTGGCGTGCCCTCGGTATCGTCGTCGTAGCTGACCATGATCTCGGCAGCGGAGCCGGAGGCGCTCAGACGGCCCCCTCCGATCATCCGTCCGAGCATCGACACATAGCCCCCCAGCTCGGTATTCGAGCACAGAACCAAGCCATCGGCTCCGACCATCAGGCAGTCGGCTTCGCTCTCGATCTCGCGGTCGCCGCCACCTTCGATCTTGATGCGCAGCACGAAACTGACGGTGACGATCGCTTCGGCCCGGTCGGAAACCGTGGCATAGGTTTCGACCCCGGACGCTTCGGCGGCCGGAGCCGCGATCGCCGCCGTGACCAGCGTACCGAGCGCGATCAGCGCACCGCGAACCTTCGGCATACGGAAAACGTGCGTTGCCAAGGTGCTCATCAGGGTGCCTCCTCGTCGTCACTCGGGGTCCAATCGGGTTCGAGATAGCGAACGTACGTGGCCAGGCCGCGCAGAACCAAGATCTCGACGCGCCCTGGGCGTTCCGTCTCGATCGTGTCCATCGCCTTGCGGAAAGACGTCAGGCTGGTGATCGGCTCCTGGTCGATGGCCTGGATCAGGTCGCGCGGCCGGACGCCGCCGAGCTGGGCCCAGCCGCCATTGTCAGCCTGGGTGACCAGCACGCCGCGAACTTCTGGATCCCACCGAAACTCGTCGCGGTCGAAGAAGGTGAGCTCACGAACGGTCAGCTCGAAATCACTGTCGCGATGGGTGCGCGCTTCTTCCGGCGTCAGGCGTGTGCGCTCGAGCAAGACTGGAACGACCTGTTCCTCACCGTCGCGTAGCACCTGAAGGCGTACCTCTGCGCCGATGTCCTTCGAGCGCACCAGCCGGGTCAGCTGTCCGCTGTCCTGAACACCGGAAGGTTCCAGCGCTTCGTCATCCAGCGCGACCACGACATCTCCCACCACTAAGCCGGCATTCGCCGCTTCAGTCTGCGGAAAGACACGAGTGATGCGGAAGCCGCGCCGCTCGAGACCCAGGGCTTCGGCCAACCGGGCCACCAGTGGCTGCGTGGTCACACCAACCCAAGCCTTGGGCAGCTCACGAGGCGGATCGTCCGAGTCATCGGAACGCGGTTGGAGCAAGGTGACGTGCACCTGCCCGCGGCGATCGAACTCGACCAAAACGGGATCGGGCTCGGCGTCCGGAGAGGCGGTCTCTAGCTCTTGGTAGCGCGCGATCATCGCCGCCATGTCCTGAACCTGCTGACCGCCGACCGCGCGCACGACATCACCATAGCCGAGGGGTGGCTCCGCGAGCTGCGCGGGACCGCCCTGCCGCGTGCCGGTGATCAAGAGACCCTCGGTGGACGCCAGGGCATAATCGCGCGCCATTTTGGGGGTGATGTCTTGTGCCGAAAGCCCCCAGGCATGAAACGCCCGCTGCTCACCCAGATCGCGGGTCATCCGCTCGGTGACGATCGTCACCTCGTGTTCCGCACCATCGCGCTCGAGGCGGACCTGGATCTCGGCGCCGATCGGCAGACTCGCCAACCGGTCGAGCAGCAAGGGAACCTGTTCGGGAAACCGCACGTTCTGGGCCTCGCCCTCGATTTCCACCACCAGATCGCCAGCCATCAGCCCTCCTTCTGCTGCTGGCCCGCCTTGCACGACCGAGTCGACCAGCACGCCATGGTCGAAGCCCGTCCGGCGAATCGTCTGAAACGACGCACCGATCCAGCTTCGGGGCACTTCGCCGTGGGCGATCAGGGCCGCCGTGACCCGCTGTGCGAGCTTCGACGGGATGGCGAATCCCATGGCATTCGAGCCGAGCTCGTTGACCCCGACGATGGCGCCAGTCAGGTCGACCAGCGGGCCACCGCTGTTGCCGGGATTGATCAGCGCGTCGTGCTGGATCCACTGCGTGAACAGGCCGGTCCGCTGTCCGTCCTCCAGCTCCATGGCATCGGCATCGTCACTGCCGAAGCCGCCAGCAAAGACCCGCTCGGTATTCGAGACGATACCGAGGCTCACCGAGCGCGAAAGGGCGAACGGCGACCCCATGGCCATGACGTAGTCGCCGACCTCGAGAAGATCGGAACGCCCGAATTGAGCGACGGGGAGACTCGCGCCGCCGTCCTCAAGCTCATCCAAGTCGAGCTGGAGCACCGCCAGGTCGGTCAAAGGATCCTCGCCAATCAGCCGCGCATTCACCTGCCGCTTGTCCGCCAGGGTGCAGGTGAAACTGCGACCGTGGGCGGTCACGTGCTGGTTGGTCAGGACGTGACCTTCGGCCGAGATGATCGTGCCGCTGCCCGTTGCCATGGTCTTCAGCTCGCGCCCTCCGCGGTAGGCCACAGTGACCACCCGGATCGACACCAATGACGGGAAGACTCGATCCCGCGCCTCGGTGATGACCTGTCGCAAGCCGTCGCGCAAGGTCTCGCTATCGAGAGAGCCACGCCCATCGAGCGACGCATTGGCGGGCATTCCGTGCTCATTCACCGCCGCAGTGGCGGGGCTGGCGTCGCGGGCATCGGACGATGCCGAATCGGGCATCGATGGCGCTGTCTGGCCACCCGCCTGGAACGAGATCGAGAAGAGGAAAGAAACAAGTAGGGCGGGCTTCGCGCAAAGCACGGCCCGAGTCGCCGCCCGACGGCAGCGCGTTCGAAAGTGAAATCTCGTCATACGGTTCGTTGTTCTCGGGGAATTGGTAGAGCGGACTGGTAGCATGCCGGACAACGCTCGAACTTGCAAGCCGTGCCGGCCCGCGCGCTGCCCATGGTCGCCGTGTCCGTACGCCTCGCGCGATCCGTTCTCCCGTCCGTCAAGGGCGCCCGACCGAGAGTGTCGCCATCGCCATGAACGAAGCCTGTATACCGATCGCGGATCTGCACTGCGACCTCCTTGCCTATCTGATCAACGGTAGCGAGCGATCGGCACTCGACTCGGCCTCCCGTGCCAGCATTCCAGACCTCGAAGCCGGCGGCGTGCGAACGCAGGTCCTGGCCATCTTCTCCCCCTGCCATCGCGAAAGCGTGGATTGGGGACGTCGGCAGGTGGCCGCCTTCCGCCAGCTACTCGATGACCAGGCAGATCGCGTCCGTGCCATTCGCCGCGCTGGCGACGTCGCCGCGGACGACCGCATCGGCGTGGTCGCGGCCTTCGAGAGCGCGAGCACCTTTGCCGACGAAGACGAACCTCTGCGCGCTGCCCTCGAACGCTTCGACGAGATGCGGGCGAGCCTCGGTGCGGCGCTCTATGTCTCGCTGACCTGGGCCGACGACAACCGCTTCGGCGGTGGCAACCGAAGTCGCCGCGGGCTGACCGATGACGGGCGCCGTCTGCTCGACCACATGATCGCCGTGCGCACCCATGGAACAGGCCCCGCGCTCGACTTCTCCCACGCCTCACCGTGGTTGGCCGAGGATATGCTCGAGCATCTCGATCGCGTCGGCGGTGATCTCCCCCGACTGGCCAGTCACTCCTGCTTTCGTTGTTTTGTCGATACGCCTCGGAACCTCGAGGATGATGTCGCGCGCACGATCTTCGAGCACGGTGGTGTCGTCGGCCTGAACCTGATGCAGCCATGGAACGGCGGGACCGCGCCAGACCGCTTTCAC